>JAYVSS010000203.1:0-13125 GCA_043775075.1 Acidimicrobiia bacterium
ACCGATTTTCCCTCTCGCTCCGCCTCCGAAGAGGTTCCCGTGGCGCCCCGTGCTTCACTCTCGAAAACAACCTCGATACCCCTCGAGATAACCCTCGCAGCAACAGCAACACCGCGGTTTGGTTCCGTGTTCGCCACCAGTTCCGTTGTCGCCAGATCGGACGGCGGGGCCACCGCCCGACGCCAGCCGATGCAGGAACGCAGCCGAGCGCGCGTGGTGATCGTGCTCGACGCCACCGCCGAGCTGCTCGATGAATTTGGACCGGACGCCGTCACCACGGCACTGATTGCCGAGCGCGCTGATGTGTCGATCGGTTGGCTGTACGACTTCTTTCCGAATCGCGAAGCCGTATTCGATGCGGTCATGGCTCGGTCGATCGAATGTGTCACGCCCATCGTCGAGCGCGTACATGCCGAAATGGCCGGACGGCAATGGGACGAGGTCTTGTGTGCGGTGATCGATGCGCTCTTTGCCTTCTACCGATCCGATCCCGGATTCCGCGTTCTCTGGTTCTCCCGATTCCAAAGCGCGCAGATGGTCGCAGCAAACGTGCGCCACGACATCGACGACGCTCGGTTGGCCATCGCTCGGCTCGAAAAGAATGGTCTCCGCCTTCGTGGCGTTGACCCGGAGGTCGCCATGCATCTCACCATCGGCATGATTGACAAGGGGCTCGATATGGCGTTCCGGCTCGACGCGGCCGGCCACCCGGCGATCGTCGAGGAAACAAAGACGGCGATCTGCGCGTACCTGAATCGTTATGCGGTTCCAGCGAGAGGCCCGTCCGCCCGTTCACGGTCCACGTCGTGAATGCCCTCGCTATCGATCTCGGAACGACGGCGGCCAAGGTGTCCGTGATCAGCGAGACCGGCGCCATCCTTGGTTCAGGTATCGCTGGCGTCACTACCGTCTTTGCGCCGGGTGGCCAGGCCGAACAGGACCCGGAAGCGGTGTGGCAGGCCGTGCTGAATGCTGCGCGTCAGGCAATCCACGAGGCCGGGCCGATCTCGGCGGCCCAGGTCGGGGTGGTGTGTGCCACCAGTCAGTGGTCGTCGATCGTTCCGGTGAACGCCGACGGGCAGCCGGTCGGACCGATGATGACCTGGATGGACCATCGTGGCGGGCGGTACGTGAAGGCGCTGACAACAGGCACGGCGGGGACCGAAGTCGAAGCACACGCCGTGCGCGAGCACTGGGCGGAGGTACATGGTCTGCACCCGAGTACGTCGCTCGGACATATGCTCTTCGTGCAGCACGAGCAGCCGGAACTCCACCACGGGGTGGCTGCGTACCTCGAGCCGATGGACTACCTCAACGGGCGTTTGTGCGGGCATCTCGCGGCAACGGGATGCACGGCGATGCCGATGGCGCTCACTGACAACCGCACGCTCAGTGACATCCGTTGGTCGGCCGACCTGATCACCCGCTCGGGGATCGACGCTTCGAAGCTCCCGGAAATCGTCCCGTCGCTCTCCGTGCTCGGCCCGCTTCTGTCGGTCGTGGCGAGAGAGCTTGGCGTGCCCAAGGATGCCGTCGTGGTGGCGGGCGCCAACGACAGCGTGGCAGCGGCGCTTGGTACCGCAGCGCTGCGCCCCGGCCAGGCCACCGTCGTGATGGGAACCACCGGTGTACTCACCGCTCATCACCCGAGCCGTGTGGTTGACGCGTCGAAATTCATCGTCACAATGCCAAGCGCGCTTAGTGATCGCTACTACGTCATGGCCGAGGCGGGTTTGGGAGGCAAGGTACTCGAGGTCTTTCTCCACGAGATGCTGCAGGGCACCGACGGTTTGACAAGCGGACCGAATCCCGACCACGTGTTCGATCGGGTCTCGGCGGCGGTGGCCCCTGTGCCGGCCGGTTCCGACGGTTTGATGTTTCTACCGTGGCTTCTCGGGTCGGCTGCACCACGTGTGGACGGACGTCAGCGGGGTGCCTTTCTCGGACTGTCGTTGCACACCACTCGCGCCCACATGCTGCGCGCCGTTCTCGAAGGGATCGCCATGCAGATGCGGTGGCTCACCGACGAGGTGGAAACAACGCTCGGGACCACCGTGCCGATGGTTCGCTTCGCTGGCGGTGGAGCGCAATCAGACGTCTGGGCCCAGACCATCGCCGATGTGCTGGGCCGCACCGTCGAACAACTCAGCGAACCCCGGCACGCAAACGCACGCGGTGCTGGCCTCCTGGGATTCCTGTCGCTCGGCCTCATCGGCGTCGATGACCTCGCGTCGATCGTTCCGATTCGCCGTCGATACGAACCCGTAGGCACGCATGCTGCACTGTTCGACGACCGAGTTCAGATCTATCGCGATCTGCATGCTCAACTCGGCCCGACGTTCGCCAAACTCAGTCGTTCATAAAACACGTACACATAGTTATTTCCTGAATGGAGAACACCATGGCCAAGAATTCGACCTATCCATACGCCGATCGTTATACCGTGCTCCGGGGTCTGCCCTCAGAGGGCCGGGATCACAACGCCATCCTGTCTGAATTGCGCGAGATGGCCACCGAAGAGGACCGCGCCTGGGAGCCGGGCAAGGCATCGGGCTCCTTCTACTGTGGCGACAAGGACCACTATGCCTTCATGGGCCAAGCGTTCAGCATGTATGGCCACGTGAACGCTCTGCAACGCGATATCGCTCCGAGTGCTACCCGCTTCGAAGGCGAGATCATCGCCATGGGGCTTGACCTCATGCATGCATCGAGCGCTCAGGAACACGGTCATGATCCTGTGGGGATGATAACCAGCGGGGGCACGAGCAGCATCGCTCACGCCATGCTGGCCTATCGTGAGGAGGCGTACAGCAAGGGCAACCGACAGCCCAACGTGGTGAAGCCCGAAACCGGGCACCCGGCGTTCGACAAGGCCTGCCATCTGTTCGGCATCGAAATGCGCCATGCACCAATCGACCCAATCACGACCCAGGTCGATGTGGCGGCAATGTCGGCGTTGATCGACGAACACACGGTGGCTTTGATTGGATCAGCGTCAAACTATGGGTACGGAACGATCGATCCCATCGATGAGCTTTCGGAGCTAGCTATCGCCCGAGGCATCGGACTGCATGTGGACGGTTGTCTCGGCGGGTTCATTTTGCCGTTCGGCGAAATGCTCGGATACGACATTCCCCCGTTCGACTTTCGTCATGCGGGCGTGACCACTATTTCTGCTGACACTCATAAGTACGGTTATGGACTGAAGGGATCATCGATCCTGATGTTTCGGGACCGGGCGTTGCGAAACGGGCAGTACTTCACGATGACCGATTGGTCGGGAGGGCGCTATGCCTCCCCCGGCATGGACGGCTCTCGTTCAAGTGGACTCCTGGCGGCCACCTGGGCATCGATGGTCGCCAACGGCCGGGAGGGATACCTGGCGAAAGCAAAGAAGATTTTCGAGACAGCCTTCGCCATGCAAGAGGCAGTTCGTTCTCACTCTTCGTTGCGGATGAATGGTAAGCCAACGTACTGTTTTTCATTCACATCAGACGAGTACGACGTCTATCACGTGAATGACTTCATGAGGACGCGCTCGTGGCGGCTCAACGGGCAGCAAAACCCGAACTCGCTTCACCTCGCGGTAACCGGTCCGCAAACGCAAGATGGTGTGGCGGAACTCTTTGCCACGGACCTGGCCGACGCCGTCGCCTACGCCATCGAACACAAAGACGAAGTTCCGCGTTCAAGTGCCGTGTACGCCGGCGCCGTTACATCTCGCGAGGAGGCGGCGGTGGCCATGCGGGCGGGGATTGCGTCGATGCTGGACCGGTATCAGGCCCTGCCACCGCTGACGTGAAGAGCGGAATTGGTGGCGGCGACGATTCAAAGGAGCCCTGCCACCGCTGACGTGAAGAGCGGAATTGGTGGCGGCGACGATCCAAAGGAGCCCTGCCACCGCTGACGTGAAGAGCGAACTTCGACGGCAGCCTCACACCAACGCAGCATCAGGAACTGTAGGTCGAGTCGGGGAGACGGCGTCATTGGGTGCGCAGGTGCAGGTGCAGGTGCAGGCGCAGGCGCAGGCGGCACACTGGCACGGTGTATTTCGATTGGTGGTTCAAAGACCGCGCGTACAACCGACAGCTCAAGCGCCGTTTACAGTCGAAGGCCATGAGCATGCCTGTGGTTTCGATTCCCGACACTCCTGCCCCTACCGAACTCCTCATCGAGGACATCACGGTGGGCGACGGCGACGAAGCCACAGCCGGTTCGTTCGTTGACGTGCATTACATCGGCGTTTCCTGGTCCACCGGCGCCAAGTTCGACGCTTCCTGGGACCGCAACGAGCCGTTCCGATTTCCCCTCGGCGCCGGTCACGTGATCGCCGGATGGGATCGGGGCGTGCAGGGCATGAAAGTCGGTGGGCAGCGCCGCCTGACCATTCCACCGGCGCTGGGCTACGGCGATCGCGGCGCCGGTTCCGTAATCAAGCCAGGCGAAACGTTGGTCTTCGTCGTCGACCTCCTCGGCGTTAAGGGCTGACCCGCGCAGCAACGGTTCGGGCGCATGCCCGGCCCGTTCACACCGGTCCGCATCATCTCATCTGTCGGCCAACCGTCCTATGCCGCGGGATCACCCGGCCCGGAGGAAGCCATCGGTGACGTTACGGGTGAGGTCGCCTGGCGATTGCGGCGACGGGTCCGGGCCAACGCTCGGAGCAGGAGCCGGAGGACCAGAGCGAGAAGGGCGAACGGGAGGATGGCGGCGCCAGCCACGAGTATCGCTCTCGCTCCATTGCCGAGCGCGTCAAGGGCGTCGTCGAACGCTACGCGCACTGGCGATTTTCCGGTGATTGCGACCGGGGCGTCGCCCGAAAAGATAGTGACGCTTATGGTTGCAAGGCTCGTGAGATTAGCCAGTTCCTTCTGGCGGGCAAGCAACGATTCAAGGTCGGCCTGGCGGCGGGAGAGCTCGCCTTCGATTGATGCGATGTCGGCGATCGACTGGGCCTTTTCGAACAGCACCTGCATGCGAGCGATGCTCGCTTTGGCGCTGATGGCGCGGCTGTCCACGTCGACGACTTCCGACGTCACGTCCTGAGCACCGAGAGCTCGAGATACCACCACCCCGACCGAACCCAGGTTCTTCAGCGCAGTGTCGAACGATGCCGTCGGAACGCGCAACCGCAGGGTCACGTTGGACTGGATCGAAATGGGCCGACCCTTATCGTCGAAGCTGGGAGTCGCCGTGGACTGTTCGTTCTCCACATACCCCTGGGCCCCGAGGACAAACGAACGAATCCGAGCCGCTGCCGCAACCACGTCCTTGGCTCGGATCGCCAGCTCCGCGGTGGCGATGATTTTTCGGCCCGAAGGTACGGGTCCAAGGCCAGCCGTGACCGCATCGGCGGCCGCACCATTCACGCCACTCGCCGCTCCACCGGACGACCGACCATCGGCGGTCACCTGTAACGCGTGCAGGGCAACCTTCTTCACCTGGGCCACGCCCGCCTCGCCGTCCACGGGCGCAGCGGCAGGACTCTCGTCGAGTTGACCTCTGGAAGCGGTGACCGCAGTCGACGATTTCTCGGCGCTGCACGATGCCACGGCGAGCACCATCAAGGCCATCGCAGCAACAGACGCCGCGGCGCGTCGACCCAACGTTGGAAGCGGGCTTAGTCGGTCAGAACTTCTTGCAGGCATTGTGCTCCTTTCGCAGCTGGTGTTTCCAGTGCGTCGTTGCAACTGAGACGACGACCAAACAGTGACCAGTTCCCGTCGATCAAACGGCGGGTGTCCAGCCTTCCCCTTCGATGCAGTTCACACTCTGTCGGCGCGGAAGAATGAAGGGGACATGGAGCCGTTTGATCTCACCGAAGCAAAGGGAAGGGCCAGGTGGGATTCACTAGCCGAACGCGGCGCGTCCCTAGGAATCGATTCCTGGTGTTCGCAGTCTTCGTGGTCGCTCGCCGTCCATGGCGGATTCGAAGATCCACAGACCGACCCCGGTCCGGCCTTCGGTCTTGAGCATGCCGGTGGAGTCGCCGCGTTCGGCCGCTTGTATACCGCGGAGCGCGCTAGCGCCCTCGTGCCGCTTGACCGAGTGTGGGGGTTCGGCTCACCGGTGGTCTGTGACTTCGGAGCCGAGGCCGATGTCTGTGAAGACCTCGCAGCGACGCTTATCGCTGACCCGACATGGAAGATATGTGTGCTTACGGGTGCAGAACTTGAAGGCGCGCTTTACAACAGCCTGGTGAACAGCTTCGGACGGCACCTTCCGCTCTATGCCGGGGAATCCCGGACTCGATGCCAAGCGAGTTTGGACGGTGGCGTGGATGGCTATCTCAGCCGTCGGAGTCGAGAACATCGACGCAACATCCGCCAAGCTGAACGCCAGGCGGCTGGGCTGAGGTACGCCGTCGCCGATCACGACCAACCGCTCGCGATCGTGAAGCGCCTGCACGCCGTTGAGGCGCAGAGCTGGAAGGGTCGTGACGGTTCAGGGATCGAGAGTCCGGACATGGCCCGGCTGTACCGAACGCTGGTCCACGACCTCTCGCACCGTAAAGCCCTGCGATGCGTCTTTCTGCAACAGGACGGCAACGACATCGGATTTATCCTCGGTGGTGTCCTCGGGTCAACCTACCGCGGTCTCCAGACTTCGTTCAGCGAAGAAGCACGCGCGCGTAGCGTCGGAAACCTTCTGCAGTGGCACGAGGTACAACGTGCCTGCGACCAAGGTCTGCACACCTACGACCTGGGAATGGACATTGCCTATAAGCGGCGCTGGGCCGAGCGGCTTTTTGCGACCACGACGATCGTCGCCGTCCGACGCTAGCCACCCCACTGTTTCCGGGCTTGGTGCAGAGCTTTACCGAAGGCCCGCGATCACGGTCTCGGCGAGAGCTCCGGGCCGCCGATCGGAAAAGCGTTCGCCCAGCCAGACGCCCGAAGCGAGCACGATGACGCTCCAACCGGCACAGGCGACAACGGTGCCAACGTCAACGCCTCCGCGCATCACTCCAAACGCGAATACCGGCGACAGGAGGACGCCTGAGACGATCAGCCCTGCCGCATGCACGATCCCCACTAAACACCCGCGTCCCGTCATCGCCGACTGATTTCCGAGTGGGGAAGAGTCATCGGCCACCGGGAACGGAACCAACACACTGACCAGCGCACCAACACCAAGCGGCACGCCAGCCGCCACGACGGAAAGCGCCAGCGTCGGAGTCACGCCCGTGGAGTTTCCTGTCACCACAACGGTGAGCAAGGCCGAAAGCCACACCGGCACGATCAACGTCGGGGCTGCGGCTAGCGCGCGACCCAACAGCAGATCCCGCATCCGCACGCCGGTGCCGAGCTCAATCCACAGCGACGATGCGTCGAGGCCGAGCAGGTTGTGCGAGATTGCGATTCCAAACAACAGTGCGATGGGCGCAATCGCCACCGGCGGAAGCGTGTCCGGGTTGATACGTGTACTTTGCAAGAGCACAAAGGGGGCCCCGAAGAAGCAACCCACCAATAGCGATGCCCGGCGATACGGCGACCGCAAAAGATACCGAAGCTCCTTGCGGACGATTACGAACACCGGGTGATTGATCGGGCCCCGCGCCTGACGACGGACCGCTGAAGTGCTTACTGCAGGTGGTCTGTACGCATATGACTGCTTCCCCTTCATCGCCCCAGCATTGCGGAGAGCGCCCGATCGGCGCGACCCCATGGACTTCGCCAACTCCACCGTCCACCACCACGCCATCAGTACGATCGTCGCCGCCCCGAACGCAAGGCGAAGCGCCGCCCGGGCCGGATGCCCCGTCACCAAGTCGTGCGCCGCCCAGCCGAACGCACCGGCCGGAGTCCACTCCAGAATTGTCGAGATCAGGCGTCGAGTGCCAGGGCTAGCGATGTTCAAAGCCTGTGTGGCCATCCACAGTCCAGACGACACCAGCGCAGCAATGATCACGCCAACGTCACGCCCTCGACGGCTGCGTGATGCCCGCATCAGCCCCGTCGCCAGGAGGCGAGAGCTGACCACGCAGAGGACAAACTGGCCCACCCCGACGACAAGCAGGAACACGAACATGGGCGGCGCCTTCACGGTAAGCACGGCGATCGCGCCCAACAAGCCCGCCGCTGTCGCCAACGGCAGAACGCCGATCGATGCCGCTATTGCTGTGCCGGCAGCGACCTCGCCCCTCGTGAGCGGAAGATCAGCGAGCCGGTCCGGATCGATGGCGTCGTCGATCCCGCCTAGCAAGAACGGGAGACCGACCCACGCCGACCAAAGGGTGGTGAACGCCGCAGACATCCGGGCCCCGCCGTTCACGGCATCCGAGGCATCACGTACAACCGCAACGAACGTCCCCATCGCCACCGCGAGCGCTGCGCCCAATACGAGCAAACCGAGCTGCGCTCGGCCGCTTCGTCGCAACGAGTTCAATAATACGTGCGCCTTTAACCGGGCAAACACCACGAAGATGTCAATCATCGTGGTGGTCCGTCTGCACGCGTAGCAAATGAGGGCCGGCGTTTATACGACGAGCGTTTGCAGCCAGTCGAGTTGTTCGAGACGAACCTCGCGGGCGCCGACGGTGTCGAGAAAGGTCTGCTCCAATGTGCGCCCGGTGCGAACTTCGTCAATCGGGCCAGATGCCACCACCCGCCCGATGTGCACGATGGCCACGTAGTCGCACAGCCGCTCCACAGTTTCCATCACGTGGCTCGACAACACGACGGTTCCTCCGGCGGCACGGTATTGCTGGAGGACATCTTGGAGCAGCCGGGCACTGACGGGGTCGACCGACTCGAACGGTTCGTCAAGGAAGAGCACCCTCGGCACATGAAGAATCGCCGCGCCAAGGGCGATCTTCTTACGTGTGCCCTGCGAATAGTCAGTCACTAACTGGTCGGCCTCGTTCTCCAGGCCCATAGCCCGCAGCACCTCCGTCGTACGGCGCCGGGCGGTGGCCTCGTCGAGACGGCGAAGGCGACCGATGTAATAGAGCAGCTCAGCGCCGGTGAGCCGCTCGAAAAGTCGTAGGTCGTCCGGCAACACGCCTATTCGGGATTTGGCTGCCACCAAGTTGTCCCAGACGTTGATGCCGTCGACCTCGATGGTGCCTTCGTCGGGTTTGAGCAGACCGGTGATCATCCGCAACGACGTTGTTTTGCCAGCACCATTCGGGCCGACGACACCAAAGAATGAACCGCGGGGGACGGCCAGGTCGACGCGGTCTACGGCGATGCGCGACCCATATGTCTTGCGCAGCCCCGTGACGCGCACGGCGAGTTCCGGCGCGGCTGGTCCCGTGTTCATCGCCCTTTTCTTCGACCCTGAGCGCCGTCGCCTTAATGGGCCGGACGGTTCAACTCCCCCGGCAACCGCCCAAGCAGACCAGCCAAGCGGACCAGCCAAGTGTGACCAGCCAAGCGGACCAGCCAAGCGGACCAGCCAAGTGGACCAGCCAAGTGTGAAATGTGTGCTTACTTGTGAAACTTCAGAGGGCCGCTGAAGTCCCACATTGACGCACACATTTCACACTTGGATTCCCAGGCCGGAATATTCGGCGCAGGAAAGTTGATAGAGATAGTATCAAGTTTGGTCTGGAGACATAAAGACCCACCTAAGGAGAACCGATGGCCCTCGATCCCAATACCTGGACCCTGAAGACGCAGGAGGCGTTCAACGCCGCCATCGCGTCGGCGAAAGCCGCGTCGAACCCCGAAGTTACGCCCGATCATCTCCTCCTCGCCCTCCTCGGCCAGGACGACGGCATGGCCCTGCCGCTGCTGGCCAAGGTCGGAGTGGCGTCGACCCCGCTCAAAAACGCCACCGCCGAAACCGTGAGCAAGCTCCCCCGGTCCTATGGCGGCGAGTCCACCGTGGGCCGAGAAATGCGCCAGACCCTTGATCGGGGCGTCGAGGAGCAGAAAGCGATGGGCGATCAATACCTCTCCGTCGAGCACCTTCTGCTGGCCATGGCGGCGCCCGATGGAGCCGACGCGAAAGCCGTCGCCGCCAATCGGCTCAAGGTCACCCGCGCCGACCTCCTGACCGGCCTGGCCGCCATCCGCGGGTCTCGACGGGTCGATTCGCAGAACCCCGAAGACACCCTCCAGGCATTGGAGAAGTACGGACGCGATCTCACCGAGGCGGCGCGCCGAGGAAAGCTCGATCCCGTCATCGGACGAGACGAGGAGATTCGGCGCACCATTCAGGTGCTGGCCCGGCGCACCAAGAACAACCCCGTCTTGATCGGCGAGCCGGGCGTGGGCAAGACGGCGATCGTTGAGGGCTTGGCCCGACGCATCGTGGACGGTGACGTGCCCGAGAGCCTCAAGAACCGTCGCGTTATCGCGCTTGACCTGGCGGCGATGGTGGCCGGGGCCAAGTTCCGCGGCGAGTTCGAAGAGCGGCTCAAGGCCGTACTAAAGGAAATCACGGACGCCGAGGGCGAGGTCATCACCTTCATCGACGAGATGCACACCGTTGTCGGCGCTGGGGCGGCCGAGGGTTCAATGGATGCCTCCAACATGCTCAAGCCGATGCTTGCTCGCGGTGAATTGCGCATGATTGGCGCCACCACCCTTGATGAATACCGTAAATACATTGAGAAAGATCCGGCCCTTGAGCGTCGGTTTCAACAGGTATTCGTCGGGGAGCCGTCGGTGGAGTCCACGATCGCGATCTTGCGTGGTTTGAAGGAGCGATACGAGGTACACCACGGAGTGCGCATACAAGACAGCGCGCTTATTGCTGCAGCGGTGTTATCGAACCGATACATCACCTCCCGCTTCCTTCCGGACAAGGCTATCGACCTGATCGACGAAGCCGCGTCACGTTTGCGTATAGAGATCGACTCACTGCCGACAGAGATCGACGTGGTCGAGCGGCGCGTTCGTCAGCTCGATATGGAGAAGCTGGCGCTGGCGAAGGAGACTGACTCGGCATCGGCCGAGCGTCTTGCCGCCCTCGATCGCGAGCTTGCTGACTTGCGGGAGGAGCGAGACGGTATGCTCGCCCACTGGGACCAGGAAAAGGCGGCGATCGCCCGGATTCGTGGGCTCAAAGAGCAGTTGGAGCAGACCGGCTCGGCGCTGGAGCGAGAGTCCGACCTGGAGAAGGCATCGGAGATGCGGTACGGCCAAATGCCGGCAATCGAGCAGGCCATCGCTCTCGCCACGGCGTCGCTCGACGAGCTCCAGAAGACCAAGCGCATGCTAAAGGAAGAGGTCGACGCCGAAGACATCGCCGAGGTCGTTGGTAAGTCCACAGGCATCCCAGTGTCTCGTCTCCTCGAAGGTGAAATGTCCAAACTTCTGCGGATGGAAGACGAGCTCCACGATCGCGTGATCGGCCAGGACGAGGCGGTGACCGCCGTCGCCAACGCGATCCGCCGCTCGCGCGCAGGTCTGTCGGACGAGAACCGTCCCATCGGATCTTTCCTGTTCCTCGGCCCCACGGGCGTGGGCAAGACCGAGTTAGCTCGCACCCTCGCTCAGTTTCTTTTCGATGATGAACGAGCCATGGTTCGTATTGATATGAGCGAATACATGGAAAAACATTCTGTATCGCGACTCATTGGTGCCCCTCCGGGATACGTCGGTTACGACGAGGGTGGTCAACTTACCGAAGCAGTGCGGCGGCGTCCGTATGCCGTGGTGCTTCTCGATGAGGTAGAGAAGGCCCACCCTGATGTCTTCGGCGTGCTGCTCCAGTTGCTCGACGATGGGCGCCTGACAGACGGTCAGGGCCGAACGGTAGATTTCACCAACGTCGTCCTAATCATGACGTCGAACATTCCCGGCTCACCCGAGGACTTCTTCCGGCCTGAGTTCGTCAACCGCATCGACGAGATCATCCGGTTCCGTTCCCTGGGCCGCGAAGACCTGGCTCGTATTGTGACCGTGCAACTCCGGTCGTTGCGCGATCGTCTGGCGGCGCGGCGGCTGGGCCTGGACGTCACGCCCGCGGCCGAGGCCTGGTTGGCCGAGCACGGCTACGACCCGGCCTACGGCGCCCGGCCGCTGAAGCGGCTGATCCAGCGTGCCATCGCCGATCCGCTGGCCAAGGCGCTGCTCGCCGGCCAGTTCGCCGAGGGCGCCACTGTCCACGTCGACGCCCCGCCTTCAGCCAACGGCATTGCTCCCGAAACCCTCACCCTGAGCTGACGCAAGGCGATCTGGAGCAGGCTCACCAGACTTCGCTGACCGATCGACGACAAGCTGACCGAACAGCGACGTCGTCGATTGGTCACCGAGTCGTCGATTGGTCACTGAGCTTTCGAAGGGCTGCCACCCGGGCATCCGGACAGCTCCCGGGAAGCTCGTGCGGGCGATGTTCGCCAGTGATCGCCGGCGGCGGCGGATTGGCGCGACGTCGTCAACGCGACGGTCAGTGGCGGGGCGACGATGGGCCGATGACCTCGGTACTACGCACTCGCGGCGAACTCGTTCACGGAATTTCCGATCGCGTGTTGCAACGACGCGCGGCGTCCGGACAACTCGAACGGATCCATCGCGGCTTCTATGTCGGGCCGTCAGGAACAACCATCCCGGCGAATGGACTCGCACCGTCGTCGCGGATCACATCGCCAAAGGAAACGGCGGCCGACGTTATCTGGCGAAACCGTCTCTTTGCCCACATTGAGCGAGGCGGACCGACAAGCGCGATCAGTCACCGGGCGGCGGCGCGAGTGCATGCTTTGGAGGGGTTCCCCGATCGAGCGGAGGACCTCATCGTGCCCATGCGGTGCGGGTGGAAGACGACACCGGCGATTCGCTCAGCCACCCTGAGCGCCGACGAAGTTGTCCACCACAACGACGGCCTGCGGGTGACGACCGTCCTGCGCACCCTGCTCGACGTCGGACGCTTCGTCGACGCCAACGCCCTGGAGCTGGCGGTCGAACACGCACTGCGAGGTGATGATCGTCGTCGTCCCGACGTTTGGAATGAGTCGCTTCTGCAGGAATTGCACACGGCGTCCGCCAGCCGTCGGTTGCCCGGCAGTCTTCGTATCGTCCTCGCTCGACGGGGATGGCAGCGGCCGACCGGAAGCTACGCCGAAACGATCCTGGGCCAGGGCTTCCGGGCAATCGGCACTGCTGGGTGGGTTCGACAGGCATCCATCGTGGTGGTCGGAGCGCCCGGGCCCCGACGTCGATGGGTGTTCTTCCC
>JAYVSS010000204.1:0-37486 GCA_043775075.1 Acidimicrobiia bacterium
TGGCGAAGGTCTGCTATCGATCTGTCGATGTCCTCGATCGCCTGCTCGGCCCGGCTGACCATTGCCTGATCGGTGCTGCTCGAAGCAATGGTGTGGAGACCGAGCCCGGTGGCGAACAGCCGTCCGATTACCCGATCGTGGAGATCACGGGCGATACGTTCCCGATCTTCCACGACGGCGATACGCCGCTCGTTGGCGCGCCGTTTCGCCAATTCGAGGGCCAGGTTCACCTGAGAAGCGAATCGATTGAGGTCTTCACGATCATCGTCGTTGAAGGCGACTGCTTCGCGGCGGCGCGCAACGGTGATGGCCTTGTCCGTATCGTTCGATGTAATTCGTGCACATACTATTGAGCCAAACAGGGCGCGGGAGGCGTCAGGTTCAGCTCCATTTTCGGTACCAAAGTCCCGGAGATCGAGGACTACCGCAGTTTTCTCGATGATCACGTTGCGGAGAAGCGGATCGAGGACCGAATGCGGGGTGTTCTTGGTGTTCAGAGGAACTCCGGAACGGCCTTCCGTCCGAAGACCGGCATCGCCATCGAGCGTAAACACCGAAGCGGCGTCTCCTATCAGCAGTGCTTGTGCGTGTTTGGCCACGATGTCGAGAGGATTGTTGGCCGTGGCGGCGAGAAGCTCGGTGGTGAAGGCCGCCATGGTTTCCCAGAGCTGGGTTTGGCGTTCCCGATCGCGTCGGGCGTGGGCTTGATCAGTGACGTCCCGAACCGCAGCGAGGATGCGTAGCGATCCGTCAGACGTGTGGATGGGACTGAGTGAGATCTCGACCGGAATCGCGTGTCCATCTCGGTGGCGAGCAACGAGTTCCAAACCCGAACCCATCGAACGTGCCGTTGGAGCGCAAACGTACTGCGATCGGTACGTCTCGTGCAGTTCGCGCAATGATGCTGGCAGCAACATCTCGATTGTCTCGTTAAGCAATGCCGCTCGTTCGTATCCAAACAGTGCCTCGACTTGTTGGTTCACGAATCTCATTCGACCGGCGGCGTCGACGATGACAAGCCCATCGGGAAGGGCTTCAACGATCGAGACAAATGCCGGAATGTCGAGATCGGCAGCGGTGGCGCTGTTCGGGGCCGATTGAATCGATGCCGTTCGGTCCATGTACCCCTCTTTCACTGTGGGTTCCGAAAGTTACTGTAGACGTCCTCCCGACCGGCCATTTCAGCCGAACGCCCGACCCCCGGGCCCTCACGGCGAAAAGGGCTGCTCCTCGCGGGACCGAATGGCGAAGACCGCAGCTTCAGTGCGGCGGGAAAACCCCAGCTTGAGCAGAATCGATGACATGTAGTTCTTCACGGTCTTCTCGGCCAGGAACAGTTGGGTCGCAATCTGGCGGTTGGTCATGCCTTCGGCAACGAGATCGAGAATGCTCCTCTCCAGCTTGGTGAGGGACGCCAACTTCGGATCGGCGTGGCCTTGAGGATTTCGCAATCGATCAAGGAGCTGACCGGTCATGGCCGGATCGATCAACGATTCTCCGTTGGCCACACGAATCACGGTTTCGATGAGATCGTTCCCTCGAATCTGTTTGAGGACGAACCCCGCGGCTCCGGCGAGCACTGCTTGAAACAGGGCGTCGTCATTGGAGAAGGAAGTGAGCATCACGCAGGCGATCTCCGGGTGTTCGCTCCGCACATCGCGGCACACCTCAACGCCGGTCCCGTCGGGTAGTTGTACGTCGAGGATCGCCACCTGGGGCATCGTCGCCGGTATCCGGGTGATGGCTTCAGCGCACGTCCCCGCCTCGCCCACGACCTTGATGCGGCCGGACGCCTCAAGAAGATGACGGACACCTTCGCGCACAACTTCATGATCGTCCAGAAGAAACACGCGTATCGGCTCCGTCGGGTCAGCCTGATCGGTTTCATTCACGCCATTCAGTGAATCAGGCTCTATTGGCCAGAAACAAGGGACCTAGGTCCCTGGTCCCTTCGCCCTTCGCCCGTAGCAACCCCAGCCGGCACCCGTCACGCTTCAATTAGAGCAAAAGAGCGTTCTCTCACCCACGAATCGAGTTCCACCCATGTCGAAGTCGAGACCATCTACCGGCGGTGAAGTCGTCGATCAACTGGACGATCACACCGTTGTGCAAACGACCTTTTCCACGGTGACGATCACCGAGATTCGCATCGTGGCGCCTCGCCATGTCGAAGGTCTCGACCTTGCTGATCGTGTCCGGAGTGCACTCGGACCGATGGTGAAGGCGCTTGATCTTCCGCGTATTCACGTGATGGCCGAAGGCGATCGGATCCTGCTCCACGGAGACGTTGCGACCGAGGACGACGCTGAGCGGATCGAAGCGGCGCTCTCGGGCGTTGCCGATGTAGGCGAGATCGAATCACACCTTCATGTTGGGCTGATTCCCGGAGACACTCGACCGTCCGGTGCTTATGCCGATGACTCTGAGATGTACGCCGCCCTTCTCCGGGTAGCAAAGAAAGCACACTTACGAGCCACACCAGCGCGGGTAGCGATCACCGGCGCACTTCTCAGTGTCCTTGAGATGATCCCGAGCAGCGAACGAACCCAGGTGGTCGCCCACTTCCCGGCTGATGTGAAGAAGCTCGTGACGGCCCGTCGTGGTGGGAAGCCGCGATTTGACGCCCGGACTTCGGTACAGCTTGAGGTGGCGGCGGCGTTGCGAGGCGGCACCTCGTTGGAAAAGGCCCACATCATTGTGCCGGGAGTGATCAGCGTCATTCGTACGTTTGTTCCCGAAGAAGATCAGGATGTGCAGGCGACCCTCGCTCATCATCTGCGTACGTACTGGTTGGACCAGCACCGCCGTCCAAAGACTCACTCGTGACCACTACCCGTCGATGCGACGGAACGACCATGAGGCGCCAACGATGCAGACAACGGCGAGTCCAACCGCAACACCAATTGCCTGCCATGCGGCTGAGCCCGGTGATTTCCCGAGTGCGAATGCCCGAGCGGCATCGATAGTGAAGGACAGCGGATTCAGTTTGGCGACGAGTTGCAACCATCCGGGGAGCGATTGGACCGGTACGTATGCGCTCGACGCAAACATCAGCGGCATGGTGAATAACAGGCCGGTTACCTGGGTGACCTCGGGATTCTTCACCACCACGCCGATCCAGATGAAGAGCCAGTTGAAGGCGAACGCCATGGGAACGGCAACAAGAAACGCCGCCATGGATTCAAGGAAAGAACCCCGGAAGCGAAAACCGAAGACGACGAGACCTAGGCCAAGCATCACGAGTGCCTGACCGACCCCCCGAACCAGGTCCGCAATGTTGCGCGCCATCAAGACTGTCCATGCGCGGATGGGCAGCGAACGAAACCTGTCCATCACTCCGCTGCTGAGATCGGTGGCGATTGCCGTGCTTGAACTTGTTGCGCTCTGGGTCAACGTTGTGCACAGAACGGCGGGTAGGAGGTAGTCGATGTAGCTGACGCCCCTGGGGAAGTTCGGGGTCATCGCAATGGAGCGAAACACCTGGCCGAAAAGTCCGAGCATGACGACGGGCATGACGAGGGAGACGACAATGAGGGTGGGTTGTCGGACAAACTTGAAGACGTTGCGCCAAACGAGCTGAAGCACTTCGACGAATACGTTTTGGTCTGGCAGTGCTGGCTCCTGAGCAGAGGACCTGTAGTTGGCCACGGAACTTGCGGTGATCGTCACTATGACGCCTTTCGTTCGGGTCTTGCGTTCGTCGGGGCCGGATGTTCACGCACGTGCGGCAATCGGTCTTCGTCGTTGCGCATTGGGTCTGTTGCCGCCCGCCCGGTCACGGCCAGGAATACGTCGTCGAGGCTGGGCTCGTGTGCATCGAGATGACTGAATGCAATGGACGATGCGTCGAGAAGCCGAACCACGTCGGCCACCCCGTGTTTTTTATCCACCGGGACGCGGAGCTGCCGACTCATTTCGTCAAGTCCAACGGTACCGGTGGCGAGTTGTTCAAGCACCCTGGCCGCGGCCGGAGCCGTCGATAAATCGGACAGCGTCACGTTGATGCACGCGCCACCTACTCGCGATCGAAGTTCGTCGGGAGTTCCCTCGGCGACTATCGAGCCGACGTCGAGAATGACCACTCGATCGGCGAGTCGATCAACCTCTTCAAGGTATTGCGAGGACAGCAATACCGTCGTACCCCCGGTCCGCAGACTTTCGATGACCTGCCACAGTGATTGGCGACTTCTGGGGTCGAGTCCCGTGGTTGGTTCATCGAGGAAAACCACCACGGGTCGACCGACCAGGCTCACTGCGAGGTCGAGGCGCCGGCGCATTCCGCCGGAGTACGTCCGCAATTGACGGTCCGCAGCATCGAGAAGATCAAACTCGGTGAGGAGTTGAACGGCGCGGGCGCGCGCTGACGGGGCACTGAGTCCAAGGAGGCGGCCGATGAGCCGGAGGTTTTCGCGCCCCGTGAGGAAATCATCAACGGCGGCGTACTGTCCGGTCAGCCCAATCGAGCGGCGAATCAAGTGCGGGTCCCGGCGAGTGTCGTGCCCCGCCACGCGGGCCCAGCCGGCCGTCGGACGCAACAGCGTCGCCAACATGCGAATCACCGTGGTCTTTCCGCAACCGTTCGGACCGAGAAGGCCGATTACCGATCCGTTCGCCACGTGCAGATCCAAATTGTTGACTGCCACGATGGACCCGAATTGTTTGCGGAGTTGCTCGGTTTCGATGGCGAACTCGGCCGCAGCGGTGGTCATGGACCCACGCTGACGACCTATTCGTGTCGAAACCAGGGAACAACGTCCTGCATCTCGACGCAAGAGGGCGCAATGACTGGCGCAATTCTGTCGCCTTTCGGCCCTAGTGGGATTGGCAACAGGAGAGCACGCTGAACACACCGGCCGCTCAACGACTCAGGAGTACTTCCGCCATGCCCGTACTGCACAGTTTCGTTCGCCCATTTGACGCTCTCGGCATCGACGATGTCCCCGAAGTTGGTGGAAAAAACGCGTCTCTCGGTGAGATGTATCGCTCGCTCTCGTCGGCGGGCGTAAAGGTCCCGAACGGCTTCGCTATCACTGCGGGTGCATACCGCTATGTCCTTGATTCCGCTGGCGCGTGGGCTGCACTGCATGGCGCCCTCGATGACCTGCGCGCTGATGACTCCAACGACCTCAGTCGGCGGGGTGAACTTGCTCGAAATGTGGTGTATGCCGCCGGGCTTCCTCCTGACCTGCAGTCCGAGATCCTTGACGGATATCGAACGCTGCTCGAAGAGTACGGTCCAGACTTGAGCCTTGCCGTAAGAAGTTCGGCCACTGCCGAGGATGCACCAACGGCGAGTTTCGCCGGGCAGCAGGAGTCGTATGTTCACATACGAGGCGAGGAACAGCTCCTCGACGCCTGCCGTCGTTGTTTCGCCAGTCTCTTTACCGATCGAGCGATTCATTACCGTGTCGACAAAGGCTTCGATCACTATTCCATGGCCATGTCAATTGGCGTGCAGAAGATGGTTCGCTCGGATATCGGGACGAGTGGTGTGATGTTCTCCCTCGATACCGAGTCCGGTTTTCGCGACGTGGTGCTCATCAGCGGCGCCTATGGCTTGGGCGAGAACGTGGTGCAAGGAGCCGTGGATCCTGACGAGTTCTTCGTCTTCAAGCCAACGTTCTCGGCTGGTCATCGAACGGTCCTTCGTCGGCGAATGGGATCGAAGAAGATCCAGATGGCGTATTCCGAAGGCGAGGTGGCGACGCAGAACATTGCGACACCGCTCGTCGACCAACAGAGGTTCTGTACAGGCACGGCGCGGGTCATCGCCAGCCCCGCCGACATCGGTGAGTTCCAAACGGGTGAGGTGCTCGTTACTGATTCGACGACACCTGACTGGGAACCGGTCATGAAGCGGGCGGCGGCCATCGTCACGAATCGTGGGGGTCGGACGTGTCATGCGGCGATCGTCGCGCGTGAACTGGGCATCCCGGCAGTGATCGGCGTCGGCGATGCCACTGAGCGTCTTCGAACCGGCGAGGTTCTTACGGTGTCGTGTGCCGACGGCGAGGTGGGGAAGGTCTTTCGCGGCGCGGTGCCGTTCGAAGGGACTGTTACCGATACCGCGGGGATCGCTCGTCCGAAAACACAGGTGATGCTCATCGTGGGCAATCCGGATATCGCTTTTCAGACTTCGATGCTTCCGAACGATGGGGTTGGACTGGCCCGAATGGAATTCATCATCAGCGAATACATCAAGGCCCACCCGATGGCCCTTCTCCATCCTGAACGTGTTGAGGATGCCGGGGACCGAGCGTCGATCGACGCGCTCACTCGTGGCTATGAAACTCCATCTGCGTTTTCGCGACACTTTGATGGATTCTCGATTGGCTCGAACGACCTGACGCAACTGACTCTTGGGGTCGACCGCGACTCGGAGACGGTAGCGTTCGATTTCGACGAGCGAGACCCGGGGATGTTGACCATGTTCCGCCTTGCCGTCGAAGGGGCAAAGCGCAATGGTCGGCATATCGGCATTTGTGGCCAAGCGCCGTCGGACTTTGCAGAGATCGCTGAGTTCCTCGTGAACCTCGGCATCGACTCGATCAGTCTGAACCCTGACTCAGTTGTCCGGACGACGCAGCAAATATTGAAGATCGAACATGAACTCGGCCGCTGACGTTCTGGCCGATTCCCTTGACCTAACGATCGGTCCGATCGAACGGGTTGAGACGCACGTATCCTCCCTGATTTTTCACGACGGTTGGGCGTACAAAGTGAAGCGACCCGTTCACTTTGAATTCGTTGACCTCTCGACCCCTGATCTTCGTGAGCGAATATGTCAAAACGAACTCGTCCAGAACCGACGCTTCGCTCCCGATGTGTACGACAGCGTGATCGAGATTAGAGACGCCAACGGGGTGGTGATCGATCATGCGGTGAAAATGCGTCGTATGCCCGCCGACCGACGTCTCTCAACGCTTCTGGTGAGCGAGAGCAGGGCCGACAGGGATCGTGTGCTCGGCGCACTGCGCGACGTTGCCCGCATCATGGCTGCGGCTCACGCGTCAGCACCTCGTAGTCCATTAATCGACGATGTCGCGACTGCTCACAATCTCGAACTCCTTTGGCAACGATCAATCAGTGATATGTATACCTATGATCCGCTCATTGTCGATCAGGATTTGCTTCGCATCGTTGCGTCTCATGCAGCGCAATATCTCCGTGGTCGTGGCGCTCTGTTCGCCGATCGGATCGCCAGGGGGATGATCGTGGACGGACACGGGGACTTGCTTGCCGATGACATCTTCTGTCTCGATGATGGCCCTCGAATACTCGATTGCTTGGAGTTCGACGATCAGCTTCGCTACGGGGATGTCATTCTCGATATTGGGTTCTTGGCGATGGACCTTGAACGTCTCGGCCGTCCAGAGCTGGTTGCATCGCTGCTCGATTGGTACGCTGAGTTTTCCAACGAACATCATCCGGCATCACTGCTCCACCACTACGTGGCCTATCGAGCACTCATTCGCTCCAAAGTTGCCGCTCTTCGCTCGCTCGAAGACCCCGAGGCGGGGGACGCCTCGCAAAAAATGCTGAAACTGTGCGAAAAACACCTTCGTGACGCTGAGGTGGTACTGGTTCTCGTTGGCGGACTGCCGGGAACCGGCAAAACAACGCTGGCTCTTGAGCTTGCTCAATTGAGGGGATGGGCGACATTTGCTGCGGACGCGGTGCGTAAAGAACTTGCGGGAATCGGTGGGCAGGCGGCGCCGGCTCTATTCGGCGAGGGCATCTACTCGGCCGAGCACACCGAGGCGACCTACCGGGAATTGTTGCGCCGCGCATCTATCGCCCTCAATCGCGGACAATCGGTCATTCTCGACGCTTCGTTCGTCGATCACCGACGGCGGAACGATGCCGCGCAACTCGCCTCAGAGTCGTGTTCGACCCTTGTCGCCCTTCGCTGCCAGGCGCCGAGTTCGATCACGGAACAACGGATGCGAGCCCGAATGCACGATGTTGAACATCTTTCCGATGCCAACGCCGAGATCGCCGCCAAGATGTCCGCAGTGGAGGATCCATGGAGCTCCGCAGTGGACATTGACACCACAACAACGTTGGCGGGCAGCGTCAATCAAGCCTCATCGGCAATTGACATCGCCGTAAAGGGGTAAGGACTTCCTACCCTTCTTTGGCGGAATGAATTCCCGCAGGATTGGTGGATGGACATCTCCAAGCTGTTCAATTTGCCTGCTCGTCCCCTGCTCGTTCACATTCCCGTTGTTCTTGTCCCGCGGGCGGCTCTGGCGGCGGTATTGATTGCGCTGCAGTCAGCCACATTGATGGCGGCGAGCGCGTTTTTCTCCGCAGGATTGAGGTCACTCGTATGTCGAAAAAGTTAACCACCAAAATTCCTACTGAGGATCAAGCATTTTGGGTGACCGAGACTCCGCACCGGCCATCGCGGGCAAACGTCGGCTCGATCGATGCGTTTTCGGATGATGTGGTGTCCCTCACGACCGGTACTCCGTGGCAGGTGCCTTGGGAGCTGTTGATGCTCGGACCTTTTGGAAGTTGTGTGCTGAACGACAATGGGCAATTTCGTCATGTCACAGCGCTGGCGATGGTGCGAAGTGCCATGCAACGATTGTCGAAACCAGACGATCCTCTGTGCCCGTCCGACTACGAAATCCTTCCGTCGTTCTCGCCCGAAGTCGCCTTGATCGATGCCGCTCGGTCAGCCATGGAAACTGGATGGAACGTCGCAGTCGTGAGGGCAGGGGAACTTCGGATGATCACGGCCGACGCGGTGTTCCGGGGGCTTGTGCGTTCCGAGGTCCGTCCCACGTTGGCCGTGTTCGACCCCATTCGACGGCAGCTTCTGTGCTGATGGTTACAGGCGTTGAGCCACGACGAGGTTGCTGCTATTGGCGACGATGACGATGAAGGTGATCAAGTAAATCGGCGAGCGAGGCCGTGGCTACCCCGATACAGGTGTCGGCCGCTCCGTAGTACATACGTACGGTGTCGCCGTCTGGCTCAAGGATCCAGCCGCAGGGAAACACAACGTTGGGAACGTCACCGGTTTGCTCATATGGCGCTCCTGGGCCGAAGACCCATTCGTTGCTCCGCGCCAGGACCTTCCGCGGATCGTCGCGGTCAAGGAGGGCGAGCCCGAGTCGATAGATCGACCCGGCCGCGGTGCTTTTGACCCCATGAAAGCAGAGGAGCCAGCCGTGTTCGGTTTCCATCGGCGGGGGTCCGAGACCAATCTTGCGGGCGTCCCACCACGCGCCTCTTTCGGCCGGTAGAAGGAGCTCCATCTCACCCCAATGTTGCAGGTCCGGACTGAATGAGATCCAGATGTGTGCACCTACCTGCTCCGAGGCGGCGACCGGTCGATGAAGGAGCGCCCAGCGTCCATCGAACTGACAGGGAAAGAGCGCGGCATCTTTGTCCTCGGGCGGCATGAGAACGCCTCGTCGATCGAAGGTCACGAAGTCTTTCGTCGCCGCCAAGCAGATCAGCGGCCCACCTTGAGAAAACCCGGTGTACGTGATCATGTATTCGTCCCCACATCGAGTGATGCGGGGATCCTCGATGCCCCACTTCTCCGCGAATGTGTCGGTCAACGGCAGCATTCCGCGGTCCATCTGCACGGTCCAGTCGGTCAGACCGTCCGTACTCCGGGCGACACACAACCTCGAAATTCCGCTGCGGTCTTCGACTCGAACCAGCAGGATCGTTTCTCCTTCGTGCTCGGTGACTCCGGGATTGAACGCAGTGTTGACCAGCTCGGGCCAATGTTGGCTCGTCAGCACGGGGTTGCCGGGGTAGCGGTGGAACAGTTCGGTCGTCATCAACTCAAATTCAGTGAGGTGGGCTCGTTTTAGGGTCGGAGCGATTCAGCGATGTGTTCGACCCACGCCTCGACGGCGGGCCAATCACGAAAGTCGCCGTCCGTTGCACGGATGGCGATGGCGATGGCTTTCTCGCCGTATCCGAGTTCTTCTCGATCAAGTTTGCCGGCGAAGATTCGATGCTCGATGGCGCCCGTGCTGGAGACGATGTTCGAAGCGTCGATGGCGTGTTCGTCGTCGGGCTTCAGTGGTTCGCCAAGCGGACCAGACGAGAACAACCACACCAATCGTCCGGGAAATTCGGTATGAAAGCGCTTAACGAAATCGGTCGCCGTGCTGAGCCAGTGGCCGGCATACACGCCGCTGCCAAGCACGAGTGCGTCGTAACCGTCGATGGACGTGACGTTCTTCGGCTCGATCACGTCGTTACTCACCCCTTTCTCGGTCAGCGACTTGCTGATGGCCTCGGCGATGCCGGTGGTCGACCCATGTTTGCTGGCCGCCGAGATGAGCACCTTCATGATTTGCTGTCGGGCCGTAGGCGCTTGAGTGCGGCTCGAACCTCGCTACCGGCGCTGGCCATCGCTCCGGAAATCGCGTCGCTGAGCGACGATGCGACGTCATGAAGATCAGAGCGGATCGCCGGATCGTTTGAGGCGTCCTTGATGGAGCTGATTGCCGTATCAATGGCCGACGAGAACTTGGTCAGCGTCTCCTCGGCGTAGTTGCGCTCAGCACTCGTTGCTTGCTGCAGGTGAAGATGCAGCTTCAGTCCGAGCCGCTCAAGCCCGTCCTGGACGTCGTTCCATGATTTGGTAGTGGCGGTAGTAGTCATGTGATCATCGTCTACGCCCAGACTTGCGAGCGAAAGGGACTGAGGTCCCGAGATCGGTCCCCTTAGACCTGAATTCAGTTCGCACCGTTGTCTCGGGCCCTAAGGCCCTGGTTTCCCCGAGCGGCGGGCGCCCAAGATGAAACGATGAACCCACAGCCCACATCCGCACCCGGTCCCGTCGTCGTCGGAGTGGACGGATCAGCGAACAGCATTGAGGCCCTCAAGATGGCGATGCATGAGGCGCAATGGCGAAGCGTGCCAGTGAAGGCCATCATTTCGTGGCAGTACCCCTCGTCCTATGGAATCGAGGGAATGAGCTTCGCCATGACCGATCCGGGGCTTGAGGGCGATGCGCGAGCAGTGCTCGAGAACGCCGTTGCGCAGGCCTGCCCGACCGACGCTGAACGATCGACGATAGAACAAGTCGCAACCTTTGGAGCTCCGGCGAAGGTATTGATCGACGCGTCCGAAGGCGCCAGCCTGTTGGTTGTTGGAGCGAGGGGCCACGGCGGGTTCATGGGTCTGCACATGGGGTCGGCCAGCACGCAGGTTGTGCACCATGCGCATTGCCCGGTGTTGATCGTTCCTCAGCCCGATCGATGAGGCCGACGGTGAGGGAAGCTATTGCTCCCGATTACTCCCAGGCCGCTGCTCGGTGGGCCTCTACGGCGTCCTTCACCGCGGTGTTGCCTGGTCCAGAGTTCGACTCCCGTTCGGGCATGTAGGTCCCGTCGCAGAGGACTGAGGTAGTTGCCGCCACACTTTGGGTCAGCGCGTCGAGGTCATAGCCCCCTTCGAGGAAAAACATCAGTCGGCCGCTCACGGGAGTGAGCCTTTGAACGCGTCGTGTGAGGGCGGCGAAGTCGCCAGCCGTGAGCATGACGTCGGCGAGGGGATCGTCACGGTGGGCGTCGAAGCCAGCGGAGACGAGCACCCATGTTGGATCGAAGGCGGCGACTGCGGGAGCGAGGAGTGTGTCGAACGCTTGTAGGTAGACGTCGCCGGTGGCCCCGCCGGGGAGAGGAATGTTGATGGTCTTTCCTCGCGCGTTTGCTCCACCGGTTTCGTCAACCGCGCCGCTGCCGGGATAGTATGGGTACTGATGAAGTGAAGCGAAGAGTACCCGATCATCATCCCAGAAGGCTTCTTGGGTCCCGTTGCCGTGGTGCACGTCCCAATCAAGAATGAACACCCGTTCGCCTCGATTGGCCAGATGGGCGGCCGTGACCGCGACGTTGTTGAAGAGGCAGAAACCCATGCCACCTTTGGGCCGGGCGTGATGGCCGGGTGGGCGGGTGATCACGAAGGCGGCGTTGGCCTCGCCTCGGTCAAGGGTCTCCAGGGCGAGCATTCCGGCTCCCGCTGAGTGCAGAGCGGTTGTCCAGGAGCCGATGCCGACGGGAGTGTCCTGGTCGAGCTTGCCGCCGCCGCCGGCGCAGAAGGTTTCCAGCGATGCCACGTACGCCGGGGTGTGCACATGCGTAAGCTCGCTTACGGTGGCGGAGCGCGAGGGTAGGACCGTGACCGCATCGCCGACCTCGGCGGCTTCGATGCCGCGAAGTGCAGCAGTCGTTCTTGGTCCGCACTCGGGATGTGAACCGGTGTCATGGCGATCAACGCCCTCATTGGTGATGACGAGCAGCGGGACTGATGACAAAGCCATTATTTAAGTTTGCCGAGTATCCGATGCACCGTCCAGGGCCGAACGGCAGGACTTTGTTCCCTAGGTCTGGCGCCGTTCGTCAGGCACTATTGAGCGATGGACTTGGAGCAGGTCAGCGTCGCCCACGACGAGGTGCTCCTCGACGGGTCCACCGTTACCGTTCGGCCCATTGCGTCGACGGATTCGGTAGCACTCAACGACTTTCATGAGCGTTGCTCCGATCGCACCCATTACCGACGGTTTTTCTCCTCCGCAAGGCATCTTCAGCCGGACATGCTCGACCGGTTTGTCAACGTGGATCATGACGATCGGGAAGCGTTGGTGGCGGTGCTCGATGACCGCATCATCGCCGTTGCCCGCTACGACCGATTACCCAAGTGCAATGCGGCAGAGGTGGCGTTCGTCGTGGAGGACGAGCACCAGGGAAAGGGCCTTGCGACGATGTTGCTCCACCATCTCGCTGACCTCGCCGCCGCCCGTGCCATCGTCGACTTTCGGGCCGAAACGTTGGCGGAGAACACGGATATGCAACACGTGTTTCGCCACAGCGGGTATCCCGTCCGTTCCAATCGTCACGCGGATGATCCATCGGTTATCGAGTTCTCCATGACGATCGGGAAATCGCCATGAGCCCTACCGACAGGTCGGTTCACTCGTCCGGCCCGCCAGACGAATCCGCCAGTCCTCGAATTCATGTACTCGTGGCCTTCGACGGGTCATCGAAGGACGCGGCCGCCCTTCGATGGGCGTTGCACTACGCCCAGTCGGTCGACGCGTCCGTCGAAGTCATTCATGCCCTCGGGCTGCGGGAGTCGTCGATGGTCCCGTCACAAGTCGGTGGAGAGTCCGACCATGATCGCGCCGTTCGCGAAACGGAGGCTTCCCTCCGGCGCACGATCGCCGCTGACCCGGCCGCCGAATCACTAGGTGTGCATATGACTGTCGTCTCTGGCGATCCGCGGTTGATACTCCTGCGAGCGATTGAACGCCAGCGTCCTGACCTCGTGGTGATCGGACGACGAGCCGCGAGCGATACCGTCGCGGTGCTCGGATCGGTGAGTAGAGAGATCGCCAATGCATCGCCCGTTCCGGTTGTGGTGGTCCCTCAGGCGGGTCCCTGAAGGTCCAAACTCATACGACGACCAGATGTGCCGTTGACAACAGGTCCGGCCCGCGCTGTCAAGATGGCGTGATGTATCGGTTTGCGGACTGCGAGGTCGACCTGGCCAGTCGTGAGCTGCGTTGCGCTGATGCGTTGGTCCACTTAGAGCCGCAGGCGTTCGATCTCCTTGTGCACCTGATCGAGCACCGCGATCGCGTCATCACCAAGATCGACCTCCTCGACGGGGTATGGGGGCATCGGTTCGTGTCGGAAGCGAACCTGACGACTCGCGTCAAGGAGGTGCGCAGAGCCGTTGGCGACGACGGCGCCCGCCAGCACATAATCCGGACCGTGCACGGTCGCGGCTACCGATTCGTCGCCGCCATGAACGACGATGCCGTGGTCTCGCCGGGTATGGGGTTGATCGGTCGAGACGAGCTCGTCGCGGCGATCGCGCGGCGGCTGCGTCACTCCCCGATCGTCACCCTCATCGGCTCGGGGGGAGTGGGCAAGTCGTCGATCGCACGAGCGGTGGCAGGAGGCCTGGCGTCCGCGTTCGCCGACGGGGTGCACATCGTCGAGCTCGCCAACATCCACGCCGGACAACACGTCCTGGCGACGATCGCCCGTGCGCTCGACATCGTGCTCGATAACGATCGACCCGACCATGCGCTGCGGTCGTTAGCGAACCTCGATGCGCTACTCGTCGTCGACAATTGCGAACACGTCGTCGACGTCGTCAGTGAGCTGCTCGACCGTGTGCTTTCTCTTGGCGGCGGCAGCGCGCTGCGCGTGCTCGCCACGAGCCAGGTCCGTCTTGGCCTCAGCGTTGAGCAGGTGCACCGCGTCGAACCGCTCAGCGCAGACGACGCCGTTGTGCTGTTCCATGCTCGGGCCCGTGTGGCGCAACCCTCGTGGAGTCCGGACCAGATCGACCGCATCAGGGTCGCACGCTTGTTGTCGAGGCTCGATCATCTCCCCCTCACGATCGAGATGGCGGCTGCCCGTCTCGGTTCGATGACCTTCGACGAGCTCGAGGCGGCGATTGATGAGGGGATGCACCTCTTACAGGTGAACCACCGCTCACCTGCGCGACGCCACCGTTCAGTTGACTCACTTGTTTCGTGGTCGGCGGCGTTGCTCGACGTCAATGAACGCCGGACTTTCGTCGAGCTGTCAGTGTTCGCCGGTTCGGTGTCGGCCACCGACGTCGCCGAAGTGATCGGGTCGCCAGGATCCGGTCGAGTCGCGTTCACGCTCGCATCGCTCAGTGATCGTTCCCTGCTCGTCGCCTCGACCGACGGTCCGTCAACGAGCTACCGCATGCTCTCCACCGTCCGGGCGGTCGCTAGCCGCTGGCTCGACGGCGAGGTCGACGCGGCGACCGATGTCCGTCGCCGCCACGCCATGCACTTCGCCGAAGTGGCGCGAAGCGTCGATCACCTGATCAGGACACCGAGTGAGATTGACGGCCGTCGCCGCCTCGACGCCGTCGTTGACGAGGTTCGCACTGCGCACTATTGGGCGCAGCGTTCCGACCCCGAACTCGCTTCTGACATCAGCGGTGCGCTGCATCTTGCCGCCTACTCGACGTTCTGGAACGAGCCCCTGGAGTGGGCGCGATCGTTGTTGGCGCGACATCCCGATGCGACCGCTGACGAGCTCTTGGGCGCGCGGTTGATCGTCGCCGGTTCGGCAGCAAACCGTGGTGACCTCGCGATGGCGCGTGCGGAAGTCGTCGGAGCGGGTCGCTCCGACGACCTCCGCAAGAGAGCCGCAGCCGTCGAGATCATGAGCGACGTCGGCATCTACGCCGGCGACCTCGATGGCGTCGCAGCAGCGACCGACGAGCTACGCCTGCTCGGCGCAGAGCTCGCCGATTCGCATTGGGAGATGATCGCCGCGGTAAACGCTGCGCTCGCACTCACCTACGCCGACCGTCCCGGCGAAGCGATCGTGCGCTTGGCCGAGGTGGAGCTGTTCGAGTCGTCGCCATCCGATCGCGCCTGGGCCACCTACGCAATGGGTGAAGCGCTGAGCGCGCTCGGCGAACCCGACGCAACGAGCATGTACCTATCGGCGATCGAGCTGGCACGGGCGGTCGGGAACCCGTTCGTCGTGTCGGTCTCGCAGGTCTCGCTGGCCAGCGAATACTCCCGCGCCGGCGCACATCGCCATGCCCTCGATACCTTCGCCGAGTGCCTCCACGCCTATGCGCGACACGGCAACTACGTCCATGCGGTCACGTCGCTGCGCAACATGATTGAGGTCCTCGTCGCGGTCGGCGACGATCACGGCGCAGCAGTCATATGGGCAGTGACGTCGAGTGATCTCCTGCGCAAGAGCTACGGACCGGAAGCGGAACGACTTGCCGATGTCATGAATTCAGTGGAGCGCCGTGTCGGCTCGACTCAGTTTGCCTCGTGGGTGCTCGAGGGCAGTGGGTTTGGGGTCGCGTTGACGGTGCAGTTCGCCGCCCAGAGAATTGACCGGCGAGCGTGCTGATCCTCAGACTTTCCTCACACGATCCACAAGCAATGTGGTGGCGCCCGTGGTTGTGTAGTCGTCATGACAACTCAGCGCATTCCCGTTCCGTGGCCGTCGTCCGATTCGACCGTCATCACCGATGCCGGGCTGGAGACCTGGCTCCTGTTTCAGCAGGGGGTTGACCTGCCGGCGTTCGCCGCCTATCCCCTCGCCGCGACCGACAGCGGTAAGCGCCTGCTCACGGAGTACTACGAGCATTACGTGACAATCGCGCAGTCGGTCGGCGCGTCGATCGTCCTCGAAACCCCCACGTGGCGGGCCAACCCCGATTGGGCAGCCACACTCGGCCACGACCGAATGGCGTTGACCGAGTTGATCGCTGCGTCGGTGGATGTGGTGGCCAGTGTTCGCGACGGCTGGGCGGGTCGCGGCTCGTTCCTTATCGGTGGGACGGTTGGCCCGCGAGGCGACGGCTATCGCATCGAAACGATGATGACCGGCGAAGCTGCCGCGGCGTACCACTCGTTCCAGATCGAGTGCATGGCTGCACGTGGTGTCGACGTGATCACTGGGGTGACGATGGGATACGTCGAAGAGGCGATCGGCATCGTCCGTGCCGCTCAGGCCGTGGGCCTGCCCGTCGTGGTGTCGTTCACGCTCGAGACCGACGGTCGGCTTCCCTCCGGCATGTCACTCGGCGCAGCGATCGAGGCGACAGACGCCGCGACGGGCGGCGGCGCACAGCACTTCATGATCAACTGCGCCCACCCGACGCACTTCACCAACGTCCTCGACGTCACATCTTCGTGGGTCTTGCGCATCGGTGGGCTGCGCGCCAACGCGTCGTCGCTCAGCCATGCTGAGCTCGACGAGATGGTCGAACTCGACGAAGGTGACCCGGCCGATCTCGCCTCGCGCTACGTCGCGCTGCGTTCGTTGCTGCCGGCGCTGCGGGTGCTCGGCGGTTGTTGTGGCACCGATCATCGGCACGTCGCAGCGATCGCAGAGGCATGGTGCGCGTCATCGCCGCCGGCACGATCGGGTCGCGCTTAGGACCGATACATCCGATCGATCACCTCGGCGAAGTGATCGATCACCACGGGCCGGATGACCTTGAGAGTTGGTGTCATTTCGCCGGCATCGAGGGTCAACTCTCGGGGCAGGAGCACCCACTTCTTCACTTGCTCGGCGTGGCTCATCGCCGCATTCACCGACGCGACCTGGGTGCCAACCTCAGCGGTAACATCGGGGTCGTTCGCCAACGCTTCAATCGACGCTGGCTTGTTGTGATGAACGGCCCATGGGCTGACCGCTTCGGCGTCGAGTGTGAGCAAAGCCGTCACGTACGGGCGTCCCTCCGCAACCACGACGGCGTTCGAAATGAAACGACACGACCGCAGCCGGAGCTCAAGTTCTTGGGGTGCGATGTACTTGCCGCCGGCCGTCTTCATGAGGTCCTTCTTCCGGCCGGTGATCCGCAGGTAGCCATCTTCCGTGACGTCGCCGAGATCCCCGGAATGCATCCAGCCGTCATCGTCGATGAGCTCCGCGGTGGCGGCTTCGTTGAGAAAGTAGCCCGGCGTGACGTTCGGTCCTCGGACGAGCACTTCGTGATCGAGGGCGATGCCAACTTCGATGCCGGGCAACGGGGGACCGACGGTTCCAATCTTCACCCGGCCGGGGAGAGAGATGGTGGTGGGACCGCACACTTCGGTTTGGCCATAGACCTCGCCGACATTCAGCCCAACTCCCGCCAACCAGCGGAGGAGTTCGGGGTCAATGGGTGCAGCTCCCGAGAAGAGCCCATGCGCGTGATCCAGACCGAGGCCATGGCGAATCTGGTGACCGACCGTCCGATCGAGGGCGGCCCGCTCAAGTGCTGCCACCCGGCTATCGCTCGGCGCGTCGGCAAGTTCCCTGAACTTATCGATAAGTACACGTTGCAGTCCGTGCGTCTGAGCGAACTTCAGCTCGAGGCCCGTTCTAATCTTTTCCCACACTCTGGGAACGGCGAAGAAGAGCGTGGGACGGCACGCGATGAGGTCCTCGCCGACCGTACTGACGCTTCGAGCAAACCATGTTTCGCCGCCAGAAGCGATGTGACCGAAATGGCTGACCACCCGTTCCGCGATGTGACTGAGGGGAAGGTAGGAAAGAAATCGATCGGTCGGACCGATCTCGATCGCCGTGCGAATCATCTGCACCGTGGCGCTGATGTTGTCGTGACTAAGCATTACTCCTTTGGGTGGGCCGGTAGTTCCGCTGGTGTACACGATTGAAGCGATATCGGCGCCCCGAATCGCCGTGCTGTGCCGCTGAACTTGCAGCGGATCGCTGGGGAGCGCGGATGCTCCCATCCTCAGCACATCAGACCAGCGATGGAGTGCAAACTTCGGGCTCGCCAAAGCCGTCGTCCAGGGAACGTCGCCGGCGCCCTCGCCGTCCCGTCTGTCGTTTTCGAACACCACGATCCTCTCCAGTTTTGTGAGATCGGGCAGGGAGCCCGCGATCTTGGCCATTTGCGCGGCGCTGTCGAGCACACACATGCGCGCGCCCGAGTGCTGCAGGACGTACCCGACTTGAGATGTTGAGCTGGTTGGATAGATCGGCACGGAAATTGCCCCGACCAGAAGGGCAGCCATATCAGTGACCTGCCATTCCCACCGATTAGCCGAAAGCAGCGCAATGCGATCTCCGGGATTGATTCCAAAGCCGAGAAATGCCGCTGCCAGTTCCTCGGCGATCCGGCCGTAATCCTCCCACGACAGCAACCCCCAACCATCTGCATCGTCAGACGTGGTCTCGAGGGCGTGGGACCGAAAGGCAACGCGTTTCGATCGGTCCTCCACCGCAGTGCGGAAGAGCTCGGTGATCGGCACACGGATCTGTGGGTCGTCGGTTTCCCCATTCCCGACGATGCCTGCTTCGATTTCACCCATGTGACGACTCCTTAGTGGGCACCAGCGCGCCATGCAGCTGGGCAAACGACTTCTTTATGGCGGCGGCGAGAACTGCACCGTCGGGGCAATGAACGCTGTCGGCGTTGATGCCGAACGTCAGGTGATCTTTGTAGGAGGTCACGGCCACGCTCACCGTCATCATTCCGGCGAGCGGGGCAAATCCGAAGGTCTCAATCATCTGTGCGCCTAGTAAGAACAGCGGCTCTCTTGGGCCCGGCACATTCGTGATCAAGAGATTGGCGAAGTGTTGATGGTCGATGATGGCGTGGCTCAGCGGGCCGAGGACGACCGTTGGGACAAGCGCGGCAAGGCTTAGTGCGGCGCCCGTTATTGCCGCTTGATGATGGCGTTTTCGCGTGTCTATAGCCGCAGCCACCGTTCGAAGTTGGTCGATCGGGTCAACGACTCCAAGGGGGAGCGGAGCTTGCAAGAGTGCGGTTCGATTTCCTTCTACTTGAGTGTCGTGGGTTGATCGAATATTGACCGGAATCAGCGCTTGCAGAGTGAGGTCGTCCACCCGGTCACCACGTTCGAGCAGGAGCGTGCGAAGCGCCCCTGTCATGGTGGCGAGCACCACGTCGTTCACGGTCGTGTGCGAGACGGTCTTCACCTCCTTCACATCGGAAAGCGACAAACGACAGATGTGCAATGTCCGCGCTGCCCCTACAGGTGCACGCAGGGAGCATTTAGGGGCAATCACGTCGCCGGTAAGAAACGTCGCGACCCCGTCGACCATCGCCGCCGCAGATTGTGCCGCATGCATGGGGCTGGCGATTCCGTCAGCAACACCTCCGAAGGACCGGAGCCGTTGAGCAACTGCATCTTTTGCAAGATCGGAAAGATGCACCGCTTCGGGTTCCCATCCGGCATTGCGAACGTTGGCATTCCGGTCTGGCTCGTTCGTCGTCCGGTCGTGTTCCAACAACAAATTGAGTACGCCAACACCCCCGACCCCGTCGACCAACGCGTGATGGACCTTCTCCACCATCGCGACGCGATTCCCTCGAAGCCCGGTGACAAACGTGACTTCCCACAGTGGCTTTGAGCGATCGAGACAACAGCGTACGAGTTCGGCGCAGAAGTCCAGAAGTCGACGTTCTTCGCTTTTTCGCGATCGGCCCCGTGATGGAAGGGTCTTTGTCCGCACGTGGTTTGCGATATCGAACGACTCGTCGTCGGTCCAGAAGAAGTGTCCGCCGTCAAGAGGGTTGCGTTCGAGCCGACGGCGAAACCTTGGCACTTCGACGAGCCGATTCTCCACGTGCACGCGCAGTGCGTTGAGGCGCAGATGTCCATGTTCATTCAGCAGCGTTTTGCCGCTGAAGAGGGCCAACGCGCCGATATGCAACGGAGCTTCATCGGTCTCCGCCACCAGGTAGGTCTCGTCGAGCGCACTCAGTCGATCAAGTTTCATCTGGCCACCGGCAGGCATCTAGAGGCATGCGTTCATCGTGAGGGCTGGCCCGTGAACGTGCCAGGGCACAAGGTCCTCAGCGCACAGTCCTTGGGAGAGTCCTCCAGCGTCCTTTGCCCCTTCTTCTCGTCCGGTCCACCTTCCATGATCGTTACTTGAGCCTTCGAAGTCATGAACGGCGTGCCTCGACGACTTCCGAGGCCTCGCCAACACCTTGGTGGGCGGTGATGAGCACGTTGGGGAAGGTCAGCAGCCGACTGAATGTGTCGTCACTAACCACAGTGTTCGAGAGGTCTTGGAAGAACAGCGGCCTTCCTCTTCGTACACGTCTAGACCGAGGTCCCCGACCTTGCCAGACTTCAACGCATCGATCACCGCCACCGTGTCCACCAGCGTCCGCGCCTGGTGTTCAAAATCATCACGCCGGCCTTCATGGCCGAGAGCGAAGCCTCGTCAACGATGTGGCGAGTGTTGTCGTCGCGATGGGGAGCGACACGATCTCTGATCGCCGGAAGAGCAAAGTTGTTTTCCCGCACGCGGTTGTAGGCCCGATGGAGCTTGCGGTTCAACGCCAAGAGCAGGGCAACGGTATGTTCGGCCACGGCGTGCGGGAGTATGCCGGCACCCGGACCACGCTGATCCCTACGGCCTTTGCCCGATCCAGGTCGACGTGGTTGAAACCCGTTGAACGAAGAAATTCTTCGTCGTACGGCTTGGTGCTGAACACGACCGTTTTCAACGGCTACCTCCGACGTGCGCGTCCTCGAGCGAAGTGCGCATGAGTCTTATGGTGCGCGCTGATCGCCTGCCGGGGCTAGGGCGGAAAGACTCTTCGTGCCCGCCTCGGACGCAGAATCGCCGTTGTCCCAAGGTGACTGAATTTGCTGATTCGTCACATCACTTGCGCCGCTCGTCCGAGTGTGGTCGCGTCGGACTTGTCGGACCGGTTCCGACGCGCAACATGCCACTCACCTGAAGGAAGTGTCCCGGCCGCACCGTGCGGCCTTTGATCGAATCGAGGAAGCTATGAACAAGTCTCACGACGCCGACCACGATTACCACGACGGCCACGATCACAACGGCGATCGGCATCGGTATCCGCGGTCATCCGAGCGCGATCGCGCAACACCGAGTCCGATCGTGGCAACGCGGCACCGGCCGCGGGTGGAGGGACGGACGGAGTTCAAGGACTTCGACTACGGCGACCCGATCGATCTCACGCAATTCGAGACGGACGTGCACTCGCACCATCCCTCGTTCTCGCTCCTCGGCTGGTAGCTCCGCAATCATCGCCGGTGATGAGGACCTTTGGCGAGTCCAAGGTCCCTTTCTCAACGGTGTCGCCACGCCGTACGGTGGAAGCGATGAATGCTGGTCGCCCGCACTTTCGAGGCTCGCTCCACCGGTGGGCGGCAGTTTCCACCGTCCCGATGGCGATTGTGCTCTTCCGGTACACGACCACGGCCCAGCAACGCGTCGTCATCCTGATCTATGCCTGCGGCATGCTGGCGATGTTCGGTGGGTCTGCGCTGTATCACCGTGGCCGGTGGACCGGCTCGACGAAGCGAATCATGCAGCGCGTGGACCATTCAACGATCTTCTGCGCCATCGCCGGGACGTACACACCGATCGCCGTGCTCGTCCTCACCGGGGGCCTTCGCCTCGCCATGCTGCTGACCGTGTGGGTCGGAGCGCTGGTGGGCGTGGTCTTGCAGTGGCTGTCGAAGCCGCCATCGCGAGTTCTGAGCGCGATGGTCTATGTGATCGTCGGTTGGGCGGCGCTCATGGCATTGACGCAGTTGCTCGACGGACTTGGTCAGCTGACGTTCGCACTGGTGGTTCTCGGTGGACTTGCCTACACCATGGGAAGCGTTGTGTATGCGACGAAACGCCCTGACCCAGTGCCCCTGTCCTTCGGATACCACGAGGTCTTTCACCTCTTCACCCTGATCGGTGCAGGACTGCATTACGCGGCGATATTGCGCCTGATCCTTCGACTTCGTTAAATGCTGAGACCCGTTGCTGGGTCAAAGAAGTGCAGGCGTTCGGTCTCGATGGCGACGACGCGATGCTGACCGGCCAACGCCGTGGTCTTCGGATCGAAGCTGCCGATGATGCGGGCAACGCTCTTCGTCGGCTCGCTGGCGAGGTCCGGTGCTTCATCCAGCACGATCCCCTTGGCGTTGATGACCATATGGACAATGGTCTGCGGACCGAGTTCTTCAACCAGTTCGAAATCGGCCGTGATGCACCGCGATAGGGGAGCCTTGGCGATGTCGTTGTCCTCGAAGTGTTCGGGACGGGCGCCAACGAGTACCGGCCGACCGCCGAGATACTCGCGCAACGACGGATGATTGGCGAGAACGTTGGGCGCCAGGAGTACCTGCTGCTCGCCGATGGCCAGCCACAGTGCCTCGTCCTTGGCAATGAGTGCACCCTCCACGAAATTCATCGCCGGAGATCCGAGGAATCCCGCGACGAAGGAGTTGATGGGATGGACGTAGACCTCCTTCGGGGTGCCCACTTGCAGCAGGCGACCTTTGTCCATCACGGCGACGCGATCTCCCATCGTCATCGCCTCTACCTGATCGTGCGTAACGTAGAGAGTGGTCGTGCCGAGGCGATTCTGCAGCCGCCCAATTTCGCTTCTCATATGCACACGTAGCTTTGCGTCAAGGTTCGAGAGGGGTTCGTCCATGAGAAACACCTTCGGTTCACGGACTATCGCCCGACCCATAGCCACCCGCTGGCGTTGACCGCCCGACAGCTGGCCGGGGCGTCGATGCAATTCGTCGACAAGCCCGAGAAGTTCTGCCGCCTCGTTTACCCGGCGGGTAATTTCATCCTTCGGGACGTGATGCAGCCCCAACCCAAATCCGATGTTTTCTGCCACCGTCATGTGCGGATAGAGCGCATAGGTCTGAAACACCATTGCGATATCTCGGTCTCGAGGTTCGACTTCGACGACGTTGCGTCCATCAATACGAACTTCACCTGAAGTGGGAATTTCAAGGCCCGCAAGTATCCGCAATGCTGTGCTCTTCCCACAGCCTGATGGGCCAACAAGGACCAGCAGTTCGCCATCGTTGATGGCGAGACTGAAATGGGCAACGGCAACGAATCCGTTCTCGAACGTTTTGGTGACATTGACAAACTCGACGGAAGCCATGGTGTTGCCTTTCAGAGGACCGTGCGCTTACAGATCTGGCGGCAGAAGCACGTTGCCCATGATGTTCACGACACCGTTCGAGGCTTCGACGTCAGCTGCAGCGATGGGATTTCCGTTGATCAGCAACTTGTCGCCATCGTGGGTCACCTTCAAGGGCGAACCTTCGACCGTCATCAGGTCACCGTCTTTGATTTCTGACGTCTTCAGCGCTCCGGGAACCACGTGGTAGAGAAGAACTTTCTTGAGTTTGGCGGCGTCGCCCGCCACGCCGGCGAGCGTTTTTGCGGGAACGGCAGCAAAGGCGTCATCCGTTGGAGCGAACACCGTGAACGGCCCGGGTCCCTTGAGCGTCGCCAGTAGGTCGGCGGTCGCCAACAACTTGGCGAGAGTTAAGAACGCGCCCGCTCCCACTGCGGTGAAAACAATATTTGGTTTGGTTGCTGGCTTGAGCGTGCTCGCGGTATCCGCCGTGCTGGTAGCGGCGGGATTGCCGATGACCGTCACTGAATCGGTGGCTTTTCCCGTGGCATCGGTCGCCGAAGCGCCGTTCGACTTCGTTGCGGCAGTGGTCGCCGCTTTGTCACTCCCACATCCGGCGAGTGAGAGTGTTCCCAAGCTGACAGCAAGCATGCTGACGGTGACACGGACGAGGGGCGAGCGCATGTGGTCTCCTGTTGGGGCTGGTGAGGCAGGACGATTTTTCATGAAACATCTACGAATAACTTCGGTGAAATTGGCCATCAATAGTACGAAAACCATGGTCGTGGCGTTTCAGTATCCGTGCACAGAGAAGTGCAGTTGATGGAGGATCTCCACGCAGACGAGGATGGTCGCGCCGAACGTGGCGTTGAGGTAACCGAGACGCAAGGCGCGGGTGATGCTCGCCGGCGTGTTGGCGGCGGCTCCAGCGCTCCGCAAGGAAAGCGACGTTGCTCTGGCCAACGGGTGACGCAGCAACTGGCCAATTTGGATGCTGAGGACGATGGACATAGCGGCGAGCGCGAGTTTGAGCCCGAGCACCACGAAGTACAGCTGTCCGGCGCCGGTCGCGAGGAGCGCTCCGAGGTCCCATCCTGTCGGGGTGGCATTTTGCATGTTGATCAGGCCGGTCATGATGACAATGAGGAGGCCACCGCCGACGAGCAACGTGTAGCGATCCTGCACGAGAGCACAGAGTTCCGATGCCAGCCGTGTACCTTGGCGACGATTCGATAGTGCCAAACCGAGCATGCCGACGAACCATGCGAGTGCGCCGAAGGCATGGGCTCCGGCGACAAACGTGTTCGTGATCCGTGAACCGACCGCTTTCCCTACGTGTGTGGGTACGGCAGCATCGGCGATTCCGCCATGCGTTCCGCCGCCAGACTGCGTCGCTCGTGCCGTCGCCAGCGCCGCATCGGCGGCCGTCCACTGCCCGGTTGCGCCAACGCCCGTGGTCGGGTCGTATTTTGCCGAGAAGTCCGGGGCCAACTTACGGAGCGCTGCTCTGGATGGGGTGTCTCGGTGACTGGGGGCGGGAGCGACCGACGCCGAGACCGATTCAATTACTAAGTGAACAAACGATTGCGGCTGGTGAACACGGACCGTCAAGACCCATTCGCCGGACACCGGATACGAGAGACTGGCGGTGTATCTGGTCGGGTCGGTGGGCAGAGGCTTCATAGCTTGGGTGGGAATGCGCACGTCGGGGTCATCCGATAATCCGCTGATATCGAGCGTTGCTCCGCGCACCAGATCGCCATCAGCCGTCAGTATGCGCGCTGTGTATACCCGTGTCTGACCGTCATCACTGGTGGTGATGACCGCTCGAGGCCCCTCGCCTGTCGGCCGCGCTGATGGCGCGGCCGATGTCGTTGACGCCGCAATGGCCGGTGAGGCGACGGCGAGTGAGATCACTAGTCCTGTCAGTGCAATTCCGAAACGGAGCCTCACGGTTTGACGACCCAGACGGTGGTCATTCCGTGCAGACCTTGGGGCGATTCGGCGTGGGTGAGGATATGGCAGTGGAAGGCCCACGCCCCCGTGTAGAGGCTGGTGACAATCACGTCGTACCGCTCGCCCGGCGCAATGTTCAACGTGTCTGCTTCGTAGGGCGCTGGCAGATAGTTCCCGTCCTTGGCCACCACGCTGAAATGATGTCCGTGGAGGTGCATGGGATGGATGATTAATCCCTCGTTCATGAACCGAATGAGGGTCTTCTCGCCCACCTTGGCGACAACGGGTGTCGTGGCCGGAAAACCCTTTCCGTTGATCCCGAACCCGAGCGGACCGTCAGTAAGGACTTCGGTGTACTCAGTCGTGTGGGCGGCAAATGCCGGGACTGGAGTCGTCGTGCAGTCGATAATAAGCGCACCTAGTAACCCAAGTGGCACCTGGGCGTCTGCGGCATGGTGGGAGTGGTACATATGCGAGCCGCAGTTGATCGGTGTGAGGGTGTACTCGTACGTGGCTCCGGGCTGAATCGGATCTTGCGTCACGAACGTCACGCCGTCTTGGGTGTTGTCGCTCATTTCAATTCCGTGCCAGTGAATCGACGTTGATTCGGGTAGCTCGTTCCTCAGGCGCACCTTTACGGTCTCGCCTTGTTTGATCCGGATCTCCGGTCCGGGAACGGTGCCGTTGTAGGTCCACGCCTCGTAGCTAGTGCCGGGTTTGACCTCCCATTGCACGACCTTGGCCGTCAAGTTAAAAACTTTGACGCCGTTCTCGATCACCGGGGCCAACGGCTGGTTGCCAAGGCCCTCGGTTTTCGCTGGCTGACCAGCAAGGAAGTCTCGGACGACGCGCTCATGGGAGGCGTCCACCGCCTTCCAATCGATCTTTGCGGGGCCATCGGATACAGCGATCGCCGTGCCCGGGCTGTCGCTGGTCGCTTTTGTTCCTGTTGTCAGGTCGCCGGCTTTCACCGTCAACTTGGCGACCATGCCGAGGTCCTTGTGGCCGGGCACCTCGCAGTTGAGTTCGTAGGTTCCCGGCTCCAACGAGTCGAGGGTCAGGGTCTGCGACTCGCCTTTGGCTAGGTCGCGCGTCTTCGCCAGACCCAAGATGTGCACATTGTGGGCGATGGCTGAGGTGTTCGTGACAACGAGGTTGACGGGACCAGAGGGAATGCTCGATTGATCAAGGGTGATCTTGTAGTCCGAGAGCGTGGCGTTCACCGTCGTCGCCGCAGGAGCGTTCGCTCCGGACGAACCCGAGCCCGATGCCGATGCCGTGTCCTTATTCGCAACGTAGATGGCCAACGTAAGAAAAGCGACGAACACCGCCAGCCCGGCGCCGAAGAGCGCCACGGTGGCGTAGAAGTTCGATCGGTTACTGGGTTGGGGTTCAGCGATGGTCCGAGCGGGATCGGCGTTCACTTTGCTTCCCCCCGGCAGACAACAACCGGGCACGCGGCGTGATGAATGACCTGAGTCGCCGTTGATCCAAGCAGTAAGCCGAGGAATCCGCCGCGGCCCCGAGAGCCCACGACGATCATTTCGGCACCCTTGCTTTCATGAACGAGCTCCTGCGAGGCCAGTCCCCCGATCACCACCTGCTCGATCGCCGGAGGATTGGTAGGTCCATCCGGTTTCTGTTTTCCGATCTTTCCCATGGCTGCAGCAACGGCATGTGCGAGCATTTCTGCGGAATGGCGCTCGATCTCGGCCGGATCAAGGCCAACAATCGCCACGACGTCAACGCCGTAAAGCGGAGGAAGCGACCAGCAGCTGATCGCCCGTACCGGACAGCCACGCAACATGCCCTCGTTCAGGGCCCACTCCAATGCCAAAGCACTGCCCGGGGAATTGTCAACACCAACAACGATCGGTTTCGAAGTCATGGATCAACCATGACAAGTCCAACGCTTGCTTCTGCAGGGCCAAAGGTCCCTCCGCCTTCGACGATGGACCCTGGGACCGTGTGGGGCCTTACCCCACCTCGGCGGCGGCGCCGACGAACTGAGCGTTGTAGAGCTTGGCGTAGGCACCGTTGGCGGAGAGCAGCGCGTCGTGGTTTCCTTGTTCGACGATGCGCCCGGATTCCATTACCAGAATGATGTCTGCGTCTCGGATGGTGGAGAGGCGATGAGCGATGACGAAACTGGTTCGGTCGTTACGCAACGCCGCCATCGCCCGCTGAATGAGCACTTCTGTGCGGGTATCAACCGAACTGGTGGCCTCGTCGAGGATCAAGATCGTCGGATCCGCAAGGAAGGCTCGGGCAATCGTCAGCAGCTGTTTTTCGCCGGCGCTCACGCTGCCACCCTCGTCGTCGAGAACGGTGTCGTAGCCATTGGGAAGCGCGCGTACGAAACGATCAACGTACGTCGCCTTGGCCGCGGCCATGATCTGAGCGTCGGTGGCTTCGGGATTGCCATAGGCAATGTTCTCCCGAATGGTTCCGCTGAAGAGCCACGTGTCCTGCAACACCATGCCGATGTGGGAACGAAGTTCCGATCGTGGCATGGTGGCGATGTTGCGACCGTCGATCGAGATGGTGCCATTTCGGAGTTCGTAGAACCGCATAATCAGGTTCACCAGCGTGGTCTTACCCGCACCGGTGGGACCCACGATGGCGATGGTCTTTCCCGGTTCAGCCACAAAGGAGAGATCTTCAATGAGCGCGACATCGGGGTCGTACGAGAAGGTGACGCGATCGAACACCACCTGACCACGTCGGTTTAGCCCGAGTTCATCAGTGGGTTGATCGGGTTGCTGTTCGTCGGCATCAAGAAATTCAAAGACTCGTTCGGCGGAGGCAACACCGGACTGGAGAACGTTCGAAAGTGAAGCCATTTGACTCAACGGCATGGAGAACTGTCGTGAGTACTGGATGAATGCTTGCACGTCGCCAAGCGATACTGCCCCCGAGGCGACCCGCAACCCTCCGATCACGGCAATAGCTACGAAATTCAGATTGCCAAGAAAGTTCATTGCCGGTTGGATGCATCCCGAAAGAAATTGGGCCCCGAACCCCGCGGCGAAGAGCTCTTCGTTCTTGGCCGCGAACCGTTCCTCCACATCGCGTTGGCGTCCGAACGCCTTCACAATGGCATGACCGGTGAAGGACTCCTCCACCAGCGCGTTGAGCATGCCCGTGTCCTTCCACTGCGCAACGAACCGAGCCCGCGATCTCTTCGTGATGAATTTCACCGCCCCTAATGACAGCGGGACGCTTATCAGGGCCACGAGGGCCAGTAGGGGTGAGATCCAAAGCATCATCAGAAGCACCCCGAAAAGGGTCAAAACTGAAGAAAGAAACTGGGAGATTGTTTGCTGCAGGCTCTGAGAAATGTTGTCGATATCATTGGTCACTCGGCTAAGGAGATCGCCTCGCGGTTGACTATCGATGTAGCTCAATGGCAGGCGGCCGAGCTTGGCCTGCACATCGGCTCGTAGGCCGAACATCGTCCGCTGAACGATGCCCGCGAGCAACCAAGACTGAAAAACCTGCAGGAACGACGACGTGATGTACAGCCCCGCGGCGAGGAACAGCACCCCGTGAAGCGCGCCAAAGTCAATGCCCGCCGGACTTCGCAAACCACGAACGATCAGGTTTGTTCCGTGGCCCAGAACTTTGGGCCCGAACACGGCCAGGGCAACGTGGGTCACGGCGGTGGCGAGAACGACGATCACGCCCACGCGCTCAGGATGGAGCCGGCCCAGCAGGCGCCGCACCGATCCCCCAAAATCCTTGGACTTTTCGGCTGGCTGTCCGGCGGCGGCCATACGTGCTCCGGGGCTCGACGTGGGCCGGTCGGCCAGCGGCCGATCGATCCTCTCGTTGTCTTTGCTCACCGGAGCGTTCATGCGGCTTGTGCTCCCTGGGTGAGCTGTGAAGCAACGATTTCGGCGTATGTCGGGCAGTGTTCCAAGAGGTCCTTGTGTGAACCAAGCCCCACGGCCAGGCCGCCTTCAAGCACCAAAATTTGATCAGCCGACGCAATCGTCGATACGCGCTGCGCCACGATGATCACGGTCGCCCCCCGGGTAAACGGGACAAGCGCCTTTCGTAAGCGCGCGTCGGTGGCCAGGTCCAGGGCGGAAAAGGAATCGTCGAACAGATAGATCTCGGGCTGGCGAACGAGGGCTCGGGCGATGGCGAGGCGCTGGCGCTGCCCTCCGGAGACGTTGGCTCCGCCCTGGGCAATTCGGGCGTTCAGTCCGTCGGGCATGGCCTTCACAAAGTCCTCGGCCTGCGCGACGCGCAACGCTTCCCACAACTCTTCGTCCGTGGCCTCGGGCTTTCCGTAGCGAAGATTGGTGGCCACGGTTCCGGTGAAGAGGAAGGGCTTTTGTGGAACTAAGCCGACGCGTCGCCATAACGCTTCGGCGTCGAGGTCACGGACATCGACGCCGTCCACGAGCACGGCGCCCGACGTCGCGTCTGCGAGTCGCGGAATGAGGTTGATCAGCGTGGTTTTGCCTGCTCCGGTGCTGCCGATGATGGCCGTCGTTTGGCCGGCGAGCGAGGTGAGTGAAATCGATTCCAGGACGGGATGCTCGGCGCCGGGATAGTTGAATCCAACGTTACGGAGTTCCAGTGATCCTGACTTGGTGACCGACCTGACCGGATTCGTGGCCAGTACGACGGAGGAGGGCGTGTTGAGTACTTCCTGAATACGCTCGGCGCAGACCGCCGCGCGAGGGATCATCACGGCGATGACGGTGGCGAGCATGATCGACAGGAGGATCTGGGCGAGGTAGCTGAGGAAAGCCACCATTGCTCCGAGGCTGAGGTGATGTGCTCCGATACGGCTTCCTCCAACCCACAACGCAGCAACGCTCGAGACGTTGAGAACGAACATCACGGTCGGATACATGAACGCCTGCAGATGTCCCGCCCGCAGCGCCGTGCCCGTGAGGTCCTCATTCACCGAGGCGAATCTCTTCGCCTCGAACGGCTCACGTACAAAGGCTCGTACCACTCGAATACCGGTGATCTGTTCGCGTAGGACTCGGTTGATCGCATCGATTTTGACCTGCATAACCCGAAACTGCGGAATCATCTTGCTGACGACGGTTCCGATGCTGAAGAGCAACACAGGGATCGATACGATCAGGATGGCCGAGAGACCCAGGTCCTGCCGCAAGGCCATGATGACACCACCAACGATGGTGATCGGGGCGGCCACGAGCATCGTGCAGCCGAGAAGAACGAGCATCTGCACCTGCTGGACGTCGTTGGTGATCCGGGTGATCAACGAAGGCGCCCCGAACGTTCCCACTTCGCGTGCCGAAAACGATGTGACTTGATGGAACAATGAGCTACGAACGTCGCGCCCGAATCCCATTGCCGCTTTCGAGCCGAAATAGACGGCAGCGATAGAGAACGAAATCTGCACCACCGTGATCAGCAACATGACCAGCCCGGCCGACCTTATATAGGAAGAATCGCCGCGCGAAATTCCTCGGTCGATGATTCGTGCATTCAGGCTGGGCAGGTAAAGGCCAGCGGTGGTTTGAACGACTTGTAGCACAAGAACAATGATGAGCGGCCGGCGGTATTTCGCCAGGTATTTGCGGAGCAGTCCGCCCAGCGGGGAGCCCTGGGAGACTGGGGTTCGACTGATTGGTGGTGCGTTCATGTACGTCTCCGGCCGGTGGTTGAGATAGCAACTTACCCGGCTTCCGGTTGCTATGTCAACCAAAACCCTCTACCGTCTCTCCGATGGATGACGAAGAGCCGACGGTGAGTGAGATCCAGGCTTGGAGGAGCCTCCGTCGCATCGTCGGTCGGGTCGGTACTGCGCTAACTCGCGAACTGACCGAGTCATGTGACATCAGTGGATCGGAGTTCATCGTTCTTACGTGCCTGGAGCGACTCGGGCGGGGAACATTGCGACAGGCGGTCCTGGCGGACAAAATGGAGCTGAATAAAAGCCAGGTATCCCATCTCGTAAGCCGGATGGAATCACGGGGATTAGTAGTAAGACACCGCGTTGGCAACAAGGGAACCAACGTGGTGATCACTGATCAGGGTCGATCAATTCAACTCTTGGGGCAGCCGACCTATAACCGCGCCATACGTCGAAATTTCCTCGAAAAACTCTCACCGGAAAACGTGGATGCAATCTTGCTCATCGCCGCGCAATTTGACCTAATTCCGCCAGCGATTGAGCCACTAAAGAAGCCCCTTACCACGAGATAGTAAGCCCCGAAGTCGCGTCAGCGGGCCGACACGTTGTGATTGCGTCTCGCCGGCAGCTCGCCCAGGACACGATGGCGTATCGCCCAGGATGTTCGTTTGTAGGCCAAAAGCAGGACCATTTGCCCTTCCTGGGCGACGCTTCCTGCCCGCTCGGGCGACCGAGCTGAGGAACCGCCATCGGCTGTTCGCCGCCGCTGGACCTACCATCGCCAGTTGAGCCACTTAGGGAATGAGCACGATCTTTCCCACGGCTCGACGATGCAAGAGCTCGGAGAGCACCGCTGCGGCATCGTCGAGTGGGCGCTCGAACGGGGCGATGGGATGCAGCGTCCCTTCGGTTATCGCCGACACGACGTCGGTGAGCATCGCCCGATTGGCTTCGGGTTGGCGCTGGACCCAACCGCCCCATTCAACGCCCACGATCGTGCGGTTGTTGAGTAGCGCAAGGTTGAGCGGGATGCGAGCGATGCCCCCGGTGAATCCGATGACGACGAACCGTCCATCGAAACGAAGCGCGCGTAGTGCTGCCTCCGAGACGTCGCCGCCGACCACGTCGTAAACAACGTCAATGCCCTTGCCGTCGGTCAGCTCACGTGCTCTGGTCTTCACGTCTTCCGTGAGCGGATCGATCGCCGCCTCCGCCCCGACAGACATTGCGAGCGCACGCTTTTCCGCTGATGAGGCGACCGCGATAACGCGTGCGCCCATGGATTTCGCCACATCGATCGCCGCAAGACCAACCCCGCCGCCCGCCCCTGTCACCAGAACGACCTCGCCCGGGCGAACGACGGTGCGGTACTTCAGGGCGAACCACGCTGTTCCGTACACCTGCAGGAACGAAGCGCCGCAGGCAAAGTCGAGCTCCGCCGGAAGGCGCGTCAGCTGGCTTGCACGAGCGATCAACATGCTCGCAAACGCGCCGACCCCGGTCGATGCAAACACGAGATCACCGACCGCCCACTCCGTGACGCCGTCGCCGAGCGCATCGATAATGCCTGCCGCTTCACCACCTGGCGTATATGGCGGCTGAAGCGGAAACTGGTACTTCCCTGCGGCTTGCAGCGCGTCGACGAAGCTCGCTCCCGCGGCCTTAACGACGACGCGAACCTGACCCGGTCCAGGTACGGGATCCGGACGTTCCTCCACGGTGATCTTTTCGACCGGACCCAACTCATGACAAACAGCAGCGCGCATAGTGTCGACACTACGTTGATCGCCTCCGTTGCCACCAAGCGACAGGGCTCGTCTACGGTCGACGTGTGATTTCCCTGCTGCGCCGCAATCGCGATTACCGGTTCCTGACCCTCGCGCTGCTGGTGTCACTGTGCGGAGACTGGTTCGCCACGGTCGCTCTGGCCGGCTTGATTCTGGACAAGACGAACAGCGACTTCTTTGCGTCGATGGTGTTCGTCGCCGCCAGCCTTCCGGCGTTTTTCATGACGCCATTTGCGGGACCGCTGGCCGATCGTCTCGACCGTAAACGGATCATGGTGGCGTGCTCCGCAGTCCAGGCCGTGGCGGCCTGCGGATTGCTTTTCGCCCGTGACTACTGGGTGCTCGGCATCGTCGCCCAGGCGGTGGTTGCGGCCATCGCCGCCTTTTTTTCGCCCGCCGCGCAAGCGGCGACGGCGAACCTCGTGGCGCCGAAGGATTTGCCCACGGCGATTGCGGCGTCGGGCTCCATCTGGGGCGCCATGCTCGTTGTTGGATCGGGGCTCGGGGCGCTGGTGGCCAACGCCTGGGGCCGGCAAACGGCGTTTGCCCTCGACGCCCTGACTTTCGTCGTGGCCGCAGCATTGTTGAGTTTCGTTCGCGGTAGGACGTCCGTCGACGACCGTTCAAAGAGTGCGGTGCGGGCGCCCATGCGACCTATGGCCGATACCCGTGAGGCGCTTCGCTACGCCCGAGGCAATCCGTTGGTTTCGGGCTTCTTGCTCGCCAAGTTCGGCTTCGGGTTGGGCACCGGAGTGGTTGGCCTGCTCGCCGTCCTGGCCAAGCGACGTTTCGGCAACGGAGATAAGGGCACGGGGTTGCTCCTTGCGGCCAGAGGGACGGGTGTGTTTGTCGGCCCATTTCTCGTTCGTGTCGCCGCCCGCAAAGGCATGGGAGCGGTGGTGCGGGCGTGCGGGATTGGATCTCTCGTGTATGGGCTGGCCTATCTCGCCGTATCTGGGGTGCACTCGGTTGTCCTGGCCACGGGCCTGGTACTGCTGGCTCATCTGGGCGGTGGAGTGCAGTGGGCCGGCACGTTCTACGGTCTGCAGCGCAGCGCCCCCGATGAACTCAAGGGTCGGATCATGGCTGCGGACTTTGCCCTCGTGACCCTGTCGATGAGCCTGTCTCTCGCCGTCGCGGGGATCGCTTCGGGGACGTTCGGTCCGGGGCCGGTGCTCGCGGTTCTTGGATTTGTCCAGATCGTTTGGGCCGCGTTTTACCTGTTTCGGACGCGCTCGCTGCAACGCGCACATGGCATTGGCGAAGGTGTTCAAGGGGCGCGTTTCGCGCCGTAACGTAAGGCGGCGGCGATGTCGCGTTTGCCATCAATGAGGAAAATGTGAGGCGCAGTGAACGAGCACCAGGTTGACGTTGTCGTGGTCGGAATGGGCCCCGGGGGTGAGGATGTCGCCGGGCAGTTAGCGCAGGCTGGCCTTGTCGTTGTCGGGGTCGAGCGGTACCTGGTGGGCGGCGAATGTCCGTACTACGGGTGCATCCCGTCGAAGATGATCGTCCGCGCCGCTGACCTCCTGCAAGAAACACGGCGGGCCAACGCAATGGCAGGGGCCACCACGGTGGTTCCGAACTTCACCATCGTCGCTGATCGCATTCGCGACGAGGCGACCGACGACTGGGACGACACCGTGGCCGTGGAGCGCTTCGTCGGCAAAGGCGGCACGTTCGTTCGCGGCGACGCTGTCCTTGATGGACCGGGACGGGTGCGCGTCGGTGATGACGTCTACGTTGCCCGGCGCGGCGTGGTGCTCGCCACCGGAACGTCGCCCGCGCTGCCCCCGATTCCAGGCCTGGCAGAGGCAATGCCGTGGACCAACCGTGAGGTCATGAAGATTCGAGCGAATCCGTCATCGCTCATCGTCCTCGGCGGCGGCGCCATCGGCATGGAGTTGGCTCAGGCGCTTTCGCGTTTCGGCACAAAGGTCACCGTCATCGAGGCGGCCGAACGAATTCTTGCCGCCGAAGAGCCGGAAGCCAGTTCTCTCGTCAGCACCGTCCTCCAAGCGGAAGGAATCGACATTCGGACCGGGGTGGCGGCCGCCTCCGTGGCGCGGACGAACGGTGTGGTTACGGTGACACTCGCCGATGGATCGACGGTGCAGGCCGCCGAGATACTGGTGGCCGCCGGGCGCACGCCGAACCTTCAAGGGGTCGGTCTCGCCACGGTGGGGGTGGATGAAACCGCGCGGCCAGCGTTCATCACCGATCAGCATCTACGGGTGGTTGGAACCGAACGGCTATGGGCCGTCGGAGACATCACCGGACGGGGCGCGTTCACCCATATGGCGGCATACGAAGCGGCCATCGCCGCCGATGACATGCTGCAGAAAGACAATCCGCGAAGCGCCGAGACCCACGCCGTTTCCCGCGTCACCTTCACCGACCCAGAGGTCGGGTCCGTCGGGCTGTCCGAAGCCCAAGCGCGCGCCGCTGGTCGCAACGTGCGGGTCGGTGTAGCCGACTCATCAACCTCGAGTCGCGGCTGGCTCCACGGACTCGGGAACGAGGGAATCATCAAACTCGTTCTTGATGCCGACCGAGACGTGTTGATCGGGGCCACCTGTGTGGGTCCGCGCGGTGGTGACGTGCTGTCAATGTTTAACCTGGCGGTCCATGCGCAGGTTCCCGTGGCGCTCCTGCGCACCATGATCTACGCCTATCCGACCTTCTACCGAGGGGCGCTCGACGCCCTCGACGCCCTCGCGTAACGGCGAATGAACGTCGTTGTCCCGCTCGAATCGAAGATGACCGGGAGCGGGTCGGGAAGTGGACCTATTGGAGGGTCACCGGGGAGATCCGGTTTCGGAAAATCAGGTTCGCCGGGCGGGGGTGCGGGTTCGGACGGCGGGAGGTTCGGTCCCGGTTTGGTGGCTGCGGATGCCGACCCGTCAGGAGATTCGGGCTCCTCCGAGTACGGGCCATCTCGGCCGTCGGTGTTATCCGGCCCGGGCTTTCCTCCGGCGCCAGGAGGACGTGACGCCTCCTCATCCGGCTTGTCCGGATCAGTAGCAACGATGGTGGATTGGCGATGTACGGTCATGGGCATTTCCGACTCCTTTGCGTGAACTGCGGGGTCAGTACCCGCGCCGCCGACGGGTGAAACACTGCGGCTGACGAACGTCGGGAGTTACGCGATAGCTGTTTCATACCCGGGTGATTGGAACTCCGAGACGCGAGGCACCACCGTCACGTCGACGGCGAAGTCGGTGATTTCGGCGGCGCCGAGAGTGGAGATCATCGGGACGTCGGCGGCATCGCGTCCCCGCGCCACAACGATGCGGCCAATGCGTCGTTCGTTCACGCGCGCGTCGAACGCCCACCAGCGGTCGCCGAGAAGCACTTCGAACCACGCACAGAAATCTTGCGGACTGCCATTTCGGGGAACGTCTATGTCTGGGATGTACCCAAAAACGTACCGAGTCGGAATGTTCAATGCACGACAAAAACTCATCGCAATGTGGGTGAAGTCCCGGCACACACCACGTTTTTGACTCCAGGCGTCCGTTGCAGTGGTCATCGGGCCAGACGACCCATACTCAAATGTCATCTGCGCGCAGATAAAATCACAGATCTTTTGGACAACGGTGCCGGTGGCCGGACGATCAAGCGAAACGTCGCGTCCAAAGAGTTGCCACGCTTCGTTGCCGAGTTCGTCCGGACGGCAGTATCTGGTTGGTTGAATCCTCCGCCAGTGTTCGGGGGTCATCAGTTGTGAACACGGGGCAGCTAAATGCAGGGGCCTCTGATCCGGCACCTCTGGCACATCGACGCGGGCCGAATAAGAAATGGTTGACCGTCCGGCGGAAAGCACCACCCGGTCGTGCCACTGAACGACACCGTCGAAAGAATCGATCGTGCTGACGAGGAAAAGTTCCGTGCCGGTCGCATCGACCACGGATAGCCGATCGTTCATAACCGACGGCTCGGTCGGCCGCAGACGAAGGAACGACGTCGTTCTCTCCGTTACGCCCAGCGAAAACTGGGCGACGATGTTGACGGTACGGTGCGTAGAAAGAATCATGAGGTCCCCGGAATAGATGGCGCAGAGCGATACCCGGGTTTGCGTGCCGTGAAACAGCTTTGCTGTTCTTCGGTTTCGCCTTTCGCCATCCCGGGTACCGGGTTGCACCACGTAGGCGCTATGAGAGGACGAGCCATGATCGACGACAATGCCGGGGACGCTGAAGACAACAACGCTGAGGCCTTTGACGAGGACCTACTCATACCCGAAGGCGAGGACGATAGCGACGTGGAGTCGATGTTCCCGTCGAGCGGGTATCGCGGTTCGTTAGACAAAGCGACCACGGACACCGGAGAGCATGAGTCCGACACGTTGGAAGAGCGGATCCGACAAGAAGAACCCGATCTTGTGGCCGAAGAACTGCAACATAACGCCGAGGACATCGCACTGGAAAACCGGGCGATGCGAGGCGATGAGACCCCGGACGTGGAAACCGCCGCGGCCCTGGCTGAGCTGGAGGATGCAGCGTGGGATCTCAAAGATGAGTGAGCGTCGGGGTCAGGGTTGACCAACGTAGATCGCGATTTTGCCCTGGGAACGGCCGGTTTGGCTGCGGAGATGGGCGGGCTTCATGTCGGCGAGCGCAAATTCTGAATCGATGACTGGGCGCAGCGCGCCGGCGTCAACAAGGGCCGCGAGCTCGCGCAGCGCCGCGGCGGTCGGCTG
>JAYVSS010000205.1:0-4712 GCA_043775075.1 Acidimicrobiia bacterium
TCATGACTACCACGAACACCCCGATCGTTCTTCTCGCCGCCGGTCTCGGTTCACGCTTTGGTGGGGTCAAACCGCTCGCTGCCGTCGGCCCCGATCACCAACCATTGCTGATCCTGGCCCTCGATCAGGCCCGGCGCGCGGGGTTCACATCTGCGGTCATTGTCGTCGGACCCCTCACACGCGGTCCGATAGTTCAAGCGCTTAACAATCCGCCGATACCGGTCGCCTTCGCTGATCAGGTTTCCCGGGGGGGTGGAACGGGAAAGCCGTGGGGAACGGTTGACGCGCTGGCGTCAACCGGCTTGGTCGGCCCGCTCGTCGTGGCCAACGGCGACGATCTCTACGGTGTTCAGGCTCTCTCCGATGCATTGGCGGCGACGCAGGGGGACGATATCGATGGCGCCGCCGTGATGTTCCGGGTGGGCCGCACGCTGTCCGGGATTGGTGGCGTGTCTCGCGCTGAGCCGGTGATCGGAGACGACGGACTACTCTGCGCGCTTAGTGAACGACGAGGGGTGGCGCGAGTGAACGGGATAATCACCGACAGCACCGGTCGAGTTCTTGAGGACGACGACGCCGTTTCCATGAACCTGTGGGCGCTCTCGGAAGTAGCAGTACGCGCACTTATCACTATGGGTTCTTCGTTTATTGCGGCCCACGTCGAGGACCCGGCCGCCGAACTTGGCTTGCCGGATGCCATTGGGCAACTGGTGGCCGACGAAACGTTGCGCATTGCCGTGACGGTAACCGCGTCAACGTGGCACGGGGTCACCTTCGCCGACGACGTGGCCCGGGTTCGAGCTGAACTCATTGCCGGTGGCTGGTAAGAACCCGCCACGAGAGAATCGGCGCGAGAGTTACGTCATCGACCCTGCAAGCGTGCCCTTGCGCCCCTCCACCAATCTCGTGGCGGGCTCTAACACCGACCTCGCTGTTGTCGAAGTTCTCTCGTTGGTCCTTGCGGCCTTCGGGATCGTCGACCAGATCGTCGGTGTGTCGGCTCTCGGCGGCGGGCATATCCACCACACCTGGTCGGTGACGGTGACGAGCAGCGCGGACGCGTCCGGCTACGTTTTGCAGGAACTCAACGACACGGTTTTCACCAACCTCGGCGCATGCGAGGAGAACCTCCGACGCATTGACACCCATTGGCAGGACAGCGAAATTACTGCAGGCATAGCGATCCCTCGGCACCTTCATGCCGTTGACGGCGCCGGAATTCATGTGACTCTTGCTGACGGTTCGGTGTGGCGAGCGACGAAGCGAATCGATGATTCGTATACGCCTGCACAAATTGGATCTCCCGGCGAGGGGTACCAGGCAGCACGCGCCTTTGGCCTGTTTGTGACTCACCTCAGAACCCTGCCAGGCCCGCCACTGCGCGAAACGATCCCCCGCTTTCACGACTTCTCTTGGCGCGTTCACCAACTTCGAAACGCCGTCGCCTTCGACCCGCATGGCCGCAGGTCAGGTGTGCAACGCGAGCTCGACGAGGCCGAAGCGCTCGCCACACAGGTGTTTCCTGCGGCCCTCAGCATCGGTACCGACCGCACGCATTCGGTACATAACGACGCCAAAGTCACCAACCTTCTCTGTCACCGAGCCGGCGGTCTGCCAATGGCCGTGGTGGATCTTGACACGACGATGCCCGGCTCACCCCTCGTCGATCTGGGCGAGCTCGTGCGCTCAGGATGCTCTGCGCGTCCTGAGGACACCCGCGACCTCGACACGATCGCTGTTCGGACAGATGTAGTAACTGCACTTATCGATGGGTTTACATCGACGGCACAGCTATCGCCGGACCAGGTCGAATTGGTCAACTGGGGCGGACCGGTACTGGCAGTGGAGAACGGTATGCGATTTCTTGCCGATCACCTCAACGGTGACGTGTACTTCCGCGCCCATCGGGCGGGGCAGAACCTGGACCGGGCTCGGGTGCAGCTGCGCCTAGCTCGCCATCTACTCGGTCGCTAGAAATTCGCGAGAGTCAGCGCCAGCGTAGGGCTAGCCCTTGGTCTGCTTCAGGATCAAGTCGATGCCCAGGGCGGACGCAATGGCGATGGACCGAAGCGGCTCACTAAGCGCGCTGTTGATCTTCACCACGTAGTTATCGGCATTGGTAAACATTGCCTTGCCCAGTCCTTCCCACGTCTTGGTGATCTGGGCCACTTCGGACCCTGCGGCGTCGGCCATGGTGAAGTTCCACGCCCGGAAATTCTCGGCGTGAAGGGTCCCCACCAGCGTGCCGGCGGCGTCGAGAAGATTGAATCGGGCCTTCCCGAGTCGCAGCTGGATGGCGATCGAGCCGATGGTTTGGCCGGAACGATCGTGCACGAGGAGTTTCGGGCGAAACCAGGCCCGCGGCTTGATCACGCTCAGCTGAGTCACGCCGCTGTTGTCAACGATGTGGAGCTCGTGGCGCATGATCATGTCGAAGCGAAAGAGGGCACGAACAATCTTCTTCAATTTGCTCTGACCAACTTGGCGCACCGCACCGATCTGCGTTCCGTTGGCGTCGAACACCTTGTACTCATTGGACAACTCGATGAGCTTGGCCTTCTGGTTCACGACCAAAACCGACTCCGTGAAGATCGTTCCGCCGCCCGCCGTGGCGTCGGCAATCTTTGCCTTCTGCGTGACCTGCTGGCGAACACGTTGCGCTTGCTTTTCTTCGTCAATGGCCATCCGACGACCCTACCGAACGACTGCCACCAGCGGACCCAATGCACTCCAACCCTTCGATCTCAATAGGCACGGCATTCCCGGTCCCGTTCAGCGCTCGGCTCGACGACCAACGACGGCAAGCGACAGTCTCCTCTCAGGTTTCTGTACCACCAGTAACTCATGAAGTCGCTAGTCCCGCTGGAACAGGCCATTGACCGATCTTGCGTCCCTGTGCCACGCACGGCAAATCACCGCCTGGCCACGGGCGAGGCTCAAAGCCGGCGTCGACCTGATACCCTGGGGGGTATGTGCAAACGCGTGCAGTGCAAAACCTGCAACCGGCCCAGCTGGTCCGGTTGCGGTGCCCATGTCGAGTTGGTGCTGGGCGACGTCCCGGCGTCCCTGCGTTGCCAGTGCCGCCTCAAGCCGGCGAAGCTCAGCGACATTGGAGATGGCGAGGAGAGGAAGCGGTCATGGATTCTGTGCCTGTTGAATCGGGTGAACCCGATGTACAAACACCACGTCGACGTCGAGGAGGGCCCCTGATGGGGAGCACCGTCATGCCATGCCCATCGTGCGGGAAACGCAACCGCGTACCAAACACATCGAGCGGGACACCGACATGCGGCGCATGCCACCGGCCGATGCAGTGGATCGTTGAAGCAAGCGAGGCCGACTTCACGGCGTCGGCGACGTCGTCGTTGTTGGTGCTCGTCGATCTGTGGGCACCGTGGTGCGGACCGTGCCGGACGATCAGCCCGTTGATCGAACAAGCAGCGAAGGACCTCGCCGGCGTGATCAAAGTGGTCAAGGTCAACGTCGACGTGGCACCAGCGATCTCGCAGCGCTTCGGCGTCCAGGGCATCCCAACGCTGTTACTGATACGCAACGGCGACGAGGTCGGCCGGCAGGTCGGAGCACTCCCAGGCCAGGCGCTGCGCGCCTGGATCGACACGGAGCTGACCCACGCAGACCGGTGATTGGGCCAATCGGACGGTTACCAAGTCGTTGCGACTTCCCGAACCCACCCCGGTCGCCAACCCGGTCGAATGCAGACCGTCAAGCGGCAGCGGCGAACGTCGTTGTCTCTAGAGTGAGGGGTTCCACGCCGATCGACACCGGAGGAACCATGAGCACCAACAGCTTCGACGAGCGTGCACCGACGTGGGACGATCCCACCAAGGTCGAACGAGCACGCCAGGTCGCCGTCGCCATTCGAAGGACCGTTGCGCTCGACCCGTCCATGCGAATGCTCGAATACGGCGCCGGCACCGGTCTGGTCACTCAGGAATTGCGCACCGACGTCGGCCCGGTGACCCTCGCCGACACCTCGGCCGGCATGCGCAACGTCATCGCCGCAAAGATCGCCGCCGGGTCCATCCCCGATGCCAGAGTGTGGGACGTCGACCTTTCCGTCCACACCGCACCGGACGAAGACTTCGACCTGATTGTCACGGTGATGACGTTGCACCACATCATGAGCCTCGCAACGGTGCTCGCCGGGTTCCACGCACTGCTGCGCGATGGTGGGCACTTGTGCATCGTCGACCTCGTCGAGGAGGACGGCTCGTTCCACGGCGACGGCTTCCATGGTCACCACGGCTTCAATCAGGCCGAGCTCACGGCGAGTTTGCAACTGGCGGGGTTCGACGTCAGCGACTTCTCACCGTGCCATGCGGTGGTCCGGGAGAACGGGACCTACCCGCTGTTCCTCGCCATCGCCGCCAAGAGCGCGGCCTGACCATTGGGCGCAAGGGCAGCGACGGACCCCGCCGGAAGCGAACCACACATCAACACGTCATCGTTGACAACGTCAAGGACCAGTCGCACACTGGGCTGGACCGTCGTCGCGATGCAAGCCGCGCTGATCGTCGTGTCTTTGCCACTCCAGGCTCCACCGATTGGGTCGCCGGCCGAGCAGGCCCCACCGGTCCCGACAATCAACTTCAAGATCCCCTTGGCCATATTGGCGAACTTTGTGTAATGGTCCAAAAACGCTAGGCGGGAGGTGCCGACGGGGCCGGCACGGTGTTTGCCGATGATGACTT
>JAYVSS010000206.1:0-32727 GCA_043775075.1 Acidimicrobiia bacterium
TGAAATCGCAGTACTGCGGCATCGCCCCGGTCTCGCTCGATTCGTACCTCGCCGCCGTGAATCTGCAGAAGTCCGGGCTCAAGGTCAATCGCGAACAAATGAAGCAGGCCATGAGTGATCTCGTGGTGCAGCCGGAGATGCTCGACGAACTCGGTCCGGCATTTAATTCACAGCACTCGATCTTCTTCTACGGCCCCGCCGGCACCGGTAAGACGAGCCTCGCAGAACGCCTCGTGCGCCTGTTTAAGGACTGGATCGTGGTGCCCCACTCGATCCTCGTGGACGGTCAGTTCATCGTGGTGTTTGACCCGACGATTCACGAGCCACTGGAGACCCAGCCCGAGGAGCTGGATCGTCGATGGGTGGCCTGCAAGCGCCCCCTGGTGACGGTCGGCGGCGAGCTCGAAATGTCATCTCTTCAGCTCACCTACGATCCAGTCGGGCGAGTGTACGTGGCCCCGCTACACGTGAAGGCCAACAACGGGATGATGCTGATCGACGACTTCGGTCGCCAGGTCATGACGCCGATGCAGCTCCTCAACCGGTGGATCTATCCGCTCTCGAAGCGCATTGACTATTTGCAGCTGGCCAACGGCACCAAGGTCGGGTTGCCGTTCGAACTGATGGTGGCGTTCTCGACGAACATGGCGCCCGAGGACTTGGGCGACGAGGCGTTCTTCCGTCGAATCCAGAACAAGGTGTACGTGGGCCCGGTCACCGCCGACGCGTTCGACATCATCCTCGGTCGAGTGGCAGAAAAGCTCGGCGTGGAGCTTCTTCCCCAGTCGGCCAAAGAACTTCGCATGCTGTGCGTCGAGCGGGACTCGATTGGTCTGCGCGCAAACTATCCGTACGACATGTGCAAGATGGCAAAGTCGCTGGCGGAATACGAAGGCGTGAAGCCGGTTCTCGACGCCTACGCGCTGGCCAAAGCGGCCCGTCTGTACTGGGGCGATCCCAACGCCAAGATGAGCGGCGCCGCCCTCACGTCAAGCAAGGTGGGAGGCAACGTCTCGCCTACAGCGGCCGCTGCGACCCACACGCCAGGAACAATCACACCGCCGGCGGCACCGTCGCCGACATCGGGCGCAATGCCCACCCCTAGCGTCGCCACACTCATGGAAATGGTCACCCAGAAGTAACCGATGCACCGTCGGTCGAACTGACCGGGCTGACCGGGTCGATGATTGGCAAGCCCCAAGCGGCGCGGCGCGGTCGATATTCACCGACCGGTAGGAGCACATAGAGCGGTTGCTTGATTGGGTCGAGCCAGGTCATCAACGTCTCGATAGAAGTGGCGCTGGCCGCGGTGCATCCCGCAGTCGTTTTCGTTCCACCCGATCGCCAGATATGAAACAGGATGGCACTGCCCTTGCCGGACACGGGCGACGGCTCGCTGTTGTGTTCAATGACGATCTTTAGGCGATGGGCGGGATCGGCCTGATTCATTTGCTGCTCATTCTCAAACGGGGTGGCGGGGTCATGATCTAAGCGCACATAGGTGTTGTACAACGGTGACTCGGGATCCTCGACGAAGAGGTCGCGTTTCGTCACCTCCGTGTACTGAAGCTTCGTCCGCTTCTTCCACTCGGCCGCGTAACCGAAACTTCGCCCGATGGCGAAGACGCCCGCTGGCGAGCGGTCATCTCCTTCGGATTTGTCTGACATGTCGTCGGTCCGAGGGTTGAGTCCCCGACCCCACACAAGCCCTTTGGCCCCGAGCCGAGCAGGCATCGGGGTGCCGATGGACCGCCAACCTTTTCCTCCGCGCACATAGCGTTGCAGGGTGGCCTCGGACGAGTCCCAGGTCGCCGCAGTTCCAACCACCAACTGCGTCGTTGTCGCGGGGACGCGCCACGACATCGCTTTTACTGCCGACGCGGGTGAATTTGGGGTCAGGACGCTCACCAGAAACAGTCCGATGACTGCTGGCCAATCCGTGCGTCGACGCTTCCCAAAACTCAATCGATCAGTCTTCCGAACTCAGTGTCTTCGAGCGTTGCATCGTCGAGGCCGATCCACACCAGCGTGCCCACGATGGCACCGATGAGGGGAAACACGATAAACGCCCATAGCTGCTTGAGCGGCTCGGCCCCGCCGAAGATCGCCGACCCAAAGCTTCGAGCCGGGTTCGCGGAGGTGTTGTCAACCGGGATCGAAATCAGGTGAATCAGCGTGTACGTGAGACCGACGACAACTCCGCCGAAGCCGGGGGCGAACCCTTTCGTCGTGGTCATCAGTACGACGAACACCAGCAGGGCGGTGAGCACAACTTCGATGACGATCGCCGCGCCGAGGCCGTACCCCGACGGACTGAGCTTGCCCCATCCGTTCGACGCGAACGTCCCCTTGTCCCAATCCCGCAGGCCGTTCGCCACCGAATAGATGATCAGTCCACCAAACGCTGCTCCGGCGAGCTGACCGGCCCAATAGAACGGGAGAAGCCCAGCCTTGATCTTGCGGGTGAGCACCATCGCCAGGGTGACGGCGGGATTGATATGACAACCAGATATTGGGCCGATCGCGTATCCCATGATGAGCAATGAAAATCCGAAAGCGAACGCTACGCCGAGGATGCCGATCCGGTCAGCGGCCAGGATGGCGCTGCCTGGTCCGCCGATCATCAACACTGCCGTTCCGACGGCTTCAGCGCCTGCGATGCGAAGTGACTTCATGTATCCCTCTGGGTCGAATGGTGGTGAAGACGTCGTTCGGGCAGCACCGGCCGTCGGTGGTGATATCGGTCACGCGAACACTATGCGTTAGTGCGGCTGCTCGTCGCGTTCATGACTGGTTCACCCTGAACACGTCGGTCAGCGTGCATGCCGGAGCGGGTTCAAGCTGATCATATGTGCACGTATCTGGAGTGCGATCGACCCGCCAACGGCGGAAGGCCGCGGCATGGCGGAATCGGTCGCCCTGCAGATGATCGAAGGCCACCTCGCACACCAGTTCCGGTCGTAGCAGAACAAACGATAGGTCCTTGTTTCCCGTCCATCGGCTGCCCGCTCCGGGCACGCGGTTCCCGGACGCCGACGCTTCGTCCATGACCTCAGCCCAATGGGCCCAGGGATGGTTGGCGACTTCGGTCCGATACGGTGCGAGTTCCTCCACCAGTTCTCGCCGTCGAACGTCGGTGAACGCCGCGGTAACCCCGACGTGGTTGAGGTGGCCGTCAGCGTTGTAAATGCCGAGCAACAATGAACCGACAATGCCGCCGTGCTTGTGCCAACGGAACCCAGCAACCACGCAGTCAACAGTGCGCTGGTGCTTCACCTTGATCATCGTCCGTTTGTTCTCGATGTAATGATCATCGAGTCGTTTGGCGATGATGCCGTCGCATCCGGCTGCTTCGAACCGGACGAACCAATCGGCTGCAACTTCTCGTGAGGTCGTGGCGGGAGTGACGCACACTGTGCCGTTACTACGTGCGCTTGCTTCTTGTAGTGCATCGTTGAGTAGCGCTCGACGCACTCGAAGCGGCTCGTTTCGAAGGTCACGATCTCCGAGCGCCAGGAGATCAAACGCGACGAAGCGCGCCGGCGTCTCAGCCGCCAACTTTCGTACCCGGGAGTCGGCCGGATGAATACGCTGGCTCAGCACATCGAACTCGGCGACCCCGTCGATCTCCACGAGGATCTCTCCATCCACGACGCATCGATCAGGCAGCGCCTTGAGGAATGCCTCGACCAGTTCGGGAAAGTACCGAGTAAGTGATTTCTCGTTGCGGCTGCCGAGCGCGACCTCATCGCCGTCACGGAAAACGATCGAACGGAATCCGTCCCATTTCGGGTCGTACAGCCACTCTGCGTCGCTGAGTGGCGCCGACGGGAGGTCTACGCCGGGAAGTTCGGCAAGTGGTTTTGAGAGCATTGGCGCAACGGGCGGCAGTACGGGAAGGTCCACGCAGTGCACCGTACTGCGATCGGCCAGCCCGGTCACGAGCTCCCGCAGAGGGCCCTACAGAGGTTGCGTCATTGCGTCCGGAGGTGGGTAGTCCACGTCGATCGCCGGACCGGTGAACTTCGCCTTCGTCCCGAGCACATGGGCATCGAACGGGGTCGGACGGATGCGCCTGAGGAGTATGGTCGACGTATGGCAACACAGTTCGAATCCGCCGATGGACGGGTTATCCGCGTTCGTCTCCCCGGCGATCCGGAACCTGATCCAGAGAATCCCGATGCATTCGATGATCTCGATGAGGGGCAGGAAACAGAGGCGGTGATTCTTGTCCCGCAGCACAACACGATGACCGTGGAGGGAGCCGTTGCCGGAATCGGTGCGATGGTGCGTGGTGCGTCGAAAAAGGGGGCGCCATCGATCGAGCCCGGAAACTGGTGGCATGACTGGGGCAAGTACGTGGTTCCCATGGTGGCGCTCATCGTGGGAACGATGGTGGCCAGCATTGCGCTGAGGTGAGCGCCGACCTTGCTCCGGGTTTGCTCGATGACTCGATGCCGCTCGGTCCGATCATCGAGCGCGAGGGAACTCGCATGCTCGTGGGGACATGTTCGTGGGCAGATTCATCGCTGGTCAAAGACTCGGATTGGTATCCCCGTCGATCGATGAAGGCAGCCGAACGATTGGCGTATTACGCATCTCGATTCCCCCTTGTAGAGGTCGACTCCACGTACTACTTCCCCCCCACGCCGGAACTATCAGCGAGTTGGGCGGAGCGAACACCCGCCGGATTCACCTTTGATGTGAAGGCGTGGTCACTGCTGACCGGTCATCCGACCTTTCCCCATTCTTTGTGGGAAGACATGCAGGACGACGTGAAACCGGAGTTTCGAGACAAGCGAAACATCTACGACAAGCACCTGTCCACCGAAGCGCTGGACGAGTGCTGGCATCGCTTTCGCCACGCCGTCGCACCGCTCCACCACGCGGGAAAGCTCGGAGCCGTCCTGCTTCAGTTTCCGCCGTGGTTCGGTCCGAAGGCTTCGCATTGCGACCGGATTCTCGATGCGGTAGATCGTATGTCCCCATATCGTTGTCTCATCGAATTTCGAAATGCGAAATGGCTCGACGGCGAACAATGTGAAAACACCCTCGGATGGTTGGAAGCCAACAGCCTCACGTTTGTGTGCGTCGATGAGCCGCAGGGTTTTGCGTCGTCAATCCCTCCCGTTGTGGCGTCCACGGCATCGTTGGCGGCTATACGGTTTCATGGTCACAACGCCGAGAATTGGGAGGCACGCGGCATTACCGCGGCCGAGCGCTTCAAGTATCTCTACGACCACGCCGAGCTCGATGATTGGGCTAAGCGATTGCGCGAAATCGAGGGATCGGCCGACGAGGTCCACGTGCTGTGGAACAACTGCTGGCAAGACTTCGGCGTGACGAATGCCCAACAAATGATCGACCGCCTGCAGCGCTAGCGCAGGCGCTGGCGTGCGGGGTGGGTCGCAGGTAACGTCGGCAAACGATGCTTATCCTGGCCGCTGGCTCTGCGCTTCAAGTGTCGCCGATCGAGATGCTTGAAGCGGCGGCGGGCGCCGGATTTGATGGGGTCGGTCTACGGCTCTCGCACGGACGAATGCCTCCTGCCGATGAACTCAGGACGATACGTACGCGCGCTGATGACCGGGGAATGCGCATCCACGACATCGAGGTGCACCGCGCCGGCGAGAACACTCACGCAGGATCGCTCATCGAGGCATGCGCCGTGCTCGGAGCACCGTTCCTCCTCGCCGTTTCCGACCTTGCGGACGAGTCAGCCACGATCGACGCACTCTCTGCCCTATCCGACACCGCCGCCAGGAGTGGCGTGGCGATCGGGCTTGAGTACATGGCCTGGACCACGCCGAGGTCAGCCGGCGACGCTGTCCGCATTGCCCACGCGGCGCTCTGCAAAATCGTGGTGGACGTATTGCATCACCACCGAACCGGGGGCGGGCCAAGCGAGCTGAGAGTCATCGTCGATGCCGGACTGCTCGGCTGGGTCCAGCTCTGCGATGCTCCGGATGGTGCGCCGGCCGACCTGCTATCTGAGGCTCGCCATAAGCGCCTCATCCCGGGCCGCGGTGCGCTCCCCCTGGCCGCATTCCTCGCCGAGATCCCCCTCGACGCCACCATCAGCGTGGAGGTCCAGTCCGACGAACTTACGACGAACATGGTGCCGAACAACCTCGCTCGGATGCTCGCCGACGCCGCCCGCCAGGTGTTGGCGCTCCGTTAGGTGAGCCGCAACAACTCCCTCGCATTTGATAGTAAGCGCGCTTGTCGACCGGCCACTTCAGTGTCGTCGCCGCCCGTGTCCCAGCCACCAAAGTTTGTGCCCATCACGAGGTGGTCTTCCCCAACGACGGTGGCGAGCAACTCCACTGCTCGGTGGTCGGCCACATGGACATCGAACCAGAGCCGACGCAGGAACGCGTCGAACGCTCCGTCTACCCGCAGCCACTCCGGTGACCACGCCCGCTTCATCGTGGCGTCGCGCCAACGGCCAACAAGATAGGGAACAGCGCCGCCTCCATGGCTCAGGCAGACGTCGAGTTTTGGATGACGATGCAGCACGCCGCCGAAGATCAACTGGGCGACGGCGATCGATTCTTCGTAGGCAAATTCGAGGATCAAATCGAGGTCGAACCGTCGAAGCCGAGCATCGCGCAACGGCCCGTCGATGCCCGAAGGCGCCGGATGGACGAAGGCGGGAACGTTGAGGGTGACGCATGTCGACCACAGCGGATCGAGGGCCGCATCGTCGAGTTGGCGAGGGCCGGGATCGCTCCCGAAATAGGGGCCGAGGAGACCCAGTTCCTCCACCGCGCGTATGAGTTCCACGCACGCCGCATCGGGGTCCTGCACCGGGACTTGAGCAAAGCCGAGGAGCCGACCCGGATGCTCAGCAACCAGGGCGGCGAGGACATCGTTGTGGCGACGGCAGTACTCGATGGCGGTAGGAGCATCAACGTGATGAAAGTACGTGAGGGGATTGGGCGAGAGGATTTGCACGGCAATTCCGTGGGCGTCCATACGCCCAATACGCAGTGCGGGATCCATGAAAACCGAGCCGCGATACTTCACCCCGCACAACGTGTAGCCACCAACGTGAAACTCCTGCGTTCCGTCGAACTCGACAAGTGTCGGGCCATGTTCTGCGGCCGTGCCGAACGTGGACTCCAACACCACGTGGGCGTGCACATCGATGGGGCCGTGCTTCACGATGCGCGGAGCGTTCCCGGTCACGGAGCGACCGGAGTGCCGTCGTCGTCGAAGACGTCGATCGCCAGTCCGGGACAGCGACGGGCGATCACGATGAGGCGTTCAAGTGAAAGCGACTCGACGCCGGGCATCATCGACACGAGTTCATCATCGTCAAACCCGAAGGCTCCGGGTTCATCGGCGATGCACCGCCCGGCGCTCACACACCGGTCTTTGTCGATAGTGACTCGGGCCATAACGACTACACCCTATCGACCGGTCTCTTCGGGCTCCATCGCTTCGCCGCTTTCTTCGCAACTGCGGGCTTGTTCTTCGCCGCAGCCGGCTCGGCATTTGCCGTCAACGCCTTTCGTTCACCGGCCTTTCCGGCGGTCGCGGCCTGGGCTCCGAATGCGGCGAGGCCGGGTGAACCCACGGCGGCCCGAAGCTGCTCGAGTTCGGGTGCCGTCGCCCAAAACTCGCCGAGCGTCGAATCACTATTTCGACGAAAGATTGCCTGGATCGCCATGTCGTGGCGAATGTATTCGGCCACTACGAGGGCCATGGCTGGGTCATCACACCACATGCCCCAGATCTCGTCCTCCACTGCGCCAGCGGTCAGCACGTTCCCCCGATCCGCGACAAAAGCAAACAGCCGGCATCCAAGACGGTCGAGCACCACTTCAGGCGAGGAGTACAGGTGTTCGAAGACCGTGCCGAGTTGGTCCAACGAGGCACCGGAACCGAACACAATGGTGGTCACGTCGACTCCGCGTTCGTGAGCTTGACGGAGGGCTTCGAGGACATCGGGAAGTTCCTGCGGCCAGATCGACACGAGGAGGTCAGTTTTCGCCCCCGCAATCACGTCGATCGCTCGGTCAATCACCCGGCGATGCCCGCGAATCTGCTGCGTGAGATGAGCCGCCGCTGGCGCGTTTATTGCCGGTAGGGAGATGGCGAGCGCATCGATCGATTCGTTGATGTCTCGACGAACGCGAGAAAGCAGGCTCTCGATCGGAAGCGGAAGGTACGCCGTTCCTGTGTCGGCCACATTGACCTCGAACGCGCTACCCCGCTCGACCAGCTTGGCCACCGTCTCGTAGACCGTGCTGCGGGGCACCCCTGACCGCTTCGCCAACTCGTAGCCGTTGAGCGGCTCACCCGCCGCAATCAGGGCAACGTACGCCTTGGCTTCGTAACCAGACATACCAATTCGTCGAAGCTGCTCGATGACGTCGTCTTGGGGCATTGCGATCATGGTACGGCGTCGGCTGGCGACGATCGTCCCTGTGACATAGAACGGAGGTGTGGCGATATCGGATATGGACGTGGTTCGGCGACACCTCGCATTCGTACGCGCGCAGAACACCGAGGGCATGGCGGCTGACTACGCCGACGCCGCGGTACTGCGTCGACCGGGCGCCGAGTTTGTCGGCCGCCCAGCGATCGCCGCCTATTTCCGGACCGTCGCCGATCGCCTGGGTGGGGGCGCCGTTGCCTTCGAGGATCCGACGGCGCAAGCCGACAGCACCCTGGTTGTCCGGTGGTCGATTCTGGGGGGACCGGGTTCGGGAACGCGTGGCGTCGATATGTATGTCGTCCACGGCGGCATGATTGTGGAGCAAACCGTTGTGCTTCTCGGGTCCGACTTCTGATAGCCAAAGGAGATGAGCACAAACCGACGAGTACTGGTCACCGGGGGCGGATCGGGAATCGGCGAGGCGACATGCATTGTTCTGGCCGAGCACGGATGGGATGCGATTGCCGCCGACGTGCACCCGCCAACGGGTGGCATCGCTCTCGATGTCACCGACGAAGCTGGATGGGCCGGCGTGCTTGAGCACACGGGGCCGCTCGCTGGGCTCGTGTGCAGCGCCGGGATCCGCACCCGTTCGATGATCGTGGACACCACCGTCGAGGAATTTCGTCGGCACCTCGAGGTCAATGTGGTTGGAACGTGGTTGGGCATCCGAGCCCTCCTTCGCCATCATGCGGTAGGCACGAGCGCGGCGATTGTGACCATGGCGTCGGTGAACGCCACCATCGCCGTGCCAGGACAGGCGCACTACGTGGCGTCGAAGGGGGCAATCGCCTCGTTGACGAAAGCCGCGGCGCTGGAAGGTGCACCGCTCGGGGTCCGAGCCAACTCGATCGCTCCGGGCCCCATTCGCACGCCGATGACGGCCGAACGCCTCGACGACCCGGCCCAAGTTCAATGGCTCACCACCAGAGTGGCGCTCGGCCGCGTGGGTGAGCCGCGAGAGATTGCCGAGGTCGTGCAGTTTCTGCTCTCCGATGCATCGTCGTATATGACCGGCGAGGTTCTCTACGTGGACGGCGGCTGGGCGGCAAACGCTGTTTGACTCCGTTTACTGACTGCCGTCTCCGAGGAGCACCGGGTACAACTTGTACACCACCCTGGCCGTTGAGGTGTCCATGAGCGCCGGATGCTGCGGGTCAGGACAGACGCCATGGGCGAGCAGCGCTTGCGCCATCGTCGTGATCGAACCAAACAGGTGGGACCCGGTCGGGTCTGACTCCAGTGCCAGTCCACCTGCCAACTCCATGCCGAGACACGCGTGCACCCCGTGCCCGAAGGTCAATCCCCAGGGCGACGCGTCGGCTGGAACCGTGCGGGCTGGATTGAAGTCCGCGGCATCGCTGCCCCAGACCGCAGGGTCCCGATTAGCCGACACCATGTCGATGATGATTCGATGTCCGGCGGCAACCGTATGTCCACCTATCACCGTGGGCGACTCGGCCACCCGGTGCGTTTCCGGGGAGGCCGGATGCAGACGCAAGGATTCGTGCACGAATCGCTGCAGCAGCATGGGGTCATCGCGCAGCGCGTCCCGATCGTCCGGATGGTCGACCAACCACGTGAACACATGATGCATCGCATGGACGAAGGCATTCGACGTGGAGTGGGAGCCGACCCACGGGAAGTACGCGACTTCGCGAACCAGGACGTCGGGCGCAAGATCCAAGGCATCCTGATTCGCCAACAGGATGGAGAGAACGTCACGAGGGAGCTCTTCACTCCCCACCGGCAAACGCAACCTGCGGGCGATTGACGGTTTGATGAAACGTTCGTGCACTTCGTCGAGCGCAGCAAGACCATCTGCGCGCAGAGCATCACGGTCGGTCGTGGCATGGGCGGCGGTGGACGCGCGGGCGAGACGGTTCATCAACGCAAACACGTCATCAAAATCACCGTCGGTGATGTCGAGACCGGCGATAACGCACGCCAGCTTCATCATCGTCTGCCGCGCGAGTGGGAGGAGATCGCCGGAGCCCGACGCCAATGCGGGCGCGACCATCTCGGCAATGGTGGCCGGGATGACCTCGCGTTCGAACCAGGCAAACGTATCTCGACGAAACAGCCGGTTCTCCAATCGACGCCTCGCCCGGTGCTCATCGCCGTGAAGATTGACGATCACTCCCTCCATTAACAGCCCGGCGTCGTCATAGAGACCCTGACGCAGTTCGCGCGAACGAAACGCCTCATGCGCCTCGGCCGCCGTGCGCAACCAAATGATTTCCTCCATACGCACGGGCCCTTTCCGGTTGCCTTGCGGCCGACCACACGCCAACATTTTTGGCCAACGTGACAAAAGCGTCGCTAGGTGGAACACTACGCTCTGCTGGCATTCCAGTCCGGCCGATTGCCGCAGCCGCGGCGATCATTTCTTTTTGGGGAGAACATGAAGAAAAGTCGAATCGCCTTCGCGCTCATTGCGTGCGCAGGTCTCACCATGAGCGCCTGCTCGAAAGACAGCAAAGACACGTCCGCCGCCACTGAAGCGGTGACCGAGGCTCCAGCCACAGAAGCGGCCGCCACCGACGCCGGCACGCAGGCAGCTGCCACCGAAGCAATTACGACTGGGGCCACCGCCACCGAGGCGGCCGCCACTGAAGCAGCCACCGCAGCAATGTCTGCCACCGATCGCGTAGCGGCGTTTTCCAAGCCAGTAAGCGCGCTTCCATTCAGTGAGCCGATCGCCTCCGTGCCCACCGGGAAGAAGGTGTACTACGTGCAGTGCAGCGTGCCTGTGTGCGAAGAGATCAAAGGTGGAATTCAGGCCGCTGCGACAAAGCTCGGGTGGACATTCGAAAGCACAACCCATAAGGACACGCCGGAAACCGTGGCCGCCGCTTTCGATGCGGCGATCGCCGCCAAGGCCGATGTGGTCCTCACCAGTGGAAATCCGCGTGAATGGTTCGCCACTCAGCTGAAGACGCTCGAAGACGCCAAGGTCCCGGTGATTGCCTGGTCGATCCCAGAGCCGTACGAGCCCGGAACCGGCATCTCGGCCAACCTGTTGACCGGAGACGACTACTACTTCTATGGCGTCTTGATGGCTGACTACGCCTCGCAGAAGAGCGCCAAGAAGAACATCCTCTTCGTTGGCCTGCCAACATTCCCCGTGCTCTCGCTGGTGCAGGGCGGATTCAAAGACGAGATCGCCAAGGCGTGTCCGGATTGCAAGGTCGACACCATGGAAGTGGCGGTCACCGATCTCGGTACCAACCTTCCCGGCCAAATCGTCTCGAAGCTTCAGGCCAACAAGGACCTTGACTTCGTCGTCTATGCCTTCGGCGGAATGTTGTTTGGTGTGCCGGAGGCAATCGAATCTGCCGGTCTCATCGATCAGGCCAAGGCCATTTCGCAGGCTGGTGGTCCGCTGAACTACGGATTCATCGAAGCCGGAAAGCACCAAATGGCCGAAGTTGGTTTGGCCTCCGAACTACTCGGATGGCGCGCCGTCGATGTTGCCGCTCGTGTCCTTTCCGGCGGTGGTCCCGGCAAGTCAACACCTCCGGCCGGAGCAACGGTTGACGGGCACCCCGACATCTTGGTGAACGGCCTTCCGTTGCAAATCATCGAAAAGGGAACGCTTGCCGATCCGACCAAGATTTGGCCGGGCGTGGACGGATTCCAGGATCAGTTCGCGAAGCTGTGGGGCAAGTAACACAAGTTCCCCTGATGGGCACCGGGGAGTCGACACTGTCGGCTCCCCGGACTGCTCCGCTCCTGGTGGTCGACGGGCTGTCCAAGACCTACCCGGGACAGGTCGCCCTTGCTCACGCCAATCTGGTGGTGCGGCGAGGCGAAGTGCATGCCATTGTTGGGCAAAACGGTTCGGGCAAATCGACGCTGATCAAACTCCTCGGGGGATACGTCAAAGCCGATCGCGGCGGACGGGTGATGTTTGCTGGCGAACCAATTGATTTATGGTCGGCGTCGCCCGAACAACGTCGACGCATCCGGATCGTGCACCAAGACCTGGGGCTGGTCCCCTCCCTTTCGACGATCGAAAACCTTGGACTTGGCCGCGGATGGTCCACCGGTTTCGGCGGGCACATCAGGTGGTCGTCAGAAGCGGAGCGAGCGCAGGCGGAGTTGTTGCGCTTCGGTCTCGCCCCCGACGTTCGTCAACCGGTCGCCACGCTCAGCGCAGCCGAGCGAGCCGCCATCGCGATCGTACGCGCGCTTCGTGATTGGCGGACCGACGAACCGGGACTATTGATTCTCGACGAGCCCACAGCCTCACTCAATCGCAACGAAGTCGACGCCCTGTTTCGCGAGGTCACGCGCATCGCCGCCGAAGGGAGCGGCGTCATCTTCGTCAGCCACATTCTCGAGGAAGTCCTGCAGCTGGCCGATCGAGTCACCGTTCTGCGAGACGGGATCGTCGTTGCCGCCGGGATCCCCGTCGGCGACCTGACCCAAGCATCGCTGGTCGAGTTCATCGTTGGTCGATCCATCGGAACCCTCTATGTGGAGCGGGAGACAACACAGTTCACCCACCCCACCCTCGAGGTCGAAGGCGTAAGCGGGATCACCTTGCGAGGGTTGTCGATGCGCGTGCATGAAGGCGAAGTCGTCGGGATCGCCGGACTTGTCGGTTCGGGGCGCGACGAACTGTGCGGGTGCATTTACGGCGCCACGCCCCGTTTCGCCGGCAAGGTTCTCGTGAACAAGCGCAAGGTTTTCGCTACACCACGGGAATCCGTACTCGCTGGAATGGCGTTCGTGCCTGCTGATCGGAAAACTCTGGGGCTCATTCCGGAGGATCGTCTCGTGGAGCACCTCCCGCTTCCCCGGTACGGTCCGTTGCAGTCACGCGGCCGGTTGCTCCATCGATCGGTGAAATCCGAGGTGACGGACTGGGTGGCGCGCCTCGATGTACAACCGCCCAACATCGGCCGGCGAATGGAGAAGTTTTCCGGCGGCAATCAGCAGAAGGCCGTCCTTGCTCGCTGGCTCCGAACGGAGCCCAGGGTGCTCCTCCTCGACGAACCAACGCAGGGCGTCGACGTCGGGGCAAAGTCATCGATCTACCGCACCATCTCCGACGTGGTGGCCTCGGGAGTCGCCGTGGTGCTCTCATCCAGCGACGCTGAAGAACTGGTCAACACCTGCGATCGGGTGCTCGTCTTTCGAGGCGGAATGCTCGCCGCAGAAATTTCCGGCGCTGACCTGACCGAGGAACGAGTAGTGGCCGAAACGCTGGGCTCCACCTCGAATCGCAAAGCTACGCGCGTCCGTCGACGCACCGTGGCTACGGTGATCCGCGTCGATCAAGATATTGCCACCGACGCGTTCATCAATGCGGCGTTACCCGACCCCATCGAGCAAGCTGAACCGGTTATGGAACGCAGCGGGCGGTTGGCGGCGTGGACAAGGAATGCACTCGCCCGTTGGAGGCGACGATGAGCGCGCTGCGCACGCCCAAAGCTTTGCGCGAAGCAAAGACATACCTGCACGCCCGGCGTATTGAGCTGTCCACTCGCAACGATCCGACGAAGCGCACGATCGACGTTGATCCCGTCACCGGAGACGTACTGGCCCGACCATCGCTCGACAAGCATTGGCTCACCCGGCGCCCTGTCATGAAGATGCAACACACCGAGCCAACGGAGCGCATCGACTCGCGCTTTGAAACCCGCCGATCACCGTTCAAGTGGCACAAGCTCCATCCCCGCAACATCGGAGTTATCTACCTCTACGCGCTTAGTTGGTTGGTCTTCATGGTCTGGATTCCAGACACCTGGACCACATGGCTCACCCACCGTTCGGTCCTGAACCAACAGGCGATCCTGATGATCGTGGCCCTCGGGCTTCTTGTTCCATTGGCCGCAGGCGTATTTGACCTTTCCATTGGAGCCACGGTCTCGACGTCGGCGATCGTGGTGAGCTGGGCGCTCGTACGGAGGCATTGGCCGATCCCGGTGGGCGTCGGTCTGGCCATCGCCGCGGGAGTACTCATAGGCGCGCTGAATGGTTTTCTGGTGGTGAAGATCAAGATCGATTCGTTCATCGCCACCCTCGGGACGAGTTCGATCTTCACCGCGTTTGCCGTCTGGCTCTCGAAGAACCAGTCGATTCTCGGGTTCAGCGATTCGTTCAAGAGACTGTCAAAAGAGTTGGCATTCGGCGTGAACAAGACCGTGCTTTATGCGTTCATCGTCGCCATCATCGGTTGGTACGTGCTTGAGCATACGGCCCTTGGTCGGTACCTCTTCAGTACCGGGGGAGGGCGCGAGGCTTCGCGTTTGGCTGGCGTGCAGGTTGACCGGTACACGTGGGGAGCGCTGATGACGTCGGCGTTTGCGTCGTCGATCGCCGGGGTGTTGTTAGCTTCGCAGTTTGGCTCGACCCAGGCGCAGTCCGGCACTCCCTATCTCCTCCCGGCTTTCGCCGCCGCATTCCTCGGCGCCACGCAATTCAAGCGTCGATTCAACGTGTGGGGAACGGTCCTCGCCGTCTTTGTATTGCAGAGCGGGGTGAAAGGTTTGCAACTCGCTGGCGTGGCGCAAACGTGGGTGGAGAGCCTGTTCTTTGGAGTGGCTCTCATTGCTGCCGTGGGATTCTCGTCGTATCGCAAGAAAGTGCACGGAGGCGAGCGCCGGTGGTGGCGTCGGGAGGAGAGCGGCCCGGAGTTCTTCCTCGGGCGCATCCTCCGTTGGGGAACACCACGCACCGAACAGTCGAAGGCCAACGCCGAGCAGTGGTGGTTCGATCCCGAAGACAAGGAAGGGAATCATCTCAAGCCATGAATAGTTTTTCTATGACCACGGACCATGTGCGTGCTGACTATTTCGTCGAGGTCTCCGGATGAGCCTCGTTGGTGCGCGCGTTCTGCGCAAGGAGGATCCGAAATTGTTGGCCGGGAGAGGGACCTTTGTGGACGACATTTCGCCCACAGGAACGGTGTTTGCCAGCTTCGTCGGATCGCCGCATGCTCACGCCATGATTCTGGCCATCGACGTCCGTCGCGCCCTTGCCATGCCCGGGGTCCTTGGGGTGTGGACGGCCGCCGACTTCACCGAGTATCCCGACCTCCCCGGGGGTCTGCCGGACTTTGAACGGCCAGCCCTCGCCACGGACCGGGTCCGCTTCGTTGGGGAGCCAGTGGCCGTGGTCGTGGCTGAGGACCGCTATCTCTGTGCCGACGCTGTGGCCGCGATCGAGGTCGAGTACGACGTTCTTCGCGCCGCTGTCACCATCGACACCGCAACTGCGCTCGATGCCCCGTTGCTGTTTCCTCACCACCGTTCGAATGCCATCACCTCAGTGCCAATGCTCGACGATGGAGAACGCGAACTCAAACGGTCCGCCGGTCGGGCCCATTTGCATATCGTGAATCAACGGTGCGCCGCCGTGCCCATCGAACCCATTGCCGTGCTGGCGGATTGGAGTCCGAGCAGCTTGACGGTATGGGCCACGTTCCAGGCACCCCATCACCTCCGCAACTACTTGGCAATCTGGCTTGACCAACCGCAGAACCTGTGTCGAGTCATTGCCCCGGACGTGGGCGGTGGCTTCGGCGCGAAGATCGTGTGGTACCCCGAGTTCTTCATTGCCCCGCTGCTCTCGAAATGGACAGGGCGCCCAGTAAAGTTCGCGCAAACGCGCTCCGAAGCAATGCAGCAGATGACCCACGGCCGAGGCCAGGTGCACGATGTCGACGTGGGCTACGAAAATGACGGCCGAATCAACGTGCTGCGCCTCGTCGTAACCCAAGACTTGGGGGCTTACGCCGACCCCACCGGCCTCGGCCTTCCCGTGCTCACAACGTGGATGGCGGCCGGTTGTTACAACATCGACAAGGTCGTCACCGGATTCCGCACGGTCGCCACCAACACCACTCCGATTGCCGCCTATCGCGGGGCTGGTCGGCCCGAGGCGGCTTACACCATTGAGCGAATTATTGATCTCATTGGCCGTCGGACCGGTCTCGATCCCGCGGAAGTTCGTCGGCGTAACTTCATCAAACCAAACCAGTTTCCCTACAAAACTCACAACGACGCAGTGGTGTACGACTCGGGCGATTTTCCAAGCGCGCTTACTGAATGCCTTCGACTCCTTGACTACGACACGGTGCGGGCCCGCCAATCCGAGGCGCGCAACGATCCGTCGGCCCCACTGATCGGCATCGGTCTTTCCGCATGGCTGGAGATCGCCGGGTTCGGACCGAATGGCTCACTCGAAGGGTTCGGCCACCTGGCGTCGTGGGAGTCAACGCAAGTACGCATACAACCTGACGGATCGGCGATTCTTTACGTTGGATCGTCGCCCCATGGGCAGGGTCACGAAACGACGTTCGCTCAGATTGCGTCGGACGAACTCGGCATCAGCTTCGAACGGATCACCGTGGTCCACGGCGACACCGAAACGGTCCTGCAGGGCATCGGCACCATGGGAAGCCGGGGCGTGCCGACTGCGGGCTCGGCCGTCAAGGTGGCGAGTGCGCGGGTACTCGACAAAGCCAAACGCATCGCCGCCCATCTGCTGGAAGCAGCGGAGGAGGATCTTGAAGTGGCCGACAACGCTTTCCGCGTGCGCGGGACTCCGGGCAAGACAGTGAGCTGGGGCGACGTCGGGCTGGCGAGCTTTCAACCACTTCGCCTTCCACCAGAGTTGCTGGCTGGCTCGCTGGAAGAGCGCCTTTTTCAGGAGTCACCGAACTTCTCGTATCCGTCGGGGGTGTACGGCTGTGTCGTCTCGGTCGATCGCCGCACCGGCAAGACAACCATCGAGAAGATGGTGCTGATCGACGACTGCGGCACGGTCATCAATCCCCTTCTGGCCGAGGGTCAGGTGCATGGCGGCGTGGCCCAGGGCATCGCCCAAGCGCTGTACGAAGAAATGGCCTACGACCCCGAGAGCGGGCAACCGCTCACGGCGAGCATGTTGGACTACCTCATTCCGTCGGCTCCAGATTTGCCGGAATACACCGCCGGGCGCATCACCACGCTGTGCCCCAACAATCCGCTTGGAGCGAAGGGCATCGGGGAGTCCGGCGCCGTGGGGGCGCCGGCGTCGGTGGTCAACGCCGTGATCGACGCGCTTGCGCCATTCGGGGTGGAGCACCTCGATATGCCGCTACTTCCCGAGAAGGTTTGGCGGGCCATGCAGCCATCAGCTGCTTCCGCCCCGGCATCGACCGGAGTGAAGTCATGAGCGAGTTCGCCAGCCGGGTGTCGTTGACCGTGAATGGTCGAGTGGTCTCCACCGACGTGGAAGATCGCACCCTGCTCATTCACTTCCTGCGCGAGCAACTGCGGCTGACCGGCTCCCATGTGGGTTGTGACACATCAAACTGCGGAGCGTGCACCGTGCATCTCGATGGTGACGCGGTGAAGAGTTGCACCATGCTGGCGGTGCAAGCGAACGGACATGCCGTGACTACCATTGAAGGCATCAGCGGTCCCTTCGATGGACGTAGCTCCGTGCAGGAGGGATTCAGGCAGTGTCACGGCCTGCAATGCGGGTATTGCACACCCGGCATGGTCATGGCGGCTTCCGCCCTTTTGGTCGAGAACCCCAACCCGACATCCACCGAGATCCGCCACGCGCTTGAAGGCAACATATGTAGGTGCACTGGGTATCAGATGATTGTTGACTCAATTGAATGGGCGGCAGCCAACGCATCGCCACCACTGTCTGCACGTGGCATCGCATGATTCCCGCACCATTTCGGTACCTGGCGGCAACGTCGATCGACGAAGCCATTGGCGCACTTGCCGAGCACGGAGAGGAGGCCAAGATCATGGCCGGTGGCCAGTCCCTGTTGCCGCTGATCAAGCTTCGCCTCGCAGCGCCCGCCGTGCTTATCGATCTGGTCGGGTGTGGTCTCCGGGGGATCAGCGTCGACGGTTCCATGCTTGTGGTGCGGGCGATGACGGCTTATCGCGACATCGTTCGCTCGCCCCTGGTGATGCAGCACGCACCGCTGTTGGCTGCGGCATCGGCGATCGTCGGCGATCCCCAGGTGCGCAATCGCGGCACAATCGGAGGCGGGGCCGCTCACGCCGATCCAGCCGGTGATATCGGATGCGCGCTTATGGCTCTCGACGCGACCATGATCGCTCAGGGTCCCTCGGGACGTCGATCGATCCCCATCGATGAGTTCTTCCTCGGGTATTGGACAACAGCACTGGCCGATGACGAGGTACTCGTGGAAGTCCGCATTCCGTGCTCTGGCGATGCACCCTGGGATTACCAGAAATTCAATATCCGCTCGCAGGACTGGGCTACCGTCGCCGTGGCCGTGCAAGGAGATCGAGTGGCCCTGGCATCGATGGCCGACCGGGTCATTCGGGCGTCAGCAACGGAGCGGGCACTGGTATCGGGCTCATCCTTGGCCGATGCAGCAGCGTTGGCCGACGAAGGAACGACGCCACCCGCCGACCTTCGTGCGTCCTCAGACTATCGACGCAATTTAGTACGTGTACTTACGATTGATGCACTGCGGCTTTCCCGCTCACGGCCGCTGCAATAGCGGTGACGAGGCGGCAACGCCGAGGCTCGCAGGGCTATTCGTTAGTGTGCTTACTGGTTAGTTCGCGTGATTATTCAGCGCGTATCGTGCGTCACCTCTTGTGCTGTCCCCAGCCGCTCCCCCGTGCATGTCCGTGCCGCCGGTTGTGAGCGCCCGAATTGTTCGCTCCACGAAGCCGGTGGAAAATGGCGCGGCGTACCCGACTGATACTCCGCCGAAATGGTTTGCACCGGCGAAACCCACAAAACGTCGTCAAAATAACATTCGTCAAAACTGACAAATGGATTGGACCAGGAGGCGGCCTGGCGCGAGCGCGCTGAAGCGACGCGGGCCGCCCACCCAGAAGGCGGGCGATCCGCGCGTCCTGCAGGTGTTAGACGAGTCGGACGTTGGCGGCGTTTGGGCCCTTGGGGCCCTGCGTCACCTCGTACTCGACTTTGTCGTTCTCATTCAGGCTCTTATAGCCGCCTGCCTGAATGGCGGAGAAGTGGACGAACACGTCGGGTCCTCCGCTGTCTTGTGTGAGAAAGCCGAAGCCCTTCTCGCTGTTGAACCATTTAACGAGACCTGTTGCCATGATGTGAATCCTGTGCCTTTTTTCGCTTGTCAGCCGCAGTGACGGATGACATGGAAATGGCTTCCACACCTACGATGCCGATCAAGATTGGGCCTTAACCATATCAGGCGCAGGAAGCCGCCCGCTCCTCGGCACTGTCCGCCACTAGGGTGCCGTGATGACCATCGACCGAGCTGGCGCTGACAAGCTGTTGACCACCACACGGTCAGTGCGCAAACGCCTCGATCTCAAGAGGCCGGTGCCGCTGGAAGTCATTGATGAGTGCATCGAAGTGGCGATGCAGGCGCCAACGGGCACCAACGCCCAGAACTGGGCATTCGTCGTCGTCACCGATCCCGCCAAGAAAAAAGCCATTGCCGACTTTTACCGCAAGGCCGGCGAGATGATGTCTGGCTCTGGCTACCCGCCCCCATTGCCCGAAGGCGATCCTCGCGAGCACGTCATGGCGAAGGTCATGGAAAGCGCTGCATACCTCGGTGGCCTGCTTGAGCAGGTGCCGGTATTCGTCATCCCCTGCGTCCAGGGCCGAGTGGAAAAGGTGCCGATGATCGTCGCCCAGGCATCTACCTACGGGTCGATTCTGCCGGCTGCGTGGAGTTTCATGCTCGCCGCTCGGGCCCGAGGGCTTGGCACCGTATGGACCACCGTCCACCTGTTCTTCCACGACGAAGTCAGCGAGTTGCTTGGGATCCCAGAGGACTGGACTCAGACGGTGTTGTTTCCCGTGGCGTACTACACCGGCGACGACTTCAGGCCGGCCCATCGTCTGGCGTCGGGTCCGATGATCCATCACGACACCTGGCACCCGGCCCCGTAAGCGCGCTGAATATCCGCTCGGCAGATACGATGCCTTTCCCCGATCGTACGCGCGCCTATGAACTGACCGTTTCACGACGCAGCGATTCGACCAAAGTCGATTGATCGACTCGACGGGATTATTGCGACTCGGTAGTGCGCTTGTGCCCCTATGGCAAGCTCGAAGCACCAAAAAAGGGGAACATCCATGATGTTGACGGAGTCGCACGCCACCGGCACAACTATTCCGTCGGTTCGAGATCTGACCATCGGAGGCCTCCTCCGTGAAGCGGCCGCCGCTCAACCGGATCGGATCGCTCTCGTCGGCGGAGCGGCTGACCCATCGGCCCGGCGGAGTTGGACGTATGCCGAGTTGCTCAACGAAGCAACGGCGGCAGCGAAGGGTTTGCGCACCCGTTTCGAACCCGGCGACCGGATCGCCGTGTGGGCACCGAACTATCCGGAGTGGGTGATTCTCGAATTCGCCTCGGCGATGGCCGGGCTGATCCTGGTCACCGTCAACCCGGCTTTTCGTGCTGCCGAAGTCGCTTATGTGCTCAAGCAGTCGCGGTCGGTCGGAGTGGTTACGGCGACGGAGTTCCGGGGCAATCCAATGCTCGCCACGATCGAGGAGATCCGGGCTGAATGCCCTGAGTTGCGTGAGGTCATCCGGTTCGACCAATGGTCCGACCTTCTCGAGTCGGCTGCCTCGTTCGAGGGCGATCTTGTCGATCCGGGTCCGAGCGACGCGGTGATGATCCAGTACACCTCGGGGACTACCGGCTTCCCGAAGGGAGCGCTGCTCCATCATCGCGGCCTGGTCAACAATGGCGCTCACATCACCGGCCGAATGGGCATGTCGGACGGGGAAGTGATGATTGGGGTCTGCCCGCTGTTCTACACCGCTGGTTGCGTGATCACCGTTCTCGGCGCTGTTTCCAAACAGGCCACGCTTATCTATCAAGAGGCGTTCGATCCAGGCTTAGCGTTAGAACTCCACGAGACCTACGGCGGCACGGCGTTGATGGCGGTGCCGACGATGCTCGCGGCGATGACCGAACACCCCGACTTCGCCACCCGCAATCTCTCCGCGCTGACGGAGCTCTAGACCGAAAACTTTGACAAAGGAGCAACAATGACAGCGATCCGAGCGGAGGATGATGGACATGTTCGCCATCTCGTGCTGTGCCGGGCGGCGGAGTTCAACACGATCACGCCGGAACTGCGTGACGAGCTGACCGAGGAACTGGCTCGCGCCGACCGGGACCGAGGTGTGCGCGTGGTGCTCCTGCGGGCCGAAGGGCGAGCCTTCTGCGCGGGCTTCGGTCTCGACTGGTCGACGCTCGGGCAGGCCACGAACGAGAACGTGGAGCGGATGTGGGATTCGGTGTCCGATCTGATGATGATCGGCAGCTACGCGGCGGCGTTCGCGAAACTGCAGGAGATTTCTAAACCGACGATTGCCGCCGTGCAGGGCTGGTGCGTGGCCGGCGGCACCGACATGATCCTGAACGCCGACTTGATCCTCGCCGCTGAGTCGGCGAGCTTCGGATACCCGCCCGCTCGTGTGTGGGGAACGCCCGAAGCGACGTGGGTGTGGGTGGCTCGACTCGGGCTTGAACAGGCCAAGCGCTACCTCTTCACCGGCGACGAAATACCGGCACCAGAAGCTGCCCGGCTCGGCATGATCCTCGAGTGCGTACCCGACGACGAACTGCTCGACCGCGCCACATCGCTCGCGAACCGCATGGCGCTCCTGCCGATGAATCAACTGCAGATGATGAAACTGCTGTGCAACGACGTCGCCAAGCAGATGTACGCACCGGATCGCTCGCGCACGATTTCGTGTGTGTTCGATGGCGTCGCTCGCCACACGCAGGAGGGTGCGGAATTCGTGAACCGGTCGCTTGAGGTCGGCTGGCGTCAGGCCGTCCGCGAGCGCGATGAGCCTTTCGGCGACTACGGCGCCCGGGCACGGGAGTGACGCCTGAAAGATTGCATCAAACCATCGTCGACACGTCATCGACTCGGTATGACAGTGCACTTGGCCGTACGACTGTTGATTGGATTCAGACTGGATGGTCCGAATGAAGCTCGACACCGGCGATCGTGTCCGGGCAGCAGTGACGGCCTACGACGCCGGATTCGTCGTCCCCGGCAGCTGACCGAGAAAGCGTAAGGCCATAGGTGCACATATGAGTACGGAGCTGTCCAGCTGATGCGAGGCTGGCCGTACGATCGATGGCGTGGGCACGTTTCGCATTTTCGCTCGGGTGTTTCTCTGTGGCGCGTCGATCATCATGGTGGCGTCGTGCACGGCATTTCGGTCGGCCGGTTTGTCGTGCCCGGTCAGCAGGTTCCGAAGCACCAAACCGCTGGTGATCGCCCACGCCAGCAGTACGTATTTCGGGCCGGCGAACACGCTCGTGATGATGCGGGCCGCCGTCGCCGCTGGAGCCGACGTGGTCGATGCCGATGTTCGAATGACCGGTGATGGGGTACTTGTTGCCTCCCACGATGACGACCTACAAGGCGCAACTGACACGGCCGGCACAATCCACACAGCGACCATTGCCCACCTGCGCACCCTTGACGCCGCCCGCACGTGGCCGGGCCCCGACCACGACTACCCGTTACGTGGGCGAGGCGTCACTATCCCGACTGTCGAGGAAATCCTTACAGCGTTTCCCCACCGGCGGATATCGCTCGAGTTCAAGACGACGGGCGGCGAACGCAACTTGTGCACCCTTCTCCGACGACTTCACCGCACCAACGACGTGTATGTCGGATCGGCAGGTGACGCCGCCGTTGACATGTTCAAGCCGATCTGTCCCGAAGTCGCGACAACCGTTACGGACGCGCTTGTTGTGACGATGAACGACGCCCGGGCGAAGGCCATACCGTGGTGCTCACCGTCACCGCTGGGTCAGCCGCCGTACATGATCGGTACCCGGAAGCTGGTGACGTCAGAGTCCGTCCGCTGGGATCACGAACATGGCATGGCGATCTACACGTGGACACTCGACGACGCAGCGCGGCTCAACGCTGCTGCCGATGCCGGCGTCGACGGTGTCTACACCGGTCGAGCCGACGTCGCCCGGGCCATCTTCGACCGCCGTTGAGCCTCACCGACGGGGGCCTCGGCCACGTATGCTCGGCGGGCGTGCCTACGACGAACGCCGAACTCGCTTTCGCCGGGCCGGAGCGGTCGAAAGCTTCATGAACGACGACGCCATCACGAGCAACATGCGAGCGACTAACAGCGGAACCGCACCGATCCTCAACCGCAAAGCCCACGACGAAGCGTCGGTATTCCAGGTCGAGAATCTGCTCCGTGAGGGTCGCCGCCAACGTGGGCGTACCGATCGGCCCGTGCCCGCAGTCTGTGTTCTTGACCCTGACGGCGACATCGTGCGGCACCTCCGCGCTACCGGAAACGGTGCGCTCCACGACGGGTGGGCCTGCTACCACTCTGAACTGTGGGTCGTTGAGACGGACGGGATCTCGATCGGCATCGTGCCCTGCGCCGTCGGAGCACCATACGCCGTGCTCATTGCCGAACAACTCGTCGCGTCTGGCTGTGACCTGATCATCTCGATCACGTCCGCCGGACGTATCGTCGCGCTCGGAGACCCGCCGTACTTCGTCATCATCGAGCGCGCTCGCCGCGACGAGGGCACCAGCCTCCACTACCTGCCGCCGTCAGAATGGGCATATCTCGACCCGGCACTGCTCGACCAGCTCACCGGACTTGATGGGCTCGACGAACCGGTCCAGTTCGGCGCGTCCTGGACCACCGACGCACCCTTCCGCGAAACGCCGACGGCGATTGCCGACGCCGAACAGGCCGGTGTCCATGCCGTCGAGATGGAAGCGTCCGCCCTGTACGCCTTTGCCGCCGCCCGAAACGCCGCCGTAGTTTGCGTTGCGCACGTCACCAACACCCTCGCCGTCGATGGTGACGATTTCGAAAAAGGCGAAGCCGACGGCACCCACCGAATACTCCAACTGGCCATCGCCATCGCCCGTCGACTCGGCCAGGGTTGAGCCGCAGTGGGTGCAAACGTCAGCGAAATATGACGGGATACTTCGACCAGTAGGGCCGGCTCGTGGCGGTGTCCATGACCGACGGATCGTTGGGGTCGGGGCGGGCTCCACGGTCGATCATCGCCTGCACGGCAATGGTGGCGAGGCCAAAGAGGTGGCCTTCGAGGGCGTCGCCCTCGCCCATCAACACTCCGGCGGCCAGCTCCTGTCCAATGCATGCGTGCATACCATGTCCGAACGAGATGCCGTACGGACCCACATCATCTCGGTTGACTGTGCGGTGCGGGTTGAAGGCGGCGGCGTCGTCCCCAAAGATTGACGGGTCGCGATTTACCGACAGCAGGTCGATGATCACCTTGGTGCCGTTAACAATGACGGAGCCGTCCCGACGAGTTACGTCGGCCCGAGCCCACCTCTGGGCCACCGGACTCGACGGGTTGAGCCGTACCGTCTCGTGCACACATCGCTGCACAAACAAACGATCAGCGCGCAGACGATCCTCGTCTTCCGGGTGATCGGCAATCCATCGGAAGATGTTGTCGAGCGAACGGGTAAACGCCGTGGCGCTGGTGTGGGCGCCGGCGAGGAGGAAGAAGGCAATCTCGCGCCGAATGATGTCCGGTGGGAGATGGAGGTCATCGATATTGCGAAGGAGGACGGTGAGAACGTCTTTCGGGAGCGCATCCTCAGCAAGCGTCCCGGCGTTGACCTGGGCAATGAGCGCGAGCCGGCGAGCGATAGACGGATCGAGAAACTCCGTTTGGAACGAGTCCATGGCGACGCCGACTTCAGCATTCACGATCGTTTTGTCGCGGGTCGAGTGGGCAATGGTGGCACCTTCGATGAACTTCATCATCTGGCCATAGAGGCGATGGGTTTCGTCGGCCGTTCCGGTCGGTCGGTCCACGCCAGCGTTGAACGCCGCCAGGTTCATCATCAGCTGATGGCTGAGCGTGACCAGTTCGCTGTGCCCCGCCTCCACGTGGGGATCAAGGGTGGCGGCGATGATCGGCGGGAACCGCTCAAACTCGTAGTGCTCCAGCGTGTCACGCCGAAACAGTCGGTTCTCCAGGCGACGTCGGGAGCGGTGTTCGTCGGCGTGCAGATTGACGAGGACGCCGTTCATGATTTCACCCTCGTCGTACAGCGCCTGCGCCATGTCTTTGCTGCGATAGATCTCCTTGGCCTCGTCGAGGTTGGTGATCGTGAGAATTGCTGGCGTGCTCATGGGTCTCCTCGTGAGAGTCAAGCGCTACGAAACGGGGTCGTGGGTGACGCCCAAACCGAGGCCACCGTCAATGCTCAAGACATCGCCGGTGATCCATTCAGCCCGGGCCAAGAACTCGATGCCTTCGGCAATCTCCTCGGTCGTGCCGATGCGACCTAGGGCGTGGGCGCTGGCCATTCCATCGAGGCGCTTCTTGGCCGTGTCGTCGTCGAAAAGGCCAGCGCGCTGATTAATCTCCGTGAATACCGCGCCGGGGCGGACACACGAAACGCGCACACCGCGCGGCCCCAACTCACTGGCGAGAACTGCAGTGAGAATTTCCACCGCACCCTTGGTGGCCGAGTAGGGCGCGGCGCCGGGATAGGCCCGACGCGTATAGATCGAGCCGATGGCGATAACCGCGCCGCGCCGCTCGATGAGGTGGGGCAGCGCCGCCTGCACCATCATCATCCCGCCAACAACATTGCTATGAAACACAGCGAGCAGGCGCTGCTCGTCCCACTCCTCCACTGGAGCGCGCTCCATGTTTCCCGCGTTGTTCACCAAAACCTCAAGGCCGCCGCCGTGCGCCACCGCCGCCTCCACCATGGCCACACGATCGGCGGCGACAGTTACGTCACCAACCACGGCGACGCACGAGGCACCGATCGACGCCGCCACGGCATTGACCTTGCCGGCCCGACGACCACTAATCGTCACGTTCGCTCCAAGCCGCGCAAAGTGCCGGGCGGTCGCCTCGCCGATACCTGACCCACCGCCGGTGATCAAGACCGACATGTTTTCGATCGGACGCATTACTTCACGTTCCCGGCGGTTACTCCGAGCCCGAGTCCCACGCCGTCGACGCTGTGGGGCCGGGGCAATGACGCAATCACACTCATGGTGACGCCACCATCGACGAGGAGTTCCTGACCGGTGACGTAGCCAGACTGAGGGCCCGCTAGAAACGAAACGACGTTGGCCACATCATCAGCGGTACCAAGCCGTCCGATTGGTACCCGCGCTGACCTTGCCGCACGAGCGTGCGGGTCGGCATAAATAGGCTCAGACATTCCGGCGTCAATCAGGCCGGGAGCCACGGCATTTACTCGGATGCCGAGAGGTCCCCATTCGATGGCCATTTGCTGAGTGAGGAGCGCAATGGCGGCCTTGGTCGCACCGTAGGCACCGGCGTTCGGTCCGGCCGCCACCCCGTTCATGGAAGTGATGTTGATGATCGAACCGCCCAAGTCTTCGACCTTCATCCGACGCGCTGCCGCTCGCGCGACGTTGAACGTGCCGATCAGATTCACATCGATAACGGCGCGGAAGTCGTCGTCGGAAAGCTCAAGGAGGGGGCCGAACCGCACAATGCCGGCGTTGTTCACGACCACCATCGGGGCCGAGGGAAGGGCGGCGAGACAGGCATCTACTTCAGCGGCGTTGGAAACGTCACAGGCGGTTAATCCTTCACCGGCGTTGAGGTCAAGACAGGTGACCGCATAACCATCAGCGCGCAGACGATCGGCGATCGCCGCTCCAAGCCCGCGACCGGCGCCGGTCACCAGGGCCAGGGGTGGCGTGCTCACGGGTGGGCCAGCGACCACGTGAGCGGTTCAGCGGTCCACGCCATCGAACGTTCCCCGGCAAGGGCCTGACGAGCGGGAATCGGCGTGAGGTCCACGTCCACACCTCGACAGAAGACGTGCCGAAGATTGCGTCGATCCTGGAGCACGGTGATGTCGACGGATGGATCACCGTCAACCACGAGAAGATCAGCACGCATACCTTCTACGAGTTCACCCGTCTTGCCCTGTTCACGGGTGGCGATGGTGCCGTTCTTCGTTCCACAGGTGATCGCTTCGAGTGGCGAAATCCCGAGGTACTGCACCAGAACCTCCATCTCGCGGGCGTGCCATTCGCCGATCGGTGTGACGCTGAACCCGGTCTCCGTGCCACACAGGATCGGCACGCCGCGGTCGTATGCCACGCGAGTCATCAGCGCGGTGGCCTCGATCTCTGAGCGGAACCAGTCCAACGCCGCCATACCCGAACCGGCCTTGGCCCCGAAGTCTCCGAGGTTGGCGAGAAACGTCCACGTCGGGCACAGGGCCGAACCTGCCGTAAGGATTGCATCGACACACTGCTCGTCTAAAAATGAGCCGTGGTAGATGATGTCAATACCCGCCTCAGCAGCCATGAGGGTGGCGTCGGCACTGCGACAGTGACCGAGGACCCAGGCGCCGAGCTCATGGGCGGTGTCGCATACGACCTTTAGCTCCTCGGCTTTCCACACGCTGAACTCGCCCTTGCGGCCGGGCACCGAACCGGTCACATGGACCTTGATGCAATCAGCACCCTCTTTCACCTGACGGCGAACAGCGCGGATCATCTCGTCTTGCGTATGGGTCACCTCGGCGTACCCGGCGGTTCCCTCATCGGGAATGAGCCGCCCCGCGGTGCCGCCGACCGCGGTCATCAACGCGAACGCACCGGACTTCATCGTGGGTCCCTCAACGATGCCGGCGTTGATGCAGTCCCGGAGAGCCGGGCCGATATTGAACAGACCGTCGGCGTCCAGAAATGAGGTGACCCCGGCGAGGAGAAGTTTGCGCACGTTGTATGCCGCAATGATCGCCGACGTGGCGGGCTCACGCCGGAAGAACAGTTCGTCGTTCGACGCCGGCTCACCGAGCGTCACGTGGGTGTGGGCATCGATGAGGCCGGGCATAACGGTGCGGCTGGCTGCGTCTATCCGAACGACGTCGTGCAGGGTGTCTGCCAACGTGGCGGCCGCGGACCCCAGTGCGGCGATGCGATCACCGACCACGAGCACGTCAGTGCGAGGTTGCGGGGGCGAACCGTCCCCATGAATCACCGAGCCGCCGACGATCAAGGTATTGCCCACGGACCCCACCCCTTAGAATTCGAGTTGGTCGTTAGGAAGATAACGACGCTTCTGACGATCGTACTGCCCAGGTCACACAGCGACGCAAAATCTCCGCCGTGGTTTCGTTGGTCAGCGACGGAGAATCATGACCGAGGCCGAAGTGGGCAACCCGTCCGGAGCCGAACGTCCGAGCCCACAAAATGGGGTGCTGCGAGCCGTCTGGGTGCAGGCCATACGCCAACGGCATGATGCCAGGTTGAAGATCAAGATAGGCGTAGACCTCATCGACGGTGTCGTAGTCATGGAGACCGGCGGTGATCTCGTGCTCTCCATCGCCGTTGCCAACATCGACACCGCCCACTTCAACGCGGACCGGACCAAGCAGGGGGTGAAACGACCGATCCCAGTTCCACTGCGCGCCGACGATTTCGCCCCATCCCGGCCAGTCGTCGAAACAGATCGTCGCAGTGTGCAGGGCCACCAGCGCTCCGCCATTTCGGACAAATTTCGTGAGTACCTCTCGCACTTCTGGTGTGCTCTCGTACGCCCACTCATTTCGTATGTCCGCGTATCGATCAGTCAACATCCGCCACCACAGGGCATGGATGACGATCACGTCGGGATTTGACACGCGCAAAGCATCGGGGAGTTGACTGAAATGGGGCGTGGTGACCACCACGTCGTGTCCGGCCGCGGTGAGTAATGACGTGATCGTGACGGCGGTGGCGGCATGGTCGTGGGCGTACGTCGGACCACCTGAAGCGATAAGGACGCGAGCCATGGGCTACTGCAGTCCAGCGTAAGCGCCACCGTCAACAGGCACCGCCGCTCCGGTGATGAAGCGGGCCTGCTGCGAACATAGGAAGGCAACGACCTGACCGAAGTCGGCCGGGTCTCCGGGAACACCGGCGGGGATGCCCGCAGCGGCATTCGATGCGTCGCCATACACCTTGGTTATCCGCTCGGTGGCGTGCACTCCGGGCTGGGCCGAGTTAACCGTAATTCCGTCGATAGCCACCTCACGGGCCAACGTCTTCAGGAAACCAGTTAGCCCGGCCCGCGCCGTGTTCGACAAGATGATGCTGGCAATCGGCTGGCGCACGGAGATCGAAGTGATGGCAACGATACGCCCCCACCGCTGTTCGCGCATGGCCGGGATAGCGGCGTAACACATGGCGATCGATGACAGCAGACTCAGCTCAAGCGCTGGCCCATAGGCACTCAGTGGGGTGGACGCAAACGTGCCGGGCGGAGGGCCACCAGCATTGGCGACCACGATGTCGACGCCTCCCATGATGGCGCGAGCCTCGTCAATAAAGGCTGTCGCCCCGTGGGGGGTACCGACGTCGGCAACCAGCGCCGTGGCGAGCGGACCGAGACTCGCGGCGGAAGCTTCGATTCGTGCCCGATCACGCCCACACATCACCACTCGCACGCCGTTCTCGACGAGGGCCTTGGCCGAGCCGTAACCCAACCCGGCTGAGGCCGCGGCAACAGCCGCCCGCTTTCCCGAAATCCCAAGATCCATCCCCGGAGTCTTACCGCGGACCAGCGCCATCAAACAGTCGACAAAATCCCAAGTGGCGGTAGGCTCACTACCCGTGTTCAGCCGCAAGCATCCTTCGTCCGTCGACGTGCCGTTTGGCGAGATAGAGCACGTAGTCGACGGTGGCCGCGGCATTGAAATGCACGCATATGACTGGGGCGGAGACGGCCCCACGTTGGTGCTGGCCCACGCCACCGGACTTCACGCTCACGTATGGTTGCCGCTGGTCGAACGCCTGAGGGTGAGGTTCCGTTGCATCGGCGTAGACCTCATGGCCCAGGGCGCGTCATCTGGTCCGGCCGATGGTGACCTCCGTTGGGATGGCGTAGCCAGCAGCCTGGTCGCGGTGCTCGACGCGCTCGAACTTTCCGGTCGCGGCAACGTCTACGGAGTCGGCCACTCACAAGGCGGCTTCGCCGTGATCGAGGCCGAACTGCGGCGCCCGGGAACCTTCGCTTCGTTATTCGTCCACGAACCCGTGGTGTTTCCGCCCTTGCCCGGCATGATGCCCGGCGACACGTGGCCATCGAACCCGATGTCGGTCCTGACGCGCCGTCGTCGTCGCACGTTCGTCAGCCACGATATTGCGGTGAAGAACTTCGCATCCAAGCCGCCGTTCGGACTGTGTGATCCCGAAGTGGTCGAATCATATGTGCGCTGGGGGTTTCGTCCAACGGGCGTCGTAAGTGAGAACGGGGACGAAGAAATCGGGTTGGTGTGCTCGCCGGAAAGCGAAGGGGATCTGTTCGAAGGCTCGGTCACGGACGTCTTCTCGCGTCTCCCCATGGTGCATTGCCCCGTCGCCTACGGGCTCGGAGAAGAACTCGGCGGATTCACCGAAGTCGTGCCGCGAGCCGCCGACGCGACCCCAAATGGACGGCTTGTGCGCCTTCCCGGCCGCACCCACTTTGGCATCCTCGAGGGCATCGACGAGATGAGCGTGATCGTGCGTGAGGCGCTGATCGGCCCCGGCTCCGACACCGTGCGCGCTTAGGTCATGGGCACCACCCTGGCCTTTGCTGCAGTCGCCGCGGCACTAGCTGTCCTCGCCGCCCAGTTTCTGAGAGGGCGAAAAGCCGAACCGCCAACACAAACACCTTGGACCGTTCCCACCCAACTTGATCGGTCAGACTTTGCCCGACCCAAGGCCCCGTGGCTCGTTGTTGCCTTTACCTCAGCGACATGCGATGCGTGCGCTTCGACGGCGATCAAGTGCGAGGTGCTCTCCAGCGAGTTCGTAAGTGTACAGATTGTTGACTATCAAGACCACAAGCCGCTGCATCTTCGTTATGGCATTGACGCCGTACCGACGGTCGTTATGGCCGACAGCGACGGAGTCGTCCACCGCAACTTCGTTGGTCCTCCCAATGCCACGGACCTCTGGGGGGCCATGGCCGAGATGCGTGAGCCAGGCTCGATCCCCCCGCCTGAAGCCCACGGACCCGGGCTGGCGCGATGAGGCGCAGCGCGGTCCGCCTGCTCGGCCCGGCCGTCGTTGTCTTTGGCGTTCTCGCAATTCCAGCGGCCGCGCGTGTCCCCGATGCGTCGACGCCACAGCTGAGCTCGGCGGGCGGTGGCACTGGCGGCAGCCGGGGCACGGGCGGCACCGGCAGCACTGGCGACGGCAAGATCGTTCGCCTCCTCACGCCGTCGAATCCGTCGTACCGAAGCATTTCCGTCCAAACGAACGAACGAGATGGCCTGCGGGCACGCAACGGTGCATTGCGGTCGGTGGTTTCTCCCGCTCCCCTGACACCCGCCGCCGAACGCGTCGAAACGGCGATCCGGGTCGCCCTCCTTCAAGCGACGATCACGGCGAGCCGTGCTCAAGTTCGGCCGCAGTTCCCGGGATCCCCCGAGGTTGCGCTGGACGCCGAGCACGATGCTCTTGAGCGCTCATCGAACGAAACACTCATCAACAAGAACTCCTTCGTGATCATCGATGTCCCCAACGATGTTGACTTCGATCGGTTTCTCTTGACCCTGCGGTCACTCGACGGCGTGGCCTCGGCCGAGCCGATCCCCGATCCCCCACCACTGCCGGTGAGTCCCGATCTGGTGGGGTATCAGGGCTACCGCCTGCCGGCGTCGTCGAGCGGAATCGGAGCAGGAGTACTGGCCAACGATGTGGTCGGAATTACCGGGGCCAATGTGAAAATCATTGACGTCGAATACTCCTGGAATCAATCGCACGAGGATCTCGACAAGGCCGCGACGGCACTCATCCCCCAGGGCATCCCTGTGGACCCGTTTTCCGACACGAACCACGGCACTGCAGTGCTCGGGATTCTTGTTGGTGACGCCGACACCCAAGGCGTCACCGGGCTCGTTCCCGATGCCGCCATTGGCATGGTCAACGCATATGGAAAAGCAGACGCCGCCGCCTCGCCGACCTACAACCTGCCGAACGCCATCAACATTGCGGCGGCGAATCTGACACCCGGCGACGTGATCCTGATCGAGCAACAAGCCGCCGGACTCGGCCCGTGCGACGCAACCCAGGTCGGGTGCGTGGCCGTCGAGTGGAACCTGGCGACCTACACGGCGATTCGGGCCGCCGTTTTGTCCGGAATCATCGTGGTGGAGGCGGCGGGCAACGGCAACCAAAACCTTGACGCCGCCGGCTACGGCTCGCCGTTCCCCGCCGGCCGAGCGGACTCCGGGGCCATCATCGTCGGGGCCGGTTCAGCGCCAGGTTGCACGGCTCCGGATCCGGTTCGATCGCGC
>JAYVSS010000207.1:0-4018 GCA_043775075.1 Acidimicrobiia bacterium
GGGAAGGGCCCGCGAACTGGCCGTGACAGACGCCCGCACCCAGGCCGAGCAGCTGACGAAGGCAGCGGGGGTCAAGCTCGGCGCGTTGCGAACGATCCGCACCTCCGCAGACCAAGGAGTCAGTCCCCAGCCCATGGCCAAAGTGTCCCAGGACGGCGCAGCAGCAAGCGTGCCGATCGAGGCGGGGAGCCTTGAAGTGTCGGCCAGCGTGCAGTTGGTCTACGACATCAGTTGACGGATACGGTCCGGCCACGATCAAACACGGTGCAGTTGGTCTACGACATCAGTTGACGGATACGGTCCGGCCACGATCAGACAACCCTCACCATCACTAGCGAACGTCCCGACCGGGAGAGGGTCGGGGCGTTCGTTGGTGTCTGATGCACAACGACGGAAGGCCGGTTCGCCGAGCCGGGTGGCTCACCGGTAGCGTTCATGCCCCATGGATCACCCGATGAATGAGCGTATGGCCCAGCTGAACGAGCGGCGCCAGCAGGCCTACACCGCAGGCTCGGAACGCTCTATTGAGCGTCAACATGCCAAAGGAAAGCTCACCGCCCGCGAGCGGGTGACGGCGTTCTTGGATCCTGACAGCTTCGTTGAGCTCGACCTTCTCGCCCGCCACCGGGCCCACGGGATGGGGATTGAGGCCGATCGGCCGTACACCGACGGCGTGATCACGGGGTGGGGCACGGTGAACGGTCGCAAGGTCGCCGTGTTCGCTCAGGACTTCACCGTGTTCGGCGGAGCGCTCGGCGAGGTGTTCGCCGAAAAGATCGTCAAGATTATGGACCTCGCCGTTTCGGTAGGCGTACCGGTGATCGGTTTGAACGACTCCGGCGGGGCCCGCATCCAAGAAGGCGTGGTGTCTCTCGCATCGTATGGAGCGATTTTCTACCGCAATGTGAAGTCGTCGGGCGTCATCCCCCAGATCAGCGTGATCCTCGGCCCATGCGCCGGCGGCGCGGTGTACTCACCGGCGATGACCGACTTCATCTTCATGGTCGATCAGACGAGCCACATGTTCATTACCGGACCCGATGTGGTGAAAACGGTGACGGGCGAAGAGGTCACCCTTGAAGAGCTCGGCGGGGCATCAACCCACGCGTCCAAGTCGGGCGTTGCCACATTCGTGGCCGCGGACGAATTGTCCTGCTTGGAGGACGTGCGCTTTCTCCTGTCGTTCCTCCCCTCCAACAACCTCGAAGACCCGCCTCACTCGCCGTCGGACGACGACCCGGAGCGGCGATGCGATGCGCTCCACACCATTCTTCCTGACTCACCGAATCGTCCGTATGACATGAAGAAAGTCATCCGCGAGGTTGTCGATGATGGTGAGTTCTTTGAGTATTTCCCGAAATGGGCGGCCAATATCACGTGCGGTTTTGCCCGCATCGACGGTCATCCCATCGGTGTCGTCGGTAACCAGCCGATGGTCATGGCTGGAGTGCTCGATATCGATTCGTCGGAGAAGGCGGCACGTTTTGTGAGGACGTGCGACGCGTTCAATATTCCGCTCGTCACCTTCGTGGATGTGCCCGGCTTCATGCCCGGTACCGATCAGGAATACGGCGGCATTATTCGCCACGGCGCAAAACTTCTGTACGCATACTGTGAGGCCACCGTCCCCCGCATCAGCATCATCACTCGCAAGGCCTACGGTGGGGCGTACGTGGTGATGGACTCAAAGTCGATCGGTTCCGATCTGTGCTTCGCGTGGCCCACGGCCGAGCTGGCCGTTATGGGTCCGCAGGGTGCCGTCGGCATCGTCTACAAGCGTGAACTCGATGCGGCATCTGATCCGGTTGCCCGCCGGGCAGAACTCGTGGACGAATACACCGAACGTTTTGCCAACCCGTATATCGCCGCCGAGCGGGGATACGTGGACGACGTAATCGATCCGGCCGATACCCGAAAAATGCTCAGCCGCGGCTTGTCCTTCTTACGGACCAAGAAGGAAGAACTCCCGAAGCGTAAACACGGAAATGTGCCGCTATGAGCAGCGGTTCGATGTCTCTTTCCTCGGTTACCCCCACACCGACCGACGAGGAACTGGTAGCGATCGTAAGCGCGCTTGAGTTGGCGTGGCCTCGGCCGGTCGTCGTGCTCTCCTCGCCGCCGGCCGGTAAGCCATCCACGACGTGGCGCTTCTCCGGGCGCTGGTGGAGTAGCCAGGCCAACATTCGCTGACTTAGTTAAGCTGTCATCGTGACGAATTGGTCGACTGCGGACATTCCGAACCAACGAGGGCGCATCGCCATGGTCACGGGGGCGAACTCCGGGTTGGGTTTGGCGATTGCCAGAGAGCTTTCGATTGCCGGCGCCACGGTCATTGTCGCCTGCCGAAATATGGCGAAGGCCGAGAAGGCCGCGGAAGAGATTCGGTCCGCGGGATCGCTCGGTCCCATAGAGGTGCTTCCCCTTGACCTCGCCGATCTTGCGTCAGTGAGCCAGGCGGCGGAAACGTTTCGAGCATCGAAACGTCCGCTCCACTTAATGATCAACAACGCTGGCCTTATGGCCGTCGATAAGTCCCAAACCGTTGACGGTTTCGAGACGCAATTTGGCGTCAATCATCTCGGGCATTTTGCTTTGACGGCCGATCTCCTGCCGGTCCTAGAGTCCACTCCCGGCTCGCGCATCGTCAACATGTCAAGCATGGGCCATCGGATGGGAAGGTTATCTTTCGACGATCTGATGCATGAGCGCAACTACAACCGGTGGACGTCGTACTTCCAAAGCAAGCTCGCCAATTTGTTGTTTACCGCCGAACTCCAACGCCGTCTGGCTGCCGCGGGCGCAACAACGAGTGCGCTCACTGCCCACCCCGGAGCGTCGAACACCAACCTTTACATGCAAGGCGGCGCCCTCTCCAACAAGGCGATGAAGCTGGTGCCATACCTGGCGCAGTCCGCTACCCAAGGGGCCGAACCAGCATTACGGGCGGCAACCGACCCGACGGCTGTGGGCGGTCAGTTCTACGGTCCACGATGGATCGTGCGGGGACACGCGGTGGTGGAGACGCCAAGCAAACGGGCCCGGAATGCCGATGACGCCAAGCGATTGTGGGCCGTCTCCGAAGAACTCATCGGTCAGAAAGTATTGTCCTAGCCCGGACCCACCCACCCAGGCGACGCATGGCTTCAGCGATCTGGGTCTCGGGTCCGGCGTAGGAGAAACGGACGAAGTGGTGTCCGCGTATGGGGTCGAAATCAATTCCCGGAGTGCAGGCGATGGCTAGTTCACTGAGCCACTGGCGGCACAGCGCCCAGGAATCGTCGGTGTACTTACGAACGTCGACATAGGCGTAGAAGGCGCCGTCCGACGGGGCAATCGAGGCGAATCCGGCGGCGCGCAAACCGTCAAGAAGAATCCGGCGTTTCCGGGCGAAATCACCAACGCGAAGATCAAGTTCTTCAGCACAATCGAATGCCGCGAGGCCGGCGATCTGAGACACATGCGGCGCACAGATATAGAGGTTCTGTGCCAAACGCTCGATCGATGCAAAGAGTTCCGGCGGTGCCACCACCCAGCCCAGGCGCCATCCCGTCATGCCGTAATACTTCGAAAAACTATTGAGCACTACCACGTTGTTGGTGTGTTGGAGCGCAGAGGAAGCTGTTCCACCGAACGTGACGCCGTGGTAGATCTCGTCGGCGACCAGGGTGATGTCGTGCGTCTCGCACACGGCGACGACCTCCGCAAGGTCGTCGGCGGAGAGCACCGTCCCCGTGGGATTCGATGGCGACGCCATCACCAGACCATCAAGCGGCCCGCCGTCTCGAATCGCCGCTTCGATCGCCCGTGCGGTCAATCGGTAACCCGTCTCGGGCCCGATGGGAATGCCCACCGGTTCGCACCCAAGCGCACGAAGGGTGTTTCGGTAACACGGATAGCCCGGCTCGGTCACGGCCACGCGAGAGCCGACGTCGAAACACGCAAGAAAAGCCAGAACAAATCCGCCGGAGGCGCCGGCAACGACGGAAATGCGCCGAGGGTCAACCGAAACGTCGTACGC
>JAYVSS010000208.1:0-6349 GCA_043775075.1 Acidimicrobiia bacterium
CGCCTGGTACTACCCGCTCGCCCTCACCCGGCCAGCGTTAATGGACACGATCCCGCACCCCGAATACGGCAACACCCTCACCGTGCGCGAGTACCAAACGCTGTGGCTTGCCACGTACCAGCAGATCGCCGGTGGCGTGCTCCCGATCGACGGATGCACCCTTGCCGGTGGTGGAGGCCAAGGAGGGATCGGCACCGCAGTGCCTGCCGACGTCGCATTGGTACTCGCCTACGCCCAAGCACAACTCGGAAAACCGTACATCTGGGGTGGAAGCGGCCCCGAAGGATACGACTGCTCCGGACTTACCCTGCGCGCATACCAAACCATCGGCATCAACCTTCCCCACAACAGCGCTGCGCAAGCCAACTACGGGATCGGGGTGGAGTGGAAAACCAAACCGATCCTTCCCGGCGACCTCATCTTCCACCGGGGGTCCGTGCCCGTTCACGACCTTGGCCACGTCGGCATCGCCATCAACGCCACCCAATGGATCGTCGCCCCACACACCGGCGCACTGATCGCCATCAAAGCAATCCCGTTCGACCGCATCCAAGCCGTCCGACGACTCGTCACCACCCCGTAGAGCTAAGGAACCAACGCCATGGCCGCTAACGCACGCAACCTCGTCGAGATCGACTCAAAAAAGCCGTGTCTGACGCCAACCGGTCCCGATCACGTTCTTGAGGCCGAGTCGCTCGGCGGCTGCATGACCCAACGATTCCTTCTGTGAGGCGGTAAGTGTTGGGCTTACGTAAAGCCAGGCCTCCCAAAGCTCCAGATGCCGCCTCTGGATATCGGCAAATGGCCCGTCCGCTGCGCCCAATTTAATTGGTGCGTCAGCGGGTTGGCGCTGTATCGAGTGAACGATTTTCTGGAGCCCAGGAGCTCGCGCTGGTAAGTAAAGCGCTACGTCAAGGTCGCGCACGCCTTTGACCGTCGCTGCGATTTGCTTTTCAAATTGACGCCGCCCGTCCGGAGCGGTCAAATCAAAACCATGGAAATCCTTCATCTCCAACGACATCGAGTCGTACGCCATCCTCGTAGGCTCGGGAAGAACTTTGGCCCGGAAACAGGGGACAAACAGCTCTCTAGAAAGGAGCATCGACCCGAGTCTCTTCGCAGGCTCGGTCGATCCACCTCGCGCCAAACTATCAAGCAAGGCATTGTCCCCAAGGAACTCAATATCGCTCTCTTTGAAACGTTTCTTGTTTTTTACCTCAGACATGGCTTTATCCAACATCGCTGAGGCAGCGTTCTTCACCGGATGAGTGTAAACCTTCAAAAACATGGCGTACCGAAGACGAAGCAACCCCTCAACTGCTAACTCCCGATCAATCCGGATACCTTTCGATCCGTAACCCTCGCTAACAAGTCCTCGGTTTGAATTCGAAGCGTCTACCAATTTGAACTGCCTGAAAATTGCGGAATCGATGCGCTCGTCCAGACCACAAAAATACGCATCCCTGTTGATGTAGTCAAGCACATCGGCACCGGTATGACCGGCCACTAGATCCACAAACAATTCTTTGCGCACTTTGGTTGCTTGTGGATCCATCATCGACAAGACGTCCCTGCCCACTGCGCTCTTGCCCAAGACATTCGACAACGATCGAGGCTCCTCCGAAGAATTCATGAGAAGTCTCTGAATTCTCAACTCATTTTCGTCATGCCTTCGAAAATGGCCAAGCTCGTCCTCCAGCGTGTGACCGTAAGCGATATGCGTCACGTCGTGAATCAGCGCAAAAAGTCTGGCTCTCTCCCTCGTTTCATTGTCAATAGGATGGCCGCTGGTGTCCTCAACCGAACGAAGAATGTCCTCCACCCGTTGCACGCATCCCACCACATGACTGAGTCGGCTATGTTCGGCCGAAATGTAAACAAAGTTTGTGAAACCGAGTTGCTTGATCCACCGAAGGCGTTGCATTTCAATGGTGTCGATTACGGCCCATTCGATAGAAGTCAATCGAATATCGCCGTAGATCGGATCACGCGTCACATGGGGATACTGAATCCGTTCTGTCGTGCGTGGCGGATCCCAGGCAGCTCTTAGCGATCGGAGCGCGCTTAAAGCTTCATTCGCGTTTGGACGTTTGCTGTCATCCTGAACAATAAGTGAGCTTATGAAGGTTTGAAGCTCAGGAGTTACACGCTGTGTGATGGATCGAATCGCCCTTGGTTGTTCGGTCCTCATTCGTTCTGCGAGCGTCCCCCTATCGTCTGACGGACCCTTGGACCAGGGGAGAGCGCTCGTCAAAAGTAGATAACCCATCACACCAACGGCAAAGACGTCGTGAGCTGATTCGGCCGAAGCTGGGCGCTCAAGTTTGGAGATAGGTGCGTAAACCGCTGCTCCACCCTTCCAAAACGAGTCGTCAGTTCGAGGTGAGTTTTCACCGGCTGGTTTTGTGTTGCCAAAGTCAACAATCGTCACAACATTTGAATCGGCGACGAACACGTTCGCCGCTTTTATGTCTCGATGAACAAGCCCCTGTTGATGGATTCCGCATAACGCGTCGAGTAGTGCTTCGAGAATTGCAACCACTCGTTCGGGGTTGAGCTTGTTGCCGTCTCGTGCCAGCTCGGTGATTTCTTCCCAGATGGTACGCCCTCTGGCAACCGTCATCACAACGTACGGCCGACCGTTGGTAGTCCCCTCCGAGACAAATCTTGGGACGCCGTTCCCATCGAGGCGCTTCAATACGCTGACTTCATTCGACATTTTCATGCCAGCGTCGCCGCCTTCTGCGTCTAACCGCTTCAAGGCAAAGAGTTTTCGATCCGTACCTTCCCCCTTGGAGACAAGGTAAGTCACGGCCGACGTTCCCCGTCCGAGAACTCGGTCAATTACGTAATCATCGACTCTGTCGAATTCGATGAGGTCTTCGGTTGCCGCCATTTTGTTCGCTCCAATGGACTCGCTGATGTGTCTAAACGTTTACCAGAATTTTACTCCCGTCGTCGCCGGGCTCCTAGTTGACGGCCTCGACCCGACGGCAGCCCACGGAGCGGTCGTGTCTCGTTTGCCGTACCGACGGCAAACGCAAGAACGAACAACCTTGACAATGAAATTCGTTCTACTGCGTTAGAGCGATGGATACGAAGATATGTCCACCGTTTGCTCAGATGCCCGTCAACGAGTTGTCAGCAGGTCAGGGCGATCAGAATCGGAGAATCCATGGAAGGGCTCACGGTACCGGATTGCGCAAAACAGGGCTGCGTTCGACTCGTCATCACCCCGTAGAGCAAAGGAACGCAGCCATGGCCGCTAACGCACGCAACCTCGTCGAGATCGAAAAGCTCTACACCAAAGCTGAAGCCGCCGAACAACTCAACGTCCCCATCCGGTTCGTTGAACGATGCGTCTCTCAACGACGAGTCCGATTCATCCGCCTCGGCCGACACATCCGCATACCCGAAAGCGCGCTCGCTGAACTATTGACTGTCGGGCTCAGCCCCGCCGCCCGATAAGATGACCGGTAACTCCACCGAGAGGAAAGCGATGACGCAACAACGTCGTCGCCGTCGGCAGACCGGCACCACCGAACGTCCGCCCTTCGTAACACCGCAACACCCCATCGAAGAACCCACGCAACCTTGGTGGTTTCGGCGAGGTCGTTATGGCCTCGATTGAACCAACGGACTTCACGTGGGTCACCGATCCAAAGACCGGTCGTCGGACCAAGAAACCTGATCGAGACACGACGTGGCGCGCCCGTTACCGTGACCCGAAGACCGGATCGCGTTCGAAGACCTTTGCTCGCAAGATGGACGCCGAACAGTTCCTCGCACTCAATCGCACAGCCATCAACGAAGGAGACTGGGTCGACCCGGCGCTGCGCAAGTCACGGTTCGATGAGTGGGCACAAACCTGGTGGAAAACAACATCGAAACTCGCACCGTCAACCCGACGGGGATACGAACGGATACTACGTGTACATATCCTCAGCGAGTATTCGGGACGCCCGGTCGGTTCGATTGAATGGATGGAAGTCGAACTGTATGTGAACCGGCTCGTCGAGAACGGTCACAGCCCGAAAACGATCCGCCACATCGTGTCGATTCTGTCGCTCATCTTCAAAACTGCGGTGCGAGCGAAGGTGTTGAAGGAGAACCCAGCAAGTAACCATCACGTCCAAGTGCGTCGGTTACGGCCGACGATCCTGTCGATGAGCCAAGTCCATCACCTGATCGAGAACACCGATGATCGCTACAAGACTGCTGTCTGGCTACTTGTTCTTGCCGGACTACGAACATCCGAGCTATGTGGACTTAGGGTTTGCGATATCGACTGGGAACGCTCAGCCATCACTATCAACGAAGTACAGATGCTCGTCACCGGCGTGATCGTGGTCAAAGGCCCAAAGACTGAGAGCGGTACTAGAACGATCCCGCTTCCGATGTGGCTGATGGAAGAACTACGCGTACAGATCACCTCCCGGGAAACGAAACTCGATCGCACTTTGCTGCCGGCGGAACGGGTATTCGTTTCTCCTACCGGGCTACCACTCACCGATGGATTTGTCTGGAAACTGATCGACGCCTCGCAAACCAAAGCCGACCTGCCAAGATTTCGCCCTTACGACCTCCGCCACAGCCACGCGTCGCTACTCATCGAACTCGGCGCGCACCCCAAAGCCATCAGCGAACGCATGGGCCATTCCGAAATCGGCGTCACCATGAACGTCTACGGCCACCTCTTCGAAGGAGCCCAACGCCGCCTCACCGACGACCTCAACGGCCTGGTCGACCGCACCCGGAAGCCATCCGTCGGCGCCGAGGAGACCTCTTACCTGGACGACGTCAAGTGAGCCATTGAACTTTCACATAGCGCGGGCCGTCCCGGAGCTACCAATTGCCATTGTGCGAGGTTTCCGGTAGTGTTTTCCTCCATGAAGACTTCCTCGGTTGCTGCTCAGATCAGAGAGCACGTGTTAGCTACCGACAGTGGGACGTTTCTTCGACGGTCAGATTTCAGCGGCTCAGACCGGGCCGTGGAAAGCGCCTTGAGTCGCCTGGTTGCGGCGTCGGAACTTGTCCGGGTGCGCAAGGGGACGTATTGGCGGGGGGAACACACGAGATTCGGAATGACCAGTCCTTCGAAGCTTGACGTCGCTCTCCAGATAGGCGGCAAGGGCTCAGGCCCAGCGGGGATTAGCGCCGCACGGTTTTTGGGCCTCACCACACAGGTCCCGAGCATCGTCGAAGTTGCCGTACCTGGGAAAACCCCGGACCCACTCGACGGAGTGCGATTCCGAAAACGGCCCTTCGAACGACGCGAACGCGACCTACGACCAATCGAAGTTGCCTTCCTCGAAATCCTCCGAGAACCAGACAGTTCAGAACACTCATGGCCAGCAACAGTCCAACACCTACGGACGCTGCTAGCCGGCGGCACTGCCCGTCAGGAACTTCTTCACGACGAAATCGCAGACGAAGCACAAATCGCGCCTCGCGAACGGTGGCGAACAATAGTGGCGACCGCATGACCCAAAGCCCCCGACCCCGATTGGTGTCAGAACCCAATGCAGTCTTCGTGCTCTCCGTCCAAATCGCCGACCGGACCGGCATTCCCCAAGAACACATCGAAAAGGACTTTTGGGTAACCGAAATTCTGCGGGGCGTTGCGGCAGAAAGCACCCGCCACAACATCCCCATATTTTTCAAGGGAGGCACGAGCCTTTCCAAAGCTCACCACTTGATCCAGCGCTTCTCCGAGGACGTCGATATCCTCGTCGTCCTTCCCGACGACAAAGGAAAAGGTGCTCGGAACACAATCCTCAAGAACCTTGTTACCGCCGCCTCGCAGGCAACGATCATCCAACCAGCCGACGTGCCCGGCAACAAAGAAGGACTAAAACGATCAGCCCGATTTCACTACCGGGCAGGGTCAGCGTCCGGTGCACTGTCGGAGGGTGCGCTCCTCGAACTCGGCGCACGAGGCGGAGCAATGCCTTCGACCGGATTTAACATCCGCTCGCTCCTCGCCGAACACGCTCCAACCGAACTAGCCGAGTTCGCCGAAGCGGAGCCGTTCATGGTTTCGGTGTTGGACCCATCACGCACCCTCGTCGAAAAACTCGTGCTCCTCCACACCGCATTTGTTGGCGGCGACGAATCAGTAATCCGCAAAGCAGCCCGCCACTATTACGACATCCATCAACTCCTCAACGATCCAACAACTATTCAGGCGATGCGCCAACCCGGCATCGCTGTTCTCGCTCGTGACGTATGCACCTACTCCCACGCTGCGGACCTGCCAGCAGAACCACGACCAACCAACGGCTTCGCCGCAAGTCCAGCGTTCCAAACCAGCAAACTGTTACGGGTTGCCGAAGAGGCATACCAACGA
>JAYVSS010000209.1:0-2194 GCA_043775075.1 Acidimicrobiia bacterium
GACAAGCATCACAGCGGCGGCCAGCGCCAGCGCGGGGACGCCGCCGAACCACGCCACCGCCGCGACCGTCGACACGGTGCAACCGACCCCCTGAGCGAATCGCTTCGGCGACCCGGCGACGATTTTCGGCTCCCCCAACCGGGGAACGACAACGTGCACTGCGAGCCGACCGAGGGGCGACAACGTGGGCCCGGCCAAGACCCGCAGCCCGAAGCCAACGACCAAGGTGACCAGCAGAAATGACCAACGAGTGGCGAGGAATAGGGCGGCCTGCGCAACAACTCCAGCAGCCACGACCCGGGCCGCTTTCTCATTCACCGTCGGCGGAAATCGAAGCCAGGTCGGACGCATGCCACCAATACTACCGGCCATTCCCGACAAATCCAGTCGGCTTTATCGGGAAAGTCGACCAACAAACTGGGGGGTCCACGTTTTTGGAGGGCTAGGCAGTCATTCTTGCCCGCCAGTCCACCCCAAAACGCTAGGCCCCCCAAAACCGCCAGGGTCTAGGCGTCGGCGAGGCTGACGGCGAGTTGGCGTTTGAGGAACTTGCCGGCGGCGTTGCGGGGAAGGGGATCGTCGAGGAAAAAGACTTTCGTCGGGACCTTGAATGACGCCAATTTGGTGCCCACGTGGGCCCGTAGGGCGTCGGCGTCGAGCGAGGCATCGGGGAGCAGATGCACCGCCACCGCCACCTCCTCGCCGAGGCGGGTATGAGGCAGGCCAAACACCGCGACTTCGTGGATGCCGGGCAATTCGTAGATCGCCGTCTCGATTTCGGCGCAGTACACGTTCTCTCCGCCGCGCAAGATCATGTCTTTGGCCCGGTCCTCGATGTAGACAAACCCCTCAGCGTCCACTCGGCCGATGTCACCCGAGTTGAGCCACCCGTCGACGATCGTCTCGGCCGTGGCTTCGGGCTTGTTCCAGTACCCCCGAATAAGCATGGGGCCCCGAAACCAGATGACCCCGGCCTCTCCGGTCGGCACCACGGCGCCATCGTCATCGCGGATCTCCAGGTCCATGACGGGAACCCATCGGCCCGTGCTCGCCGGGTGATCCAGGAAGTCCTGACCGCTGATGCCCGGCCCGTACGCGTTTGTCTCCGTCATGCCGTACCCGAGTCCGGGTCCACCGCTCTTGACCGACTGCGAGACCTTGGCGACCAACGCTGCGGGGGCCGGGGCCCCGCCCCCACCGACGTACCGCAGCGACGAGGTGTCGAAGTCGGCAAAGCGCGGATGGTTGACCAGGTCCCAGCTCTGCGTTGGCACTCCCACGAAGTTGGAGATCCGCTCGCGCTCGATCAACTCAAGCGCCTTCTCCGGGTCCCACTTATACATAATCACCAGCTTCAACCCGGCCCCGAAACACGAGAGCATGACCGGCACGCATCCGGTGACGTGGAACAGCGGGACGATGAGAATGAACGAAGGTTTCGGCGCCGAGCCGGTGGCCTGAACCGAAGCCGCCGCCGAGTCCAGGCGCACCACGTCGATGGCCCCTCGACATTGAAACGCCATGAGCGCCTGGCAGATCGCCCGATGGGTCGATACCGCGCCCTTCGGCCGGCCGGTGGTGCCCGACGTGTACAAAATCGTGGCATCCATGTCCGGGGTGATCACCACCGGCGGCAGCGGGGTGCCGGGAACCACAACATCAGTCCACATATCAACGCCAGAGCGAGACACCTTCATACGTACACCTATCATCTGCACGTCGAGCCGTTCACATGCAGCGACGGAACGATCGAGACGCTCGTCGTCGGCGATCAACACCGTGGCCCCGGAGTCCTCAATGGCATAGGCCAATTCGTCCTCGGTCCACCACGAGTTCATCGAAACCGAAACCGCTCCGGCCGACACGATCGCCGCAAACGACATGATCCACTCCGGGTAGTTACGCACGGCCACGGCCACTCGATCGCCCGGCTTCACGTTGTAGCGCTTGATCAACGCGGCGCCGAGGGCATCGACCGAGGACATGACCTGCTCGAAGCTGTACGTCTCATCTTCGTAGACGATGAACGGGTCGTCGGCGTTGCCGCGTCCGCGGAGGAAGACCTCCCGTAGATCCTTCGGGGCATTCACGAACACCTTGGTCGGACGACCAAAGACGTTGATCGAGGAGATTTCGAACGGAGCGCCGGGGGCGGTGAGCTGAGCGGCGGCCTGATGAAAGGTCGGGGCGGGGG
>JAYVSS010000210.1:0-19690 GCA_043775075.1 Acidimicrobiia bacterium
TGTATCTCCACTATGCCCGCAAGAACGGTTCCATCAACGATCCCACCGTCCGTCAAGACCTTGCTCGCCTCTACACCCTTGGCGAAATCGGCCGGATTAACAACGAACGGGTCAAGGCCGCTCGGACCAAGGGCGAGGACATTGCCGGCATGGCCAATATCGGCAAGCTGTCCATGAGCAACATCGTGCGCCTCCAGCGCGATCTCGGTCTGCGTATCGTCGGCCCGTACGGCACGCTCCACGCCTACACCGACGAGCAGCGTCGCTCGCTCGACGAACTTACCGGGGAGCCCCGGCTCGCCATGATCACCGGCGCCGCGCTCCATGCGCAGGCACCGCCGATCTACGGAGGCACCGATCAGATCCAGCGCAACATCATCGGCGAGCGCGTGCTCGGACTCCCCAAGGAGCCGGGCCACGACACGAAAATGCCGTTCTCGGCCATGCCCAAGAACGGCTAGCCCTACGGAACGTGATGTGGGAGCCCTGGTCGCGCCTGGGCCGTAATGCCAGCTCCCACGGCGGCTGGTGCCACCTACCGGACGGCCGCGGCTTGGAACCTGTAGCCGAGTCCCGGTTCGGTCAGGAAGTAGCGTGGTCGTGACCGGACTGGTTCGAGCTTCGCTCGTAGGTGACCGAGGTGCACGCGCAAGTGCGACGTGTCCACCACCTCGTTCGATCCCCACACATGGCCGAACAGTTCGCGCTGCGTCACCAGACGCCCACCACTCTGTACCAGGCACTCAGCAATCGACCATTCGATCGGTGTGAGTCGAACGTCTGTACTTCCAACGACGCCGCGCCGATCGCTGAAGTCAAGGCGGAAGTGCGCCGTTTCCACTACTGACTCAACCGGTCCCGCCGATACTCGACGAAGTGCAGCCCTCACGCGCGCCAGGAGTTCGCCGACACCGAATGGCTTGGTCACGTAGTCATCAGCACCGGCATCAAGGGCGGAAATCTTTTGCTCTTCGGCATCGCGAACCGAGAGTATGACGATCGGAACGCGAGAAGTGAGGCGGATGCGACGAAGCACCTCAAGGCCGTCAATGTCCGGAAGGCCGAGATCCAGGAGAATCAGGTCAGGGTTATTCGATGCCGCGAGCATGATCGCCCGAGCGCCGTCGTACGCCGTGTCAATATCGAACCCGTGGCCCTCAAGGCTCACGCGCAACGTCGTGCGCACCGCCGGTTCGTCGTCAACGATCAGGATACGGGTCATGGCCGCGAGATGGCAACGGTGGTTGAGTCGTCCGTCAAGTCGTCCGTCGGGCGCGGCAGGTGAAACGTGACAGAGAGGCCGCCTCCGGGCGTGTCGTCGAGCTCGATCCAGCCGCCATTGGCCACCGTCAGGCCGCGTGCCACGGCGAGTCCAAGACCAACGCCGGCACCGCCCCCATCACCCAGTCTCTGGAATGGCTCGAATACCCGACCACGGTTGGCGGCCTTGATTCCGGGGCCTCGGTCGACGACCCGAACCATCACGTCACGCCGGGTGACGGCTTCGATACGCACGCGAGACCCGGGAGGTGTGTGGCGCGCGGCGTTAGCGATCACATTGGCGATCGCCCGTTCCATCAGCGTGGCATCGACGTCGGCGGCCATGCCGACCTCGATCTGGACATCGAACAAATCTTCAACCGAATCCGAGAGACTGGCGAGGGCGTTCTCAACCAGCTGATCGACCTCCACGCGACGTCGACGAACCTCAACCGCTCCAGCCTGCAAACGGCTCATATCCAGCAGGTTGCCAACAATGCGGTTCAGCCGATCACTCTCCCGATCAATCGTCGTGAGAAGCGTGTGGCGTTGATCGTCGGTCCACACGACCTCGGTTGAAAGCAAACTCGAAGCCGATGCTTTGATGCCGGCAAGCGGTGTGCGCAAGTCATGCGACACGGCCTGCAGCATGGCCGTGCGCACGGCGTTCGCTTCGGCGAGGGCGTCGAGACGGGCTTGGGAATCTTGATACTGGCGCGCATCAAGGGCGAGGCGCAGTTGCGACGCAATCGTGCGAAGGACCCGATGATCATCGGCACTGAGGCGCGATCCACGAAGTACGAGGTACCCGGTTTCAGTCTCATCGAGAGGGAGCGCCAGGCCATCAGCGGGAAGGCGAGGGGCATCGTCGCCGAAGGCGGCGTCGCACTCCCATCGATCCTCTACCCGTGAAAGAACGGCCGCCGCCTCCACGTCGAACGACGAGCAAATCTGCGCCATCAAGTGATCGAGCGGATCGCGTTCACCGGCAATTGTCGCCGTTGTCCGAGCCAAAGTCTCAGCTTCGGCTCGGGCGCGAAATGCCTCGGCCGAGCGAACCGCAATTCGGTCAATAAGCGCACTTATTGATGCAGCGGCGCCAACAAAAACGATCAACGCCACGGCGTTCTCGGCGCTAGCAACGGCCAGCGTGTGCTTCGGCGGCACAAAGTACCAATTCGATGAAAGGAAGGCGGCCACGGCGGCGATCACACCGACGACCCGTCCGCCGAGCGCCGCAACGACAACGACAAACGGGAGGAGAATTAGAAGAACGGCGGAGACACCGACGTGATTCGGAAATCGCAGCAGAACGAAGGTCAACGCCGGCATGCCTGCGATCAACAACAACCATGCCCCTCTTTCACGGCGCAGCAACGGAAAATGGGGTCGGCGCAGACGACGGACCTCGACCACTGGAAGGCGGCGCACGGTCACATCACGCCGTCGAACCACGTGTACATCGAACCCATCGGCGCGACCAACAATGTCATCGACGATGTTGGGTCGAACCGCTCGTGATCGCCCCCCTCGCCGCTCCGGGGTGCGAGGCGACGCCCCAATGACGAGTTGGGTGGCCCGTTCGGATCGGGCGAAGCCGATAAGGGAGGTGCTGACATCGTCACCCACGATCTCCCGGTAAACCCCACCGAGGGATTCAAGAACACGGCGGTGCGCGTCGAGTACCGGTCCTTCGGAGGCCCCAAGGCCGGTGGTGGCCACCACGTGCACCCCGATGAGTGGCGCCTTCGTGCGGGCGGCCAAACGCCCGGCACGGCGAATCACGGTGTCAGCACCGTCCGCCCCGGTGAGGGCGACGACGATACGTTCGCGGGTCTCCCACGCCTCGGCGATGGAATGCTCTGCCACGTATGCGTCAAGGTCCTCTTCGACACGGTCGGCCAGCCACGACAACACCAGCTCGCGAAGGGCAGTGAGGTTCCCGACACGAAAGAAGTCCGCCAACTCGGCGTCCACCGCATCAGCGGAGAACACGTTGCCGTGGGCCAAACGACGGCGGAGCGATTCGGGAGTCATGTCCACCGCCTCGACCTGGCCAGCGCGCACGAAACGGTCGGGCACGGAGTACGCCGAGATATGGCCCGTGATCCGACGGACCACGTCGGTGAGCGAATCGAGTTCGCTCACGTTCAGTGTGGTGACCACGTCGCAACCGGCGGCGAGTAACTCCTCCACGTCCTCCCAACGGGCGCTGTTCTCGCCCGTTGGACTGCCCGGTCCAGCCAACTCGTCGATCAGTACCACGGTGGGCGGATCGCTAAGCAGACGGCGAACGTCGAGCGCTCCGTCGAGGGTCTGGTCGTCAAGGCGACTGGCCAGCGCGATAACCGGCAACCGCCCACCAGCGGCCAGCGCCCCGATCACCGCGTCGGTACCCCGCTCGGCGCGGCGCAACCCCTCGCTCAGCATCGAGAACGTCTTGCCGACGCCCGGGGCCGAACCTAGGTACACACGAAGAAGGCCTCTGGTGATCACGTCCTCACAGCGTGGCAGAACAATTCGACACCGAAGGTCGACCGGATGTAGACGGGACGGTTAGTGGTGTGGCGCCACCAGCTCCTCGACGGGACCGTCGAAGGCATACGACGGATTGATCAGGGTCGGCTTGGCGTGCCGCACGGCAATGGTGCCTTCGGCGGACAGCCGAGTGCCGACACGGATTCCGGCTATCTCCCGTCGTCCGGTGAATACCAGGGTCACGAGACCGGTGGCGTCGGCGAGTACGCATTCCAACGAAGGGTTACCACCGAACGGTTGGATGCGCATCGAACGAACGCGACCGACCACGGATACGTGTTGTCGAGGAGCAAGCGTGGAGAGTCCGGCAGCGCTGGTGGAGACCGCGTCCCGAGGCGTGGCCGTCGTGGCCGCACCGATCTCGCGGGCTACCCGCTCGTCGATCGTCGTTCCCGTCCCGAGGCGATACGGCACCACCGTCACCGAGCAGTGCGGCAGGTCGTGCAGCGCCGTCTCGATGGCTCGCGACGAACGATCGTGCAACAGGCGATGCCAGAAGGCTGAATATTCACGCCGGGGAATGACCACGCTGAGTTCGGTACGACCGTCCGAGAGCGCGTCGATCACCACATCGACGACGCCACGAGCAAGGCGGCGATCGGTGCACTCCACGATGTCCAGCGGGACCCTGTCGAAACCGAGCTTGCGCCATTCCTCCGACAACAGATGGCTCTTCCATGGATCGAGGTCAAAGTGCACGGCCCGCAGTTCGACCGGACGCAGCGCCCGACCAAATTGGATGGCCCGGGCGGCGGCCACATCGAGCCCGTCAACCAGCACGAGCACGCAGTGCTCGCGTACCGACGGCACAACAGCAAGCTTGGCCGCTTCTTCTTTGAGTTCGGCGTCCTCGTGTTCGTAGGCTCGGTTCAGGCGCATGAGACCAAACACCATGATGGGGATGAGGAGCATGATCACCCAGGCGCCCTCGGTAAATTTCACCGCGGCGACGATTACCAGTACCAAGGCCGAGAGCACCGCTCCCGTGGCGTTGATGAACAGCCCGGTCTTCCACTGCGGCTCTTTGTGGGTGATGTGGTGCTTGGCCATCCCGGCCTGGCTCAGGGTGAAGCTGGTGAACACGCCGATGGCGTAGAGCGGGATGAGTCGGCTGACCTTGCCGCCGGTGCCGAGCAGGGTGACCATGCCCGCACCGGCGAGGAAAATGATGCCGTTCGAGAACACCAGACGGTGGCCGCGGACCATGAATTGGCGAGGCATGAAATTATCGCCGGCGTGGAAGCTGGCCAGCCGGGGGAAGTCAGCGAAACTCGTGTTCGCGGCGAGGACGAGGATGAGCATGGTGCCCGCCTGAAGACAGAGATACAGAACGTGTCCAAATGCGCTCTTGCCATAGACCGCCTCGCCGACCTGGGAGATCACCGTGGGCGAACCCGTCTTGAACGGGGGCGCGTGGACCTTGGCGGCGAGGAGCGACAGACCCAAGAACATGACGCCAAGCAGGGTGCCCATGATCACGAGGGTGTCGCGAGCGTTCTTCCATGCCGGCTCTTTGAACGCCGGTACGCCGTTGGAGATTGCCTCGACGCCCGTTACCGCTGCGCCACCGGAACCGAACGCCTTGAGGGCAATCCACACCGATGCTCCGGCCAACACCGCGAAGCTCTTGAGATCGCTGTGCACCGGGACGATTCCCTTCATCACCAAAGGGCTCACGTTGTAGCGAGGAAGGCTGGTGAATATCCACCGGTATCCACCGATCGTGATAAGCACACCCATGTTCAGCACGAAGAAATATGTGGGGGCGGCGAAGAGCTTCCCGGATTCTTTGACGCCCCGCAGGTTGCCGTAGGCGAGGAGGGCAACAAAGAACAGGGCGATGGGGAGCTTGTACGGCTCAAGGGCGGGGAAGGCCGATGCCAGCGCGTCGCTTCCGGCCGCCACCGAAACCGCCACGGTGAGGATGTAATCGGTGAGCAACGCCACACCGGCAACCTGGGCGGGAAGGATGCCGAAGTTGTCGCGGGTCACGATGTAGGCGCCACCGGCACTGGGGTAGGCCTTGATCGTCTGGCGGTAGGACAGGATTAAGAAGCCGAGCACCACCAGGAGGGCGAAGGTGATCGGGGTAACGAGGCGGAACGCGGCGAGACCAATTGCCGGGAGCAACACCCGAAGGATCTCCTCGGTCGCATAGGCGCACGACGAAAGGTTGTCTGAGGCAAACACGGCAAGCGCCGTCGGTTTCCCCAGGCGCTCGTGCTGGAGCTGCTCGTTACGCAGCGGCGCTCCCAGCACCTTGTTCTTGAACCGGTAGCCCGTGCGCTCCGGCACGATCACCGAACCGAGGCTTGCCCCTCCTGTCCGTCCTACCCGTTCGACCGGTGACGTTTGTTCGGTTGTTCCAGGGGGCGGGCTTTCCATCGTTGCGACGTTCACGGGTACTAGTCAACGGACAATCGAAGGACCTGTCCGTAAAGACGGCGTAGAGATTTCCGCCAAAGAACCGAAACCATCATGTGGGAGCCCTGGTCGCGGCTGGGGCGCGAGGGCCGCTCGAACATCGCCCCCTCATGCGGCGCCCGTTGGGCGAAGTCAGCCGAGGCCGGGGACCCAGCTGCCGTGGAAACCGAACGGGATGCGGCGGGGCAACTTCACAATGGCGATCGGCGCAGCCGTGAAGTTGGTGGCGTCGAGAATGACCAGATCACTGGTCATCGTGGCGTCGTCGTGGACATACGTCATGACCCAACCGGCGTCTTCCTGGCCACCGGCGCGGCGGTCGGTATCGGGCACGAATACCGCTTCGCCAGGACGACGTCCAGGACCACATTCGTGCACCTCGCACGACCCGCCATCGGCCATGTCGTACTTCAGGAGTTGCGTGGCGATGAGGCCCGACCCGTCCGCCGGGCGGGTCGCCGTCATATAGCCGTATCTATTCGCTAGGCCGACGCGATCGTCGGCCACGCGGGCAAACTCGGCGGGCCGGTCATCAAGTTGGTGCTCCCGCACTCCGCCGGTGCTGAGGTTGAGCTCCCACCGATGAAGGTTGGCGAACTCGTCGAAGTCGGTTGAATCTTGGCGCCACATGGACCTGAAGCGCCCGACATCGATCACCACGGAGCCGTCAACCTCATGGGCGTTCATCGAGTGGAAGACGTAGCAGGGGTCAACGTCGAACCACTGCACGTCGGCGTTGGTACCAGCCCTTGGCATCACGCCGACCCGGGCGCCGTACGTTTCTTCCCAGCGAAACGGCATCGAACCGCTCATGGCCAAGTCGAGATCAAAGATCACCGGAAGGTCCATGAAGATCGAATAGTTCCGCGTGGTGACGAAGTCGTGCATCATCGTCGGGCCCTTCACATCAATCTCGGTCGACGGCAAAAGCTCGCCGGACGCACTCGCCCGGTGATACGTCAGATACGGCGAAAGTTGCCCGTATCCGAAGAACATCATCTCGCCGGTTTCCGGGCAGACCTTCGGGTGGGCCGTCATCGCCGTCTTCAGTTTTCCGCCGAACGTATGCGCGCCTACCGTTTCAAGTTGGCGGTCCACTTCGTAGGGGAAGTGGCCTTCCTCCAGGCAGAGGATGCGCCCGGCATGATGGATCACGTGGGTGTTCGCCGCGGAGGCGGTGCGGTCCATCACGAAGTTCTCATCCATCATCGGAATATCGTCGCCCGCCCACTTTGGTGTGCGCACATAGCGATTGCGAAACCACTTCGCCTGTCCGCCGTCGAGTTGCAGGCCATGGAGCATGCCATCACCGAAAAACCAGTGCGGCGAATTTCCCGACCTGGGGTTGGCCCCATTGCGCACGTACATGCCCTGCAGAGACGGTGGAATGGCGCCGATCACTTCAAGGTCGGTGAGGGTAACCTCGTCGAAGACCGGAGCGTAATTACCGCGAAGATGCCACGGCACCTTGCGCTCATGGGCGGCGGGGGCATCGACGAGATCGGTCATGATCCAAGCGTAGGGAGCTTTCTGGCGGAACTGACAAACCGGCGCTGGAGCAGGGGACGGTAACCTCGTCGGCCGTGGATCTCGGAGGCCGATGGCCAGCAACAACGGCGACCGACGAACTGCGCCGGGTGTTTGCCGAGCCGTCCTTCGACGACACCGGCTGGGACGCCATTTCCGTTCCCGGCCACTGGCGCACCGAGCCCGCATTTGCCAACAGTGACGGTGCCCTTGTCACGCGGCATGCGTTCACCGCCGACGCACCGGCTTATGGCCGACGCTCCTGGCTGGTGTTCGACGGAGTGTTCTACCAGTCCGACGTGTGGCTCGACGGCGCGTATGTGGGTGACACCGAGGGGTATTTCATGCCCCATGAGTTCGACATTACTGAGGCCCTACACGCACGTACTAACCATGTGCTGGCGGTGGAAATCACCTGTGCCCCGCAGAAGAGTCGGACGTCGAAGCGCAATCTCACCGGCGTGTTCCAGCATTGGGATTGCATTGATCCGGAATGGAACCCGGGAGGGATCTGGCGACCCGTCCATATCGAAGAGACGGGATCGGTTCGAATGAAGCGGCTCCGGGCCGTCTGTGTCAGCGCCTCCACCGAACGTGCCGAAGTGGCGTTTCGGGCGCTGGTCGACGCCGCCGTGGCCGGACCGGTGATCATGCGCGCTCGGGTCGGGGAGACACAGTATGAGCACGTACAAACGTTGGCTGTCGGTCACAATCGGGTGGAGTGGAACGTTGTTGTCGAGCGGCCGGTCCTCTGGTGGCCATGGTCACTCGCCTCTCTCGGGGAACCTCGCCTGAGCGATGTGCACGTTCAGGCGATCGTGCCCGGCCAGGACAGCCTCGACGAACCGGAGAGCGAAATTTCCGACGAACGCTCGTTCCGCATTGGACTGCGTCAGGTCCGTATGAAGAACTGGATCTGGGAGATCAACGGTGAGCGGCTGCACCTCAAGGGGGCCAATCTCGGGCCGACGCGCATGGCGATCGGTAACGCCACGGTCGAAGAACTTCGACATGACCTTGAACTGGCCAAAGACGCCGGTCTCGATCTTGTTCGATTGCATGCGCACATTTCACATCCCGCTATTTATGAAGCGGCCGACGAACTCGGCATGCTGCTCTGGCAGGACCTTCCTCTGCAGTGGGGGTATGCCCGCACCATCCGAAAGGGAGCCACCACCCAGGCGCGTGATGCCATCGACCTGCTCGGTCATCATCCTTCGATCATCACGTGGTGTACCCACAACGAGCCGCTGGCCCTCGATATCGAACCCGACGCACTCGGTGGGCCGAAGAAGGCGTCGCAGATGATTGCCCGCTACCTCACACTGCAGATGGTCCCAACGTGGAACAAGACCATTCTCGACACCGCGCTTTCCCGGGCCATGTCGAAAGCCGACCGCTCTCGTCCGGTCAACGCCCATTCAGGCATCTTGCCGGGTCCGTTCTCGGGCGGCACGGACTCACACCTGTACTTCGGGTGGTATCACGGAGCCGAGCGTGACCTGACCAAGGCTGCAGGCATCATTCCCCGGCTGATGCGGTTCGTGAGCGAGTTCGGAGCCCAGGCGGTGCCGGTCGACGCCGCATTCTGTGAACCGTCGAAGTGGCCGGACCTGGACTGGGAAACACTCGCCCACAAACACTCGCTGCAGAAAACATTCTTTGACCGCTACGTGCCACCGGCGGCCTATCCGATGTTCGCCGCATGGCAGCTCGCTACGCAGGATTATCAAGCCGAGGTCCTGCGTCGCCACATCGAAGAGCTCCGGCGCATCAAATACAAACCCAACGGTGGATTCTGCCTGTTCAGCCTGGCCGATGCGCTTGATCACGCCGCCGTTACCTGGGCCATTCTCGGGCATGACCGGGCACCTAAGCGCGCGTATGAAGCGGTAACCGACGCATGCCGCCCGGTCATCGTCACGTGTGATCGCCCCCCAGCCATCGTCGCCGTGGGTGACGCGTTCCGCCTTGATGTGCACGTGGTCTCCGACGTTCGCCACGTGATTCGGGGTGCGATCGTACGCGCCCGTATCCATTGGCCGGGTGGCGAACACCAATGGAGTTGGCAGGGTGAAGTCGGAGCGGACACCGTCACGCGAATCGGGGCCGTCGACCTCACCGCTCCGTCACCTGCTCACCCCTCCGCCCGAGCGCACGCGCTCTCCGGCCAAGACCCGGAACACCAGCTCGTCGTTGATCTCACCTTCGAGCACCCCGACTTCACGGCCACCAACCGCTACGTCAGCCGCTTCGTCTAGCCCCGTGGGGAAGCGGCCGACCTGGCGCGAATCGTCTGGGCGCGGCGATGCTTTGGGCATGGACTTCTCGATCGATACGCACCTTGGCGGCCAACGTCCGTTCGGTCTTGGTTACTGGCCGCTACCCGAGGACGATCCGGGCGTCGAGTTGCGGCGGGAGTCCGTCCGCATCATCACGCCGGACCGAGCTCTGGTGCGCGGTGTGTTGTGGCGGGCGCCGGCCGGCGTTCCCGAGAAGAAGACCGCGGTCATTCTCAGCCATCCGCGCGGAGACTTCTCCGTGCACTACGCCTGCCCGCTGCTCGCCGCCGCCGGTTATGTCACGTTCGGGTTCGGCACCCGGTATCAGAACAACGACACCGATTGCCTCCACGAATCCTGCGTCATTGATGTGAAAGCGGCGGCCGACGAGATGCGCGCCCGCGGATACGAGCAAGTCGTCCTGCTGGGCAATTCGGGCGGCGGCTCGCTGATGGCGCTGGCCCAAAAGGAACATGGGTGCGGCGATGGGTTCCTGGCGATCGCCGCCCACCCGGGTGAGGGCGTCTTTATGGGCCACGTGATTGATCCCTCGGTGGCCGATGAAGGCGATCCGTTTTCGACCGTCGCCGAACTCGATATGTACAACCCGGACAACGGTTGGAAGCCGTGGCCGAACCCGGTCGAATACGACCGTGACTGGCTCGCTCGATACCGCTCGGCCCAGCTCCAACGCATAGCCCGCATTGACGCCATCGCCAAAGCAACAATCACCGAGGCCGACAACGCCCGCGCTCGGGGTCTTGCCGTGGACCGAGCCAACGACGCCGCAGCGTGGCGCGAACTACGGCGGCGGGCCGTCTTCTCGAAGTACCTGGTGATCTACCGCACGCTTGCCGACCCGGCCTATCTCGACCTGTCAATCGAACCCGACGAGCGCAAACTCGGTTCGCTGTTCGCCAATCCCGATCCGTTCGAAGCGAACTATGGGCGCGGCGGCCTGGCCCGAACGATGACCGCTCGTGGATGGCTGTCCACGTGGTCGGCGCTGTCGTCGCACGCCAAGCTCGCGGACACGATGCCATTCGTACGTGTCCCTACATTTATTGTGCACCCCACCGCCGATACCGAGATTCGAGTGCGTGAAGCTCTGGAGATCCGCGATGCCGCTGGAGCCGAAGACCTGACGTACCTGGAGATGAAGGGAGCCCTGCATTACCTCGATGGTTCCCGCCGGGAGGCGATGGCCGCCGTCGTCGAGTGGCTCAATGCCCGCTTTGTGTGACCGAGTCAGACCCGAAGGGAAAATAGACCCCATGAATTGCGCGATTGCGACAGCATCGAAGTACGGTTATCGGTTACGACGAACGCTTTGCGGCGGACGATCGTGAGCACCGATAGGACCCGTCACCGCCCGCTTACTGCGGAGCTGAGGAGCAGCTGCACACCATGGCCCAAGTCACGACACTTGGCGGCTCGCGCCGCAAGGTTCCGTTTGCGATCGAGTTCTACCGATCGGCGATTGGCAAGAAATGGGCCATGGCGGTCTCCGGCGTCTTCCTCATTTTATTTGTGCTTGGCCACATGGCAGGCAATCTGAAATTGTACCTCGGGGCGCTGCCCGCCACCAGTAAGTATGCGTATCACATTGATGAATATGGCGAATTCCTTCGTCATCTTGCCGAACCGATTTTCCCCCGCACCGTTCTGCTGTGGATCATCCGGTTCACTCTGATCGGCGCCTTTGCCATTCACATGCACGCGGCGTTTTCGCTCACCGTGATGAACCGCAAGGCCCGTGTCGTGAACTACGCCTCGAAGCGTGATTACCTCGCCGCCAATTTTGCGTCACGCACGATGCGCTACACGGGCATCATCGTGTTCCTCTTTCTTGCCTGGCACCTTGCCGATTTCACGTGGGGGGTGAAAGGAATCAGTGGTGGAGGGTGGAAGCGGGGCGAGGTCTACAACAACGTCGACGCCTCGCTTTCTCGTATCCCCGTGGCGCTGCTGTATATCGTGGCGAACATTGCGCTGGGGGTACATCTGTTCCACGGAGCGTGGAGCTTCTTCCAATCGCTTGGTGTGAGCAACCCCCGTTTCAACAAGGCTCGGCGTGGTTTCGCGGTCGGTGTTGCCACCCTCATCGTCGCCGGAAACGTGAGTTTTCCGATCGCCGTTCTCGCTGGCGTCGTCGGCAGCTGACCGGCCCTACCCGGCTAACACTTCGCGTTCAACACGAACTAAGAGAGACAACGTGAGCACGATCAAACTCGACGCCAAAGCACCCACCGGCCCTATCTCCGAAAAGTGGGACAACCACAAGTTTTCGGTGAAGTTGGTGAACCCGGCAAACAAGCGGAAGTTCGACGTCATCGTCGTGGGTACCGGTCTGGCCGGCGCCTCAGCCGCCGCCACACTGGCGGGGCTCGGATACAACGTAAAGGTCTTCACCTTTCACGACACCCCTCGTCGGGCCCACTCCATTGCCGCCCAGGGTGGCATCAACGCGGCCAAGAATTATCACGGCGACGGCGACTCCGTGCATCGCCTGTTTTACGACACCTTGAAGGGCGGAGACTTCCGTTCTCGCGAGGCCAACGTCCATCGCCTGGCCCAGGTGAGCGTTGACATCATCGACCAGTGCGTGGCTCAGGGCGTGCCCTTCGCTCGCGAATACGGCGGCCTGTTGGATAACCGTTCATTCGGTGGCGCCCAGGTCAGCCGCACGTTTTACGCCAAGGGGCAGACCGGCCAGCAGCTGTTGCTTGGCGCGTATCAGTCCCTGGCCCAACAGATCCATCTCGGCACCGTGAAGCTCTACAACCGTTCCGAGATGGTTGACGTGGTTACCGTCGATGGCAAGGCATCGGGCATCATCGCCCGGGATCTTCGCACCGGTGCTCTCGAAGCGCACAGTGCACACGCCGTCGTGCTGGCAACCGGTGGATACGGCAACATTTTCTTTCTCTCCACCAACGCCATGCAGTGCAACGTGACGGCGGCGTGGCGGGCCCACCGCAAGGGTGCGTTGTTTGCCAACCCGTGCTTCACCCAGATCCATCCCACCTGTATCCCCCAGAGCGACGAGTTTCAGGCCAAGCTCACGCTGATGTCGGAGTCGTTGCGCAACGACGGTCGCATCTGGGTACCGAAGAAGGTCGACGACAATCGTAAGCCTGCAGACATTCCGGAAGAGGAGCGGGACTACTACCTGGAGCGGATGTACCCAAGCTTCGGCAACCTCGCACCTCGTGATATTGCGTCGCGTGCCGCCAAGCGCCAGGTCGATTCGGGTCGCGGCGTCGGCCCGTTAAAGAACGGTGTCTATTTGGACTTTGGGGACTCTCTCAAGCGTCTCGGCCCGGAGAAGGTGACGGAGCGATACGACAACCTCATGGAGATGTACGAGCGCATCACCGGTGAGTCGCCGTATGAAACTCCGATGCGGATCTACCCGGCATCGCATTACACGATGGGCGGTCTGTGGGTGGACTACAACCTCATGACCAACATTCCTGGGCTCTACGCCATGGGCGAGGCCAACTTCTCCGACCACGGAGCGAACCGTCTCGGTGCGTCGGCGTTGATGCAGGGTCTGGCCGACGGATACTTCGTCCTGCCCTACACAATCAGCGACTACCTCGCTCCCCAGCTCAATCAGAAACCCGTCCCGACCGACCATGAGGCGTTCACCACCGCCATCAGCGAAGTGAAAGGTCGCTTCGCTGGCTACCTCGGGATCAAAGGTCGTAAGTCCCCAGACTTCTTCCATCGTGAGCTCGGCAAGATCATGTGGGATTACTGCGGCATGGAGCGAGACCGCACCGGCCTAGAGAAAGCCATGGCGGAGATCCCGGCGCTCTACGAAGAGTTCAAGACTGATCTGCGCGTTCTCGGCGACGACACATCGCTCAACCAGAGCCTGGAAAAGGCTGGCCGGGTGGACGATTTCTTCGGCCTTGGGATGCTGATGTGCCAGGACGCTCTGGATCGCGAAGAGAGCTGCGGCGGGCACTTCCGGACCGAGCATCAATACGAAGACGGCGAAGCCAAGCGGGACGACGAAAACTTCTCTCACGTATCGGCCTGGGAGTTCAACGGAACCCTCAAGGACGCCACCAAGCACAAAGAAGAGCTGACGTTCGAATACGTCAAGCCGGCCGTTCGGAGTTACAAGTGACCGCTGTTATGACTGGTTCGACGACGGGGCAGCCGGCCTTGGCTGGGCACCTGCCCACCTTCACCCTGACGCTGCGGGTGTGGCGTCAGGAGGGTCCGAATGCGGCCGGCCGTTTTGAGGAGCACGTGGTCCCGGGGGTCTCGCCGGACATGAGCTTTCTTGAAATGCTCGACATTCTCAACGAGCGCCTCAGCGTCGATGGCCAGATCCCGATCACCTTCGATCACGATTGCCGCGAGGGCATCTGTGGCTCATGTTCGTTGATGATCGACGGCACGCCACACGGACCGCAGAAGGGCACGGCCACCTGCCAACTTCATATGCGTCAATACCATGATGGCGAAGTAATCACCATCGAGCCGTGGAGAGCCACGGCGTTCCCGGTGATCAAAGACCTCATGGTTGATCGCAGTTCGTTTGATCGCATCATCGAGTCCGGCGGGTACATCACCGTCGCCGCCGGGGGTGCCCCCGATGGCAACCTCATCCCGATACCCAAGCCGGTCTCCGACGCGGCCATGGACGCCGCTGCGTGCATCGGATGTGGGGCGTGCGTGGCGGCCTGCCCGAACGGGGCCGCATCACTGTTTACTGCCGCCAAGCTGGCCCACATGAACCTGCTGCCTCAAGGGCAGAGCGAGCGGTACAAGCGGACGGAGGCCATGGTGGACACCATGGAGCGGTTCTTCGGCTCCTGCACGAACCACGGCGAGTGCCAGGAGGCGTGCCCGAAGTCGATTTCGATCGACTGGATCGCCCTTATGAACAAGGACTACGTGAAGTCCAAGTTCAAAAACCGCCGCCTGCTCTCCCGCAACTAACCCTGGCCCACTGGGCCGGCGAGACACCTGCCGTCAAGTGTGAAATGTGGACTTCAAAGTGTGCGTTCAGAGGCAATCTGAACGCACACAATGACGCGCACATTTCACACTTGACGGAGGTCGCGTACGATCATTCGTGGTGAGTGTGTTGGCGGCGACGGAGCAGATGGGCGGGCGGGGCGAGGCGGAGAGGCCGTTCTCGCCCGGGAATCGGCGGCTCACCGCCGGACTGCTGCTCTCCGTCACGATCATTGGGTTTGAAAGCCTCGGGGTATCGACGGCGCTCCCCACCGTGAGTAAGGCCCTGCAGGGGGATTCGCTGTACGGCTGGGCGTTCTCCGCCTTTCTGCTCGGACAGCTGCTCGGCACGGTGTTGGCCGGGACCGACGCCGATCGCCACGGACCCCGCCGAGCTGCGCTCGCCTCACTCGTCATCTTTGGGACCGGGCTGGTCGTGAGCGCGTCGGCGCCAACAATGCTGGTCGTGGTGATCGGGCGGGCTCTGGCGGGACTGGGGGCGGGTGCTGCGCTCATGCTCAATTTCGCGGTGATCGGCACGGCCTACAGCGAAGCAGCGCGCCCGAAGATGATCGCCGCATCGCAGGGAGCCTGGATTCTTCCGGCGATGATCGGGCCGGCCATCGCCGGGCCGATCGCCGAGCACCTTTCCTGGCGGCTCGTCTTCGGGGGACTCGTCCCGCTGCTGTTCGTGGTGGCATGGTTGCAGGTCCCCGTGCTCGCCAACCGGGCGTTTATCGTCGATAAGCTCGCCCCACCCCACGCCGCGGCAAACGAACGATTCTGGATTGCCTCGGGGAAGGAGCGGATCATCGCGGCGTTTACCGTCACGCTCGGAGGAGCGGGACTGGTGATCGGCTTCGATCAGCGGACCATTTGGCGCGGGATGGCGTTTGTCCTGTTTGGCGGAATGCTCTGCGCGCATAGTGGTAGGACGCTATTCCCCAAAGGAATGGTTCGATCTCGCCAGGGTCTGCCCAGCATCGTGTTGGCCTACGCCATGTTGCTCGGTGGGTTCATCGGGATCGAAGCGTTCTTTCCGAAAGCGCTGAGCGACGTCCGGGGTTTGAGTGCGTTCGTCGGAGGCGTTTTCCTTTCGACGGGAACAGTCTTCTGGTCAGTCGGGGCCTGGCTACAAGGTAAGCGCACAGAGCTTTGGTTTCGGCCGACGGCACGCACGCTGTCGGCCGCCATCTTCTTTATGGGAGTGGTGATCGCCGGCGTGGGAGTGGTCTCCGGAGCGCCCCTACCCCTTGCTCTGGCCGGATGGCTGTTCGCCGGTCTCGGTATGGGGACCACGTTCAACGCGGTTACCGAAGCGATTTATCGGTCCACGCCACCCGAACGTATTGGGGCCGCCACGTCGGCTACGCAACTCGGCGGATCGCTCGTTGCCGCCGTCGCCACCGGCACCAACGGGGCCTTTAGCAATGCCGCCGATCGCGCCGGGTGGTCACCTCGGTCAGGCGCCTGGTCGGTCTTGGCGTTTGAGATATGTGTGGTGGCCTTTGTCGTTTTCGCCGTGAGTCGAGTGAGGGTTCTGGGCGAATGAGCCGATTTTCCCCGTTCCAACCCGAGCGGAGTGCCTTTCAGGGGCTCCCAGTATTTGCTCGTCTCGTTTTGGACTTGGTGGACAGAATTCCGCCTGGTCGGGTGATGGCCTACGGCGATATTTCCGAGTGGCTGGAGCAGGGTACCCCGCGCATCGTCGCCCGCGTGATGTCCACCTACGGAAGCGAAGCGTCGTGGTGGCGCGTCTTGCGAACCGACGGCACCCTGGCGGCGGAGGTGCGAGAACGCCAGGCGCCTCTGCTGGAAGACGAGGGAGTCGTGTGGAAAGTACGTGGACATAGGGTCGACATGACAACGGCCCGATGGAATCCTCGAACTGCCGCGGCACCTGAGCAGTGAGGGGCTGACAAACTACAAGCATGAGCATCAGGGAGCGCGTTTACCAACGACGCACTCCCCTCGCCATGTTGGCGGTAACCCTCGCAAGCATCGTCGCGCTCTGCGTGGTGGTGATGCGCGGAACAATCGTGGCGTTCGACGATTGGAACTTCGTTCTCGACCGACGCGGTGGTCGGCCGACGTACATTCCAAGCGCCATCGATCAGTGGCTGCAGCCGCACAACGGCCATCCGGTGATGGTCCTCGTCGGGATCTATCGACTCATCGGGATCACCGCGAAGTACGACTACCAAGTCCTCGTCGGCATCGCTGCGTTCGTCCACGCGTGCCTAGCGTTCTCGATCTACTTCTACGCCCGCCGTCGCCTGGGGCCGTGGGCGGCACTCGTACCGGCACTCCTCGTCGCCCTCCTTGGACGCGGCGCTCCGATCATCCTCTCACCCATCGTGATGGCCTTCACGCTCGCCCTGGTCGCCGGAGTCAGCGCGCTCAACCTCGTCGATCGGACCGTAAAACACGATTCACCAGCGAGCGCCAACACTCGTGCGCTGGTCGTCGGAATTCTCGGGCTGTTGGCCGTTGTGTCCTCGGGCTTGGGAGTTGCCCGAGTCGTTTCGGTCGGCTTCGATCGGATCGTTCGAAGCCGCACCAGGGCAACGTTCTTACGCTGGACGGTAGCCACCGGAGCGCCTGCTCTGGCGTTCGTCATCTGGTATGCGAACGTACGAGATCAAGCGCGTCACACTGCGGCACTCGCCGGTGCCGTTGCGTTCGGCTTCCGCGTGTACGCGAGCGGTGTGGCCGGTGCTATCGGATTGGGTTCCCGATGGGCCACGGCAGCAGGACTGACCTTTGCCGCCCTGGCCATCGTGATCATCATCGTCCGTCGACGAACCATTGACTTCGCTCGGGTGGGAGCACTTGTCGTTGGGTTGATCGTCGACCTGGTTTTGGTGTCGTGGGCCAGGGCGGGCAATGCTCTGCCGGCCAGCGGCCGTTATGTCTATGTCTTTGCCGTCCAGGCCTGCTTGCTTTTGACGGAGTTGCTCAACGGCTGGCGATGGCCCCGGCGCATCGGGGTGGCGTCAGCCTTCACGGCCATCGCCACGCTTGGGGCGATTGGCGGAGGGGTCGGAAGCTTTCGCGAGATCGCAAAGGAGTTCCGACGAGACAATCACCGAACCCAAGTCTCGCTGGCGGCATTCGTACGCGCGCAGAGTAATGGGGTGGTGTTCGCGCCAGACTTTCAGCCCGAGCCTGAGTTCGCGCCCCAGGTTTCCGCCGATCGCTTGAATGGACTCATCGCTGACGCGAAAAGTCCGGTACCACTCCACGTTCCAAAAGCGATCACGGAGAACGAACGCCGGATCGTGGACTACTTCGACGCCACCACGTTCCTCAAGGTCGTGCCCGGCGCTCCGGCGATCGCAGACTCGGCGTTCAACTTTTCTGGTGAGGTTCCAGTCACCCTGGATCAAGCCAATGTGCGGATCGAGACGCGGGGCTCCTGCACCACGTTTACCGCAACGGGGGGAGGCGCATTCGCCGACATCGTGGCGCCGATCGCCGGGGTTTCGTGGCGCGTCGGGCTTCCCGGAGGTGACGTAAATTCTGCCGCCAGTGGCGTGACGGTGCGGGCCCGTCTGAGAGGAAGCGGGTTTGCCAACCTTCCCGCCGCCCAACTCGGCGCCCAAGGCGAGGGGAATAACGCTCCCGGGCGCGGTGGTGCATTGGAGGAACTCCTTGCCGACATTCCCCATCGGTCATCGGAGCCTGGATCGCGGCCGTGGATCCTCCGGATCGAGCCGACCCAGGTCGCGCTGCTTTGCCGGGCCGAGTGACGGTCTTTCAGGTCCCCCAGGACCTTAGGACGGATTTAGTCGTTCCTTCACGTCAACGTATCGGCAAGACAACATCACGAACGCCCGCTCCGATAAGTTCCCACCAGGGAGCGCGCTGCTGCGCACTAAGAGCCTGAGGGGCACGTATGACTGAAGTCGGCCGACCGGAGCATGGAGATCAGCGAACAGACTTGATCGATGCGCTCCTCGTCGGATGGCGCGCTCACGCCGACAATGAGTCGTCCCCTGACCTACCCGCCCAGTTCTTTAGCGGGGTGTCGACCGATGATCTCAGAAGCCGCCCGACGGAAGAACTGCTCGACGTTCTGGCGTCGCACTGGGCCCTGAGCGGGCAACGTCGGCTCGGAGAACCGATTGTGCGTTGTATAACGCCTACGCATCGCGGCGGCGCGTCGTGGACGTCGACCTCGTATCTCCATGTGGTCACCGAGGACATGCCGTTTCTCGTCGATTCTGTCGCTCTCGCCGCCCGGCGTCGAGGTCACAGTGTTGAGCTGATCATTCATCCGGTTCTGCGAGTCAACCGAACAAGCGACGGTCACGCAACGAGACTCGTCCCGCTCGGTTCAAGCGAAGTCGGGGCAGATGCTTCCGAAAGGACCCCGCCACTAACGGAATCCCATATGTTGTTTGAACTGGCACGAATCGCCGACGACGGCGATCGACTTGCCCTCGAAGCCGATGTTCTAGGCACGCTTGGTAATGTCCGCGCAGCGGTAACCGATTGGCCATCCTTACGCGAGAGGGCCCGGTCCCTCGCTGACGACATTGCCACCCATCCCGAGCAATCCGCGGCGAAAGGCGAGCGCGAGGAAGGCGCCGCGCTCCTTCGGTGGATGGCCGACGACCACTTCACGCTCCTCGGCGCCGCCGACTTTGCCCTTGCCGACTCTGGCCTCACGCAGG
>JAYVSS010000211.1:0-2488 GCA_043775075.1 Acidimicrobiia bacterium
CGCCGAGCGCCAGAGCAGCCTCGCAATAGACGCGAGGGACCTCGGCCATCACCGCTCGGGCAATCGATGTGATAATCGGAATGATCATCAAGGAAAGCACCAAGCCGGTCACGAAAAGCGATGATCCGAAGATCGGCACTTTCGTCTTAAAGATGGGAATGAAACCGAGCCAGTCAGACAACCAACGGGCCACTCCATCGAGCCTGGGCTGGAAAAATGAAAGGCCCCAAAGACCGAAAATCAGCGACGGGATAGCGGCGAGGAGATCAACCATCGTTACGAATGCTTTACGAAAGCGAAGCGGTGTGTATTCGTTGATGAAGAGGGCCGTTCCGATGGAAATCGGGACGGCCACAACCAGTGCGATCAGGGCGATCACCACCGTGCCAAACAACATCGAGCCGATACCGTAAACAGCAGGCGTGTCGTCTGGCCGCCAATCAAACGTGGTGAAAAACGATCCGCCTGCTTTGCTCAACGCCGGCCACGCTTGCTTAAACAAAAAGAAGGCGATGAGTGCCATTAGCAGGAGGCTGAACAAGGCTCCGGCTACGGTGACGCCTCGATAGATCCGGTCACCACGGCTGAGAGGAGCCGACAGCGTTCTGGGTTGCTCGCCGTCGAACACGGAAGGCGTGGACGTGGGAGATAGGGAGGCGGTCACGGGCGTTTCCTGTCGAACGATCGCATGCGTACCTCAGTCAAGTGAGTAGACGTGACGCTGACCTAGACGCCAGATGAACGACAGGTAAACGACACACGGATTTCTCCGCCCACCCACGCCTAATGCGTCGGGCCCCGCCCACCACCGCCAGACCCCAACCATCACCCACGCCTAATGCGTCGGGCCATGCTCACCGGTCGCCACATATTTCATCCGGTTGGCCACGTTGACGGCGTGATCCCCCAGCCGTTCAAAGAACCGGGCGACCAAGGCCATCTCAATGGCAATTGGAAGGCGGAGCTCGGCCTCAACGATTTCGGCGATCAAGGCAACATGAAGCTCGTCGAGTTCGTCGTCGAGGTTGCGGAGCTCGAACACTTTGCCAGGATCTCGCGTGGCATACGACTCCGCTGCGCCGCGCCACAACAACACGCCGACGCGACCCATTCGGTCCACCAGGCCACGAATTCGCGGGGTCAGTTCCACGCCCAGACTGCGTAACGCCCGGTTGGCAATGTGCTCAACCAAGTCGCCACTGCGCTCTAGCTCGGGAACGATGCGCAGCATCGACAGCAGATAACGCATATCGGTCGCCGCCGGCGCAGCCAACGCGAATTGGCGCTGGACTAGGCCTTCGATGTCGTAGTAGAGCGAGTCAATCAGTCGTTCGCGCGCCACCACCGACGATGCTGCGTCGATATCGCTAGCCAGTAACGCATCGGTCGCCGCCGCCAAACCCTCGCCAACGAGGGCGAACAGCTCGGTGACTTTGCGGTCAATGTCTTGAAGCTCCTGGGCAAGGTCAATTCTCACGCCAATACGGTAATAGCTCGGACCGAACCCGACGGTGGCGTTCGTGGGCCAACAGTGAAACGCCGGGTGAATTGCGGGTGCATGCCGATCGTCAGCAGGTCGGGCCGATGTAGGTCGCCTCGTTGAACGACCCATCTTCGTCGGTCCCCAGAATCCAGATCGAACCCTTTTGCACCCTCGGTTCCTTCCCGAGGTCCAGCCCATCTTGCACGGCGAGCATTTCGATCACCGCAGGAATAATGTCCCCGTGGCTGCACCACACTTCAGCGCGCTTGTTCAGGAGCGGCGCAATCACCCGCACCGCCCGGCGCGCCTCTTCGGTCGGTCCCTCAGCCAGGCTGGATTCGACCGACGCGACTATTCCCAGCGATGCCGCGAGAGGCGCAATGGTTTCGACGCAACGGCGGTAGGGACTGGTTCGAATGGTGATGTCGAGCCCCGCCGCCAACTCCTTCACTAGCCCAGCGATATCGGCGGCCTGATGGCGGCCACGGCCGGTGAGCGGTCGCAGAGAATCGTCGCCGTGAAAATCCTGGCGAGATCCTGCCTGCGCATGACGAACGAGAATAAGGGGCACGACTTGGAACCTTCGGCAACGCTATTCAGGAGGAGTGCGATCGGATGATAGCGAGCGCACAAAGTTGCTGCTGGGAGTTGACCGGGTCGATTCCGTGGGGATCGACTTTGGCCCAACCCCCATCGTGGGCCAGGTTCCACGCGAGTTGATTGTCCGACAGCAGCAAATCGAGGATCGACACCATTCGGCGCTGGAGCGAGACGTCGAGGATGGGTACGATTGCCTCCACCCGACGATCGAGGTTGCGGGGCATCATGTCCGCCGAACCAATGAACCACGCCCGGCTTCCGTCGGTACCAGCACGGCTAAACTCCCAAATACGAGAATGTTCGAGGAAACGTCCAACAACACTACGTACACGTATGTTTTCGGAAAGCCCGGGCACCCCCGGCCGCAAGCAACATATGCCGCGAATGATCAGCTCGACGGAAACG
>JAYVSS010000212.1:0-25509 GCA_043775075.1 Acidimicrobiia bacterium
TTTGGTACTTCGGCACGTCACCCACATGGAGCACGGGGAAACGATCGGTGAAGTACTGGCCCGGCGGAAGCCGATTCGGGTCAATGCCCCGATCGGCCAGGTCCTTGCGGTTCCGTTGAAAGAAGCTCACTGATTGATTCTCTCAGTGTCGGCCCGGCTAGATGGACGGTGGCCGGGCCCAGCCCAATCTCCGAGATCTTCGTAGGTTTGGCCGCCCGCTGGCGAAAAAGCGCATGAGTGTCGCAAAAGCGCTGCGTATTTTTGCCACTGGTGCGCTTTTCCGCCACAGCCCGCTCCTAGAGCGGAGGCGCGCTCCGGGCAGGGGGTAGCGTTTTCGCGTGCATCTTGATTCTGTTCGGCTCGGTTTGACCTTCGACGACGTGCTGCTTGTCCCCCAACGCTCCACCGTGCGGAGTCGCCAGAAGGTCAGCGTGGCCACCAAACTCAGCCGCAATGTGGACATTGCCATCCCCATTCTTGCGGCCAACATGGACACGGTCTGCGAATGGGAAATGGCCCTAGCCCTCGGCAAGCTCGGCGGCATCGGGATCATTCACCGCTTCCTTTCCGTCGAGGAACAGAGTGCCCAAATTACCAAAGTGAAGGACGGCGGCGTGAAGGTGGGAGCGGCGGTTGGAACCGATCGTGACGCGATCAATCGCGCTCGAGCCATGGTGGAAGCGGGAGTCGACGCTCTCGTGCTCGATATCGCCCACGGGCATAGTGATCACGCCATCGAGACCGTACGCGCGCTTAAGAGAGAGTTTCCGAGGACCGATCTCATCGCTGGCAACGTAGCCACCCGTCATGGCGCCGAGGATCTCATCGCGGCGGGGGCCGATGCGATCAAGGTGGGGGTGGGTCCGGGCGGTGTGTGCACGACCCGTATCGTCGCCGGGGTTGGCGTGCCCCAGCTCACCGCAGTAAACGACTGTGCCGGACTCGATGTGCCGGTCATTGCCGACGGAGGAATTCGCACGAGTGGCGACATCGCCAAGGCACTCGCTGCGGGCGCACAAAGCGTGATGATCGGTTCCATGTTTGCCGGGACGACGGAAAGTCCGGGCGAGGTCGAGCAGTCCCCGCATGGTCTGGTGAAACGAGTGCGGGGGATGGCGTCGTTTGAAGCGCTGGAGCGTCGTGCTCACCGCGAAGGTACCGAGATCGACGAGGAGTACCTCGAGCAGCGCGCACCGGAAGGGGTGGAGGGAACGGTGCCGTACCGCGGCGCGGTCGGTCCGTTGGTCTCCAAATTGCTGGCCGGGGTTCGTAGTTCGATGAGTTATTCCGATGCGTTGACCATTGACGAATTGCAGCTGAAGGCGGTGTTTGTGCGGATCACCAATGCTGGTCTTATGGAGAGTCATCCGCACGCCACTCGCTAGGGCAACGATCGAGCAGGGCTGGTTGCACCCGGCGAGCAGATCCCATCGGATCGCGCGATCTTTCTGGAAATTCTTGCAGGAAGTGGGATGAATTACCTCGGTTTGTCATACCCCCTTTCGTACAATTGCATCCATGGAAACAGCCGACCCGCAGGAGATCATGAAGGGGTTCCGCCGCGTCGACTTTTCTACTGCTCGGGCGGTTGAACTGCGGGGTTTGCTCGACGACATTCGGGGCGTTCGGACCCGACTCGATCGGGTCGAAGCCGTCGTTGCCCGTCGGCTGGAGACCGTCACGGGCACGCCCGAACGCGATGTGGCGAAGTCCGCCCAACGATCGAATCGTCATGGTGCCAAGGTCGTTGCGCGTGCTGCCGTGCTGGCCAACACTCCGGAGTTGTCGGAGGCACTCGATGCCGGAGTTCTCGGAGGTGAGCACGTCGATGTGTTCGCCAAGGTTCTCGCTGCGCTCGAAGGACCGGTGAAGGCACAGCTCGCCGAAGCGGCACCCAAATTGATCGAACGCGCTGGCGCCTCGGGCTCGACCCCCGAAGAGTTCGCCGCCAGTCTGCAGGCCGCGGCAGAACGGATCGCCGCCGACGGCGGGATGAGCCGGCTGGAACGCCAGCGTCGCGCCACCCGACTGCGAACATGGACCGATCGGGCCACCGGGATGTGGCGTCTCTCCGGCTCCTTCGACCCCGAGTCCGGCATGCACCTTCATGGCCGCATCGAGGCGGCGGTGGCGGCGATGTTTGCCACGAAGACCCCGTCCACCGCACCGACCGACGCTGGTGAGAAGCAGGATCATCTTCGGGCCCTCGCCCTGCTCACCTTGACCAAGGGTTTCATCGGGTCGAAGGCGAGGCCGGCACCCCCCACTGCGGCAGAGCCAGTGGACGACCCTGCATCGGAACAGCCATCGTCATGCGAGGAATGGGAAGAATTCGAAATGCAGTGGGGGACGGAAGCAACACGATTCGGTCGGCCCGAATTCACCGTTGTGATCGATACCACTTGCCTTGGATTAGACGGAAATCCAACCGTGGATTGGGGTATCCCCGTCACGATCCCATGGTCACGGATCAAGCACCATTGGCGTAATGCCACGATTCGACCGGTGATCGTCCGAGACGGAGCGGTGATCGACGTCGGCGGTGCACTCGACCTAGGCCGCACCACCCGCCTCGCCAACCGCGCCCAACGACGTGCACTACGCGCCGTTTACGCCACGTGCGCAGTACCCGGCTGCACGGTCGCCTTCGATCACACCAAGCCGCACCATCTGCATTGGTGGCGACACGGCGGACCGACCGACTTCGCCAACCTGCTCCCGCTCTGCAGCAAGCATCACCACGGCGCGCACGAAGGCAGATGGCTTCTGACCCTCGGACCCAAGCGCGAACTCACCATCGAACTCCCCAACGGCCAGATCATGCGAACCGGACCACCCCGGCGAAGACCGGCGGCGGCATGAACCACGACCCGCAGCGTGAACCATGAACCGTAACTGACCGGATTCACCCGCCCCGAGCACCGGATGGCGTCGTCCTCGCCCCATCTGCGATCGGCGGCGTGAACCATGAACCGTAACTGACCGGATTCCCCCGCCCCGAGCACCGCATGGCGTCGTTTTCGCCTGCCTGCGGCATGGAGCAATCGATCAATGGCGCCTAGATTCCCCTCCATGCCCGAACGTACTGCGCAGCACACACCCGACGGCACTGGATTCGTTCGCACACCGGACGACCGTTTCGCCGCACTTGTCGACTTTCCCTATTCGCCGCACTACATCGAGGTCGATGGCCTGCGGATGGCGTACCTCGATGAGGGTCCCCTCGACGGGCCGGTCACGCTCCTCCCCCACGGCGAGCCCACGTGGAGTTATCTCTACCGGCGGATGATCCCCGGACTCGTGCCGCCGGGCGGCGGGTCGTTGCTCCTGACCTGATCGGGTTCGGCCGCTCCGATAAGCCGGTCGAACGGGCGGCCTACACCTACGCCGGACACGTCGCCTGGTCCGCCGCTTCATCGAGTCCCTCGATCTCACCGGCGTCATGCTCTTCTGCCAGGACTGGGGCGGCCTGCTCGGGCTGCGCCTGGCCGCCGAGAACGCTTCACGCTTCGATCGTCTCGTGATCGCCAACACCGCCCTGCCCGACGGGTCGCCGATGACCGACGGGTTCATGATGTGGCAGCGCGTTTCGCAGGCGATGCCGTTCATGGACTGCGGGGCAATGCTCAAGCGTGCGGTCCGGGCTCGGGAGCTCACCGAGGCCGAGATCGACGCGTACCGCGCCCCGTTCCCGGACGAACAGCACATGGCCGGCGCCCGACAATTCCCGTTGCTCGTTCCGACGTCGCCCGACGATCCGGCTGTTCCGGCCAACCGTGCAGCCTGGGAAGTGCTGCGGGCGTGGACGAAACCTGTGCTCACCCTCTGGGCTCCTGGCGACGTCGTCCTCGGCAGCTTCCAGTCCTTGTTCGCCGACGCGATCCCTGGCGCCGCCGGGCAGCCCCACCAGACCTTCTCCCCGGCGGGTCACTACGTCCAGGACGACTGCTGGCCCGAACTGCTCGACGCGATACTCGCCTGGATCGGGTGAGTTTCGCAGTTGACGATACGGCGCATCGCCGGAACCGCTCTTGTTTCACCAGGCGGCGCGCAACAACACACAGCGCTTACCAGTCGGCGTGCCAGGAGCCATTTGGAAACCGACAGGCCGATGTGTGGCGAACCGTCGTCACCGAGTATCGCAATGTCGCTGTTGAACTTCGGCGACGTACGAGTTGGCTCTCCTGCAGGTCATCGAAGGGTTCCGCCGATACGTAGGCCCCACCAAACTCATGTGGGCACCCATCGTCCTCACACGTAGACATGACTCGCCGACGGCCGATGGGTTGAGCAAGCACGAACCCGGGCCAGCGACCTTGGTCTTCCGGCGCTGATCGCACCCGGCTGATCGAACCCGGCTGAAACTCGCGAACATGTAGCGAACCCGGTCACGCGGAAGTTGAAGTCGGCCGCTTTTTTTGAAACAGTAGCGTGGACGACGTGGAGGACCTCACTGTTGGAAGTCGTAATCTCGCTTACTTTGTCGCAGCGACGGCGGGACGCAAGGGCCACGTCGCCTCGGTTCATGGTGGTGTTGCCGTGGCGAGTAGCTATGACGTGCAAAATGCTTACTTCACGACGGCCGTCAAGACCGACCCGGATAGCAGTCCGAGCCGCTTCGTTCGTGAGACTCACGAGTTCTTCTCCGGACTCAACCGGACCTTCAAATTGTGGGTTCCGACCGATGACGCGGACCTCCGAGCGACCGTCATTCGAGTCGGTGGAGCGGCGGAGTCGAACAAGCCTCCGGCGATGTCAATCAGGCATCGAATCACCCGCACAGCATCGCGTTTCGACGGGAGATTGGCCACGAACCGGCAGGACTTCGCTGCGTTCGGTTTGACCGCTGAGGCTGGCTACGGGTCGCTTGGCCTGGGTTGGATTCTGCAGGACCAGGATTACTACGCCGCGTCGGGGTCATTCTGGGCGGTGGCTTTCGATGACGAAATTCCCGTCGGAGCGGCATGTGGATTCCTCCACGGCCAAACCGGCGGAATCTATTTTGTCGGCACTCCACCCGAACACCGGGGACGCGGGGTGGGAGCAGAAATAACGAAGTGGGTGGCGAATTCGTTGTTCGATTCCGATGCCGAATGCGTCACTCTTCAGTCCAGCGGGATGGGCCGCAGCGTGTACGAAAAGCTCGGATTCACGGTGTGCGGTCACTATGAGCGCTTCGTATTTGCCTGTCAATCGCCAGGCGAAGAGGCCAGAGCAAGCTCTTGAAGATGCGGTCTCGGTTGCCGGTTGGAGAGAGGGTCCTGCTGGCGTCGCAGTAGCTGCCCGTTGAATAGATTATGGTCTGACCATCAGTCCAAAACTCGGGTTGGCAGGATGCTGCGAACCCACCACAAGAGTGGGTCCCGTGCCGAAGTTGACAACGTTTGAACCTGTTTCTCGTCAGACGGTTTCCGCTGAAATCCGCAAGCGTTTGGCCGACGCCATCCACACCGGGGAACTCGCGCCCGGGAGCGCGTTGATGGCCGAACGAGTGCTCTGCCAGGAATTCGGCGTGGCCCGAACTTCGGTGCGCGAGGCCATACAGGGTTTGGTCATCGCCGGGTACGTGGAGCGCAAAGGCAATCGTCTCGTTGTGGCCGAGCGACTTCCCGAGGTGAACTTCACCGGCGATGATCGCAAAGCCCTTGTCATCCAACTCTTCGAAGTGCGCCAGGTCATCGAGCCGGCGATCGTGGAAATGGCGACCCGGCGAGCGACCAACGACGACCGGGCGATCATTGCCGAGTTGGCGTCGCGAAGGACGAAGAACCTGGTGGAGTTCCGAGACATCGATCGGCAGTTTCATGGTGCCCTCGCTCGCGCATGTGGGAACCCGTTGTTGAACGAGGTGCACGCCAAGGCGCTGGCGTCGTTGTTTGGTTCGGGCGAGTTCGCATCGTTGCTCTATGCCGAAGTGAATCGGGCCGAGGTATCGGAGATCATCGCCACGTCGACCGACGCCCATCAAGCCATCGCCGACGCCGTGGTGAAAGGGCATACCCGCAAGGCGGTAGCCGCCGTGGTCGCCCATCTCGATGATGTCGAACGTCGCATGGTGGAGCGTCTGCTGTGAAAACATCCGATCGATCTGTAGGAGGAATGTAATGACCGACTCGCACTACCTCCACTTCTTCGACGACGCCGCGTTCGTCGAAACGGGACGGGACGGGTTTCGTCGGCGGATCATTCGTGGGCAGAACCTGGAATTGTGGTTCTGGCGGATCGCCGGTGGAGCGCTCGGGTCGGTCCTGCATAACCATGATGACAACGAACAGCTTGGCATCATCATGCGCGGGGCACTCGACTTTCGAATCGGTGACGCCTCGGACGAGACCCGCCACGTGCTGCATCCCGGTGACACGTACCTCGCGCCGCCCACGATGTGGCACGGGGACAGTGTGTTCGTTGGCGACGAGGAATTGAATGAAGTGTGGATTCTTGATGTGTTCGCCCCACCGCGCACGCCAATCGACGAACTCACTCGGAGCGCGTCATGACGGCTGATTGGCGGCTGGCCGTCGACATCGGCGGAACGTTTACCGATGTGGTGTTGTTCGATGCTTCGTCGGGCTGCGTCGTGGTGGACAAGACGCTGACCACGCCCGGTGCTCCGCTCGACGGCGTGCGGGCCGGGGTCACGCAATTATTGGCGAAGGCGGGTGTGCGCCCGGCTGAGATCACCGCTCCAATCGTGCATGCCACCACGCTGATCACCAACGCGTTGATCGAAGGCAAGATTGGTCGCGCCGCGATGATCACCACCACCGGCTTCGGTGACACGCTCCTCATTCGCAACGAGCATCGTTACGACATGTACGACCTGCAGATCGAGTTTCCGGCACCACCGATTCCACGCGATCGAATCCTAGAAATAAGCGAACGTACTGATCCGAGCGGATTGGTTCGCCAAACCCCAGATGTACGTGCGCTTACTGATCTCTGCGAGACATTGCGGCAGCTCGAGGTGGAGTCCGTTGGCGTGTGCTTCATGAACTCGTATGCCAATTCAGCAAACGAACGAATCGTGGCTGATGCGGTGAGCCAGGCGCTCGGTGTTCCCGTATGCATCTCGGCCGAGATCTCCCCGCAAATCCGTGAGTTCCCCCGCATGATCACCACGGCGTGCAATGCCGCCACTATGCCGGTCATAGGCCCCTACCTCACGGAGTTGCAGAAGTGGTTGGTGAGTGAAGGCTTTGGCGGATCGGTGTTGATGATGCTCTCGAACGGAGGTGTGGTCTCGGCGGCCGATGCTGCGGCCGCACCGATCCGACTCGTGGAGTCCGGCCCCGCCGCCGGTGCATTGGCCGGGAGCTGGTTTGCTCGGCGCCTCGGCGAGGAACGCATGTTGTGCTTCGACATGGGTGGAACCACCGCCAAGTCATGTCTCATCAATCACTTCGAACCGCAACTCACGAACACCTTCGAAGTGGCCCGCATGTATCGCTTCAAAAAGGGGTCGGGCTTTCCGGTCTCGGTCCCTTCGGTTGATCTCGTGGAAATCGGTGCTGGCGGTGGAAGCCAGGCGCGAATAGACGAACTTGGTCTGCTCAAGGTGGGGCCGGAGTCGGCGGGGGCCGACCCTGGGCCGGCGTGTTACGGGCGTGGCGCCACTCGCCCGGCAGTGACCGATGCCGACCTGGCCCTCGGTCTGTTGGACGCTGAGTTCTTTCTCGGTGGCGACATGGTTCTTGACCAGGAGAGCTGCAACCAAACGCTGCGTTCGCTGGCCGAACCTCTCGGACTTCCCGAAGGCGATGTCGCCGCCGGTATTCACGAGTTGGTGAACCAAAACATGGCGGCTGCCTCACGTATGCACGCAGTGGAACAGGGGGTGGACCTACGTGGAGTCACGCTCCTGGCTTTCGGCGGCGCAGGCCCGCTTCACGCCTGTGGAGTGGCGGAGTTGCTGGAGTCTCCTCGAGTGATCTTTCCAATTAACGCCAGCGTGCTCTCGGCTTTCGGCACGCTCGTTACTCCGGTGCGTATCGATGTGGCTCGCAGCATGGTCCGCCCGATTGCGTCGGTTGATCCGGCTGAGCGGGACACGGTGTTAGATGCGCTGCGTGATGAGGGCCGACGCGTACTTATCGCCGCCGGGGTAGAGCCCGACCGCATTCGCTTTCGCTACGGACTCGACGCTCGGTACCTTGGCCAGGGCAACGAACTCACGATCTGGTTGGGCGAGGGCGAGGCGTGGCCGGCCACCGTCGATGAGGTCGTGCTGGCGTTTGAAGAGGAATACCGACGAACGTTCGGACTGACGATTCCCGACATTGGTGTTGAAGCGGTCACGTGGCGGTTGTCGGCGTTTGCTCCCGCATCGTCGGTTGAGCCGCTCGTGGTTCTTCACGACGTTGACGGAGCGGCCCACGGGAGCCGTCCGGTTTACTTCCGACGGGGACAGCCGGCCTTTGATACTCCCGTGTTCAAGCGGGTTGATCTTGGTCGTGGTCAACGGCTGATCGGTCCCGTCATCGTGGAAGAGCGCGAGACCACCACCGTGATCCGACCGGGATGGAATGCCACCGTGGCCGGTGATGGTTCGATCATTGCCGAGCGCGAAACCGCTGGAACGCACTAGTCATGGAGAAGCTCATGCCTGATGTCAGCACGCATACCTTTGACGCCATCGAGTTGGAGGTGCTCTGGCAGAGTCTCATTTCGACGGTGAACGAACAGGCCCGCGCACTGCAACGCGCCGCGTTCTCGCCCATCGTGCGTGAGGCCGGTGATCTGGCCAACGCCGTGTTCGACCGCCGTGGCCGGATGGTGGCCCAAGCGGTGACCGGGACACCCGGACACATCAATTCGCTGGCCCGTGCTGCGGTCGCCATGCTCGATGAGTACCCCACCGATTCACTCGTACCCGGCGATGTGCTCATTACCAATGATCCGTACAAAACCGCGGGGCAGCTCCTCGATGTGACGGTGCTGTACCCGGTGTTTGTCGGTTCACAAGTCATCGCCTTCTTTGGCTCGACGATCCACCACACCGATGTGGGCGGATACGGCATCGGGGCCGGCGGTCGAGACGTGTTCGAGGAAGGTTTGTGGATCCCGATCTGTCGTTTGATGATTGCCGGTGAACGCAATCACGATGTGTGGAAGTTCATCCTGTCCAACGTGCGTCAACCCGATCACATGGCCGGTGACCTCCATGCGCAAATGGCCAGCGGGGAGATCGGGGCTCAGCGTTTGCTCGCCCTCTGCGAGCGTCACCAACTCAACGATATTGAGGCGCTGGCCGACGAAATCATTACGCGATCCGAAGCTGCCACCCGGGCCACGATACGAGGGTTGCCGGCGGGGACATACCCGGGCAGCGCAGTGCTTGACTTGGCCGACGGGAGCCGCATCGACATCGTCTGTACGCTTACCGTTGATCCGGTTCTCGGGGAGATCTTGGTGGACTACGAAGGTTCGTCGGGAGCGAGTGCGTCGGGAATCAATGTGGTGCTGAACTATACCCACGCGTACACCACCTTCACGGTGCGTTCCGTTCTCAATCCCGAGTTGCCAAACAACCATGGAAGCCTCGCCCCGATCAGGGTGCTCGCCCCGGTCGGATCGATCGTGAACGCCGTGTCGCCGCAGCCCTGCACGGCTCGCCACGTCGTCGGAATGTTCCTCCCCAATGCCCTTCTCAAGGCCCTATCTTTTCTGCGTCCGGATCAGACGATGGCGGAGGGATCAGGTGCGGTGTGGACGATGCAGGTGAGCGGGAATCACGACGACGGCCGCCCGTTTATTACCGCGATGTTCACCTATGCCGGGGGAGTGGGCGCTCGCGCCACCAAGCCGGGCCTGTCGGCGTGCTCGTATCCAACTGGCGTGGCCGCAGTGCCCATCGAAGTGGTGGAGGCGTCGGCCCCGATTCGTTTTCTCAGCAAGAAGTTGCGTCTCGGTAGCGGGGGCGCGGGTGAACAGATCGGCGGCCTCGGGCAAACGATTGAGTTCACGGTGGACACCACGCGGAATTGGCAGCTCAATGCCGTGACATCGCGATTGTCTGATGGACCGAAGGGTATCTTTGGGGGCGACGAAGGTGCCGCCGGGGCGTTCACGGTGAACGGTGAGAGCGTGCGCACCCAGGCCCGCATCACGCTCCACCCCGGCGATCTTGTCCGGCTCGATCTGCCCGGTGGCGGCGGCTATGGCCCGCCGGCCGCGGCGGCCCCAGCCGGTGGCACCACCTGAGGTGGAGTCGTGACTGCTGCGCGCGCCGAGTGGAGCGGTACAACGTTTTGGTCCGCGTGGCAGCGCGCCGTGGCCGTTCGTCCGTCTGCGGTATTCCTCGTCTTCGAAGGTCTCGATGGCGATGTGACGCAGTGGACATATGGCGAGTTTGACGACGTGGTGACCACCGCGGCGTCGGCTTTGCACTCGCACGGTGTTCGCGTCGGATCATCTGTACATATAGTACTTTCCAACACGCCGACGTTTGTCGCCGTGTGGTTGGCATCGATGGGACTTGGCGCATGGATCGTGCCGTCGGACCCGATGGGGAGCGCCGATGAGCTGGCCGGGCACGTGCATCGCACCCGCCCAGCGGTTGGGCTCTGCGCGATCGACCGCGCCGACGTGTACCGTCGGGCCGTTGCGTCGAGCGGCGTGCCGGTGACCGTTGTCGCTATCGACGAAGCCGCTGCGGCGGTGGCGATCCCGGCGGCGCATCTCGCCGTGGCGAATCCATTCGATGGGGCGGCGCCAGGTGATTCCGACCGGGCGGCGGTGATGTTCACCTCCGGGACGACGGGCTGTCCGAAAGGTGTCGAGATCACCCAGGGTAACTACGCCTTTGCCGGTGCAACGATGGCCGCCGCAGCGGACCTTCGGCCCGGTGATCGACAGCTCGTTGTCCTTCCCATGTTTCACGCTAACGCCCAGTACTACAGCGTGGCTTCGGCCGTTTGGGCCGGTGCGTCGGTAGCGCTGATGGCGACGTTTTCCGCCTCCGGATTCCTTGCGCAAGCGGCCCGCCATCGCGCCACTCACGCCAGTCTTTTCGCTGCACCGATTCGCATGATCCTGGCCCGAGGAGCGACCCCGGTCGACGGAATCTCGTTGCGGCACTGTTGGTACGCAATGAATATTGCCGACGACCAATACGAGGTTCTCTCATCGTTACTCGGCTGTCGTCCTCGACAGCTCTACGGCATGACCGAGACGATCCCGGCCGTCCTCACCGATCATGCCACTGACCCCGTGGCCTGTTCGATGGGTTTCGTGACACCCGGCTGCGAGGTCGATGTTCAGCGCGCTGATGGTTCGTCGGCTGAACCCGACGAGGTGGGTGAGATCGTCGTGCGGGGTATCGCCGGGGCGACTCTGTTCGCCGGATATCTCGATGACCCTGCCACCACGACGGAGTCCTATCGAGATGGATGGTTTCTGACCGGCGATCGCGCCCGACGCACCGCCGAGGGTCGCTTCTTCTTCGATGGACGCCGGGCCGATGTGTTGAAGGTGGCCGGAGAGAACGTGTCAACGGTGGAAGTCGAGCAGGTGCTCTGTGCCCATCCACTCGTCCTTGAGGCCGCCGTTGTTGGCGCGCCCGATCCGATCCGCGACGAAGTTCCGGTGGCCTTCGTGGTGGCGACCGATGCGTCTTCGCCGCCCTCGATCGAGGACCTCCACGCCTGGTGTCACGCGCGCTTAGGAAAAGCAAAGCGGCCCCGGACCATCACCCTGCTCGACGAACTCCCGCGCACGAGCGTGGGGAAAATCCGCAAATTCTTGTTGCGTCATCCCGATGCTGAATCCGGACCGCTCGCCGATACTGAGAGAAACGAAGCGCACGTATGACTGTTCTCAGCCAATCCCTGCTCCACTCTTTTGACGCCAGTGTGGCTGATGTGGCCGAGGCCATCACCATGCCGCCATCGATTTACACATCGGAGGAGTTCATGGCGTTTGAACGCGGGGCCTTGTTCGCCCGCGAGTGGCAGTGCGTCGGGGTGGCGAGCCGCGTTCCCAACGTGGGCGACTACTTCACCACCACGGCCAACGCCGAGCCGATCATCGTGGCCCGGGCTAAGGACGAATCGATTCGCGCTTTTTCATCGATCTGCCAACACCGGGGTATGCAGGTGGCTGAGGGTGAAGGTAACTGTACGAAATTTACGTGTCCCTATCATCTGTGGACATACGATCTGACCGGTCGTCTGCTGGGTGCACCGGCGATGGAACGCACGATGGACTTCGACCGCAAAGACTTCCCCCTGCCGCCATTGAAGGTTGAACTCTGGCAGGGTTTCGTGTTCGTCCATTTTGATCTCGACGCCCCGCCGTTGGCCCCCACGCTGGCCACCTACGCGCCCTACCTCGAGCACTACGATCTAGAGAATGCCGCGTGCCCGGGCACGTTCACGTTGACCGATCTTCCGTGGAACTGGAAGGTGATGTTCGAAAACTTCAACGATGGCTACCACGCCAACAAGTTGCATCACACGATCCAAGATTTCTGTCCGAGCGAACTGGCGGCATTTCCGGTGGAGTGGAAGTCCGGCTCCAACGTGATCTTCCGTATCAACGGGTACACCCATATCGACGGCGGATTCAACGCCACCACCAAGGCCCTCCTGCCTATCTTCCCCGCCCTCACCGAAGACGAGCGGATGCGGTCCACCTTCGCGTTGATGCCCCCAACACTGTGCTTCGGAACAGCGCCTGATCAGGCCTTCTTCTTCATCGTTCGTCCGAAGACCGCGGGCACCATCGATGTGGAGATCGGCTACCTCCTTCACCCGAGTGCACTTGCGCATCCAATGTTTGATCATCTCTTCGCCATGAGCGATGCCGGTGTCCAGGTATTTGTGGCGCAAGACCAAGATGCCACCACCAAGGTGCAGCAAGGGATGAACAGCCGGTACGCCGCCCGGGGTCGATACTCATGGCAGGAGGCGAGCCATGTCCAGTTCAACCGTTGGCTAGTGGAGCGTTATCGCGCCGCCTGGCCCTCGACCGATGCGTCGCAAGCGCAAGGCTCGCCTGCATGAAGGCACTGCTGTACCGCGTCACCGGCGGCCCCGAGGTTCTCGAATACGTCGATGTCGACGACCCCACGCCGGGCCCGGACGACGTGATTGTGAACGTGGCCGCCACAGCGTTGAACCAACTCGACATTGTTCAGCGCGCTGGGTATTTCACGATGCCCGGGAACACGCTGCCGCACATCGCCGGGATGGATGTTGTGGGCACCATCGCTCAAGTAGGAACTGATGTTTCACCCGCCCGCATCGGCGAACGCGTCGTGGTCAATCCGTCACTCGCCGGCGTGGCCAGTGGTTCCAAGCTCGCCGGTATGGGTGACCTCCGCGGTGACCTTGGAGTGATCGGCGCGACGGTCGCCGGGGGATACGCCGAGCGTTGCCTGGTCCCGCAAACTCACGTGCATCAGATCCCCGACGCAATGAGCTGGGACGACGCGGTGTGCTTTCCGTCGTCGTGGGTCACCGCGTGGCATGCCTTGATCGACGTCGGTCAACTGCAGTCGGGCGAGACAATCATGATTCATGCCGCTGGAAGCGGGCTGGGGGTGGCGGCGATCCAACTGGCCAAGCACCTCGGCGCCACCGTGTTGGCCACCGCCGGCACGGACGCGAAATGTGAGCAAGCAAGGTCAATCGGTGCCGACGTCGTGCTCAACAATCGAACCGGCGACGTGACTGCTTGGGCCTATGAATCCAATGGCGGCGTCAACATGGTTTTCGATTTTGTTGGTCCGGCGCTGTGGGAGGCGTCGCTCTTCGCCCTCCGCCATCGGGGTCGGCTCGTGTGTTGTGGCAACACCACTGGCGACACTGCCACGATCCCTTCGCTCGGGCTTCTGTACGCAAAAGGCATCCGCATCCTCGGGTCCGATGCGTACACCTCAGACGAGTTCGCCGCCGCATGGGCCACGTATCAAACGGGTCGGTTCCGGGCAGTGGTGGACAGCGTATTCGCCCTCGCCGACGGGGCCCAGGCCCAGGACAAAATGTCCCGTTCAGACTTCTTCGGAAAGATCCTCCTGCACCCCTAAGAAGGCGAGCCGACCAATAGACGCAGCAAAATGAATCGGCCAGCTTGCTGGCCGCCAAGACGATCGACGTGAGAAACGTTGGCCTACCGCGGGGGCTCTCCGCGCGTCAAGCAGTGCTGCTCGTTCGACCGGTCCCGAGCGACAGCGCGGTCTCGGCTTTGGTGAACTTGAGGTTCAGCTTGAGCGTTCCGAGCATGATGCCGGGCTGGTGGAGCCAGTTATTGGCGTCGCCGTACTCCATTGACTCGAGCCGGTCGAGCAGCACGCCCCAGGCGATCTGCTGCTCGACGCGCGACAGGTTGGCCCCCGGACAGACCCTCGGTCCCGTGGAGAACGTCACGTGGCGGGTGAGCCCCTCCCGTTCGAGATCGAGGTCAAAGGGGCAGGCGAACTCGTCTCCATCGACGTTGGCCGCGCCGAACCGCAGATGCAGCAACGAGCCGGCCGGCACCTCGACACCCTGGAAGGTCTCATCCCGCGACGTGGCACGCGTGGAGAGCCCGTGCGTGGGCGAGCGCATCCGCATCCCCTCCTCGGTAAACGACCGCACCTTCCCCCGATCATGACGCAACTGTTCGAACACGCCGGGGTGCTCACACAACAGCTGGGCCTGCTCCTCGAGTGCGTACTGCGTTGTCTCCAGCCCGCCGAGGATCATCGCGTGGACGATTCCGGCGATCTCCAGGTCAGTGAGCTTGCGGTCGAGAGCCTCGTAATGGACGCCACACAGGAAGCTCACCATGTCGTCGTGGGGATCGAGACGCTTGGCCCGCACGTGCTCGTAGATATAGTCCTGGAAGCCCTCGAGGCGGGCGAGCATCTCCGCGGTCTGCTCCTGGGTGAGCTCGTGCTTGAGCCCGGTGCCATGGACGAACGGTGTGACGACCGCAGTGCCCCATTCGGCGAGCTGCGGGATGTCCTCCATCGGGAACCCGAGCACGGTGGCCATGACGCGCTGGGGCAGCGGACGGGCGAAGCCGGTGATGAACTCGACCTCGCCATCGTCGATCCACTCGTCGAGCAGATCGTTCGCATGCTTGGTGATCATCTCCCGGTGGCGCAGCGCCCCAGTCCCGACCCACGGGTCGGTCAGCTCCTTGCGGTGGCGGATGTAAAGCTCCTGCGTCGGGCGCAGCGACACCATCGACGCCTGCATCAAGCTGCGGTACGTCGTGTAGGTCTCCTCCGCTGACAGGCCTTGCTCGGCGTAGCCACCGACTCGCACCTGCGAGAGCGGCGGAAACCGCTCCGGATCCTTGACCACGCGGGAGACGTCGGCGTGTTTGGTGAGCACGAACGCGTCGGTCCCGGGCTTCAGACCACCGCCGGCAATGCGCAGGACGGGCGCGTCGCGGTGCAGGATCTCGTACGCCTCGTACCAGTGCTCCTGCGCGCCCTCGCCGAACAGGTCGACGGTGTCGAGCCCGACGGGACACGCCATGGCGCTGAGTTCGTGATTGACGTGCTTCGGATACGGCGCCATACGCTTGCCCTACATCTCTCTACCGGTCTGTGTCGGATGAGGCCTAGCAGAACTGGCGTGCGGTTGAAAAGGCGACGGCTCACATCACCTGTTTAGGAGCGGGATGCGGCTTCCCATTCGGTCAGGAACCGGATGAGGCGCATCGAGTCAACGAGTCGTGGGCTTGGGCGCTCGGCTTCCAACCTGCCGGCGGCGACGTTAGCCTCGACCATCCGCACCTGATGGTCGAACGCATCGAGTGGACCGGTAACGACGATGGTCTCCGGATCGCCGTCGTACGCCCGCCATACGAACGCGTTGTCGCCACTCCCGGGAAGCCACGGGTTGGTGAGGAACGTGAGCGTTCCGTTTGTCCCGTGCACTTCGAAGCGGGAGGTGTTGCCGTACGTCTCGGCGGTGTGGATCGTGGCCAAGACGCCGTTGGAGAACCGAACGGCACCGACTGCCTCACTGACGTTCCCGTCGGCCGCAGAACTGATTCCGCAAGATAGGAGCTGATACTCGGCGAACGTTCCGTCACCGCCCATCGCATCGACCACGAGTTGCACCAGCGACGCCGGGTAGCACCCGAGGTTGTAGATCGCCCCTCGGCCATCGGGGTTGACCAGGTGGGCAATGTCTGCGGCATAGCTGGCGTGGACGGCCTTGAGCGAGCCGAGACGCCCGTCACCTAAAACTTCGACGAAGCGAGCGATTATCGGGTGGGCGAGATACATGAGACCCTCGACGAAAAATACTGTTCCTCGGACGGAAGCGAGCAGTGCGTCCGCCTGCTCCAGCGAAACCGTCAACGACTTTTCCGAGAGGATCGCCTTGCCCGCGGCGGCAGCGACGATCGTCGCCTCGTGGTGGACATGGTTCGGCGTCCCGACATAGACGACGTCGATATCAGGAACGCCAAGAGCGTCTTCGAGACTCGTGACGGCGCGAGCGATGCCATGTCGATCACGGAACGCCTCGAGTCGCTGCGGGTCTCGTCCGACGACGACCGTGGTGACGGAGCCGGGGCTTGCTTCGATGGCCTTGGCCATGGTTTCGGAGATGAAGCTGGTCCCCAGAATCGCCCATCGCAGCATGGCGTCATCCTTGCACGCGGGCTCTCACCAATTGGCCTTCGAGTCATTTGGATTTTCGAAGCGGCGGAGCAACTTCGTGGTCGCTGCCGACTCGCTGACGATCGAAATCAAGACTTGGCGACGAGACCTGCGCCCATCGATGGCTCGGGACTCAAAGAGGGTTGATTTCTTGGACGACTTCCGTGACGTTTTCCGTGGTAGCAACATGGTTATGACGATGGCAGCCGATCGGCAGCGAATCGTCAGCGGCGTCATGTCGGGGCCGCCGTCACGCAAACAGCAGCCAACCGTGCACCATGCCACCGACGTTCGTTTCAATCCGCCATGCCGGCCTGGCGCTGGAAGACGAGGCTGTCCCAATAGTCTGTGCGCTTAGTGATGAGGCCATCCCGCACCACGAAGCGCATCGCTCCACGAACTGCGATGTCTCGATCATTAATATGTGTACATAGGGTGTACGTCGCGACCACTCGATCGCCTTCAACGATCACATCCTCCACGTCGTAACGCAGGCCGGGCATTGAACTGAGAAAACCAGGGACTCGACGGGCGTATTCCTCACGGCCTTCGCATCCGCTTCCGAGCGCCGCCGTATGTTCGTTGACGAAGTCTTCGGTGACGAGCGCCGTGACGACGTCCGGGTCACCGGTGGCGAATGCCTCCAGATACGCCCGACAGATCTCGCCCGGCGTCTGAGGTCCCGAAGCCACTAGCCCCAGACCTCTTGGGCCTTCTCGTACACGCCCTGGTCATACGAAAACTCGATCATGTTTCCGTCTGGATCGGTAAGCGCGCAGATATATCCGATTGGATCGGGCATGCGTTGCGCTTCCCACGACAGGCATCCCTCGGCCCGACCCTTTTCGGCGATGGCGTCCACCGCCTCCTTTGTCGGCAGCTCCATACCGATATGGGCGAACGGGGCCATGATCGGTTGGCGCCCCTTGATCTGATCGCGGAAAAAGCTCACGAGCACCAGGATGAATGGCTTGTCGGCCTGGTCCGGATGGCCGATCCATGCGCTTTGCCCGTCGGCATCCTCCCGCCGCTCCAACAACTCCAACGGAGTGAACCGCTCGTACCAGGCGATGGTGGCGTCGAGGTCGGTGCAGGGGAGGGCGATGTGGGTCCAACGGGCTTTCGTTGGCAGCAGACGACCAGACGTTGATTCACTCATGGGTAAAGCCTTCCGGGATGATGGGGTCGGTGCCGCCCTTGGTCCACAGGATTACCGTGGTGCCCCAGGGGTCTTCGAAGGCACCGTTGAAGCCGTTGAATTCTCTCCAATAGTGGTGCTGCCATTTGACCGTGGCACCGTTCGCTGCGGCCCGCTCCAAAATGGCGTCTTCGGAGTCGTCGTCGCTCACCAGAATCCATACGCGCAGACCTTGGCCGCCGTTTGGCCCGCCTCGCCCGACGTGCCGCGGATCGACCCCCGTGGGCTCGGGATTCGGCCGGGCGTTGGCCACATCGAAGAAGCCGACGTGAAGATTCCCAACGGTTGAGTCGCTGCCATCGTCGAGGGGAAAGAAACCTCCGGGAACACCGCGGTGGAACACTCCGGTCGGTCGGCCCTCCACCTCCCAGCCGAAGACCTTGGCGTAAAAATCGGCGCAGGCGGCCACGTCGTCCGACGGGAAGTCCACGAAGATCAGCGTGTTCGGTTTCATGGTCCGACACTACCGAACATAGGTAGGCCCGATGGACTGATGGTCAGACCAAGCCCGGTGGGTGCCGCCCCAGCCAATCACTAGTGTTCAGGTGTGCTTCGACAGGAAGAAATCACGTCGAAGCTCGGCCTGGGAGCGCAATGCGTCGAGGTCAACGGTGACGCATCGCCCGTCGCTGATCACCCGGCGTCCGGCGATCAGAACATGGCGGACCGAGCGTCCATCGGAGGCCCAAATCAGCTGGCGAGTCGGATCGGTTGCTCGTGGGGTGAACTGCGGAGAACGAGTGTCATGCACCACGAGGTCGGCCTGCTTCCCGACCTCGATCGAACCAATGCTGTCGGCTTTGCCGATGGCCGTGGCCCCACCGATGGTGGCCAACGTCAATGCATCGTGGGCGGTCAGCGAAAAGGGATCAAGCGATCGGTCCCGAGCAAGGCCCACGAACAATGCTGCGGCCCGCAGAATGTCCACTGCGTCGCCAGCGTTTTCGGCGTCGCACCCGAGGCCCAGGCGTCCACCGGCGGCGAGGAATGCATCGTGCCTATTGGCGCCGATGAAACCCTGGGCCAGGCGAAGATAGGCCCACGGGCAGGACGCGATGGCCGTGTCGGTGGCGAGGAGGCGATCGAGTTCATCGTTGTCGAGATGGACTGCGTGGGCCATCAACACATGGGGACCAAGAACGCCAAGGCGATCCAGATGCACGATCGGCCTCACGCCGGTGCGGGCCACATAGGTTATGGCGTCACCGCCGTGGGGCGACATATGAAACGTGAAGCCAGTGTGGCGTTCGCGGGCCAACGCGCTGGCGCCCACCACCAAAGCATCGCTCATCAAATCGTGGCCCACCAGGGTCACCCAAGCCTCGATCAAACCACCGCGCGGATATCGATCGAGGAGGTCACGATTTTGGTCCACCACCTCGTCGGCCGGGGCTCCATACGGCACGCCCTCGGCGTCCCAACCCCATTGGCCGATAGTCGCTCGCAAGCCAACTGCGCGCAAGCCCGCAGCCACCCGGTCAGGGTGGGCCACGGTTCCAGCTTCCACCGTGCAGGTGATGCCGTTGGTGACGGCGGCAACGGCGGCAATGGTGGCAGAAAGTTCATCGTCGTCGCCGGTATGTTCGGAATGAATGGGAACGGCCCAGCCGTAAATCGCATCTTGAGAGTCAATGGCATCGGGGATGCACGATGCCACCAGGCGATCGCCGGTGAGATGCTGGTGGGCGTTGATGTATCCCGGCGTGACGATGCTGTGCTCATCACCGACAACGAGCGCTGTCGGATGTATTACCCGAAGCGCAGCAAAGGTTGCAACGGCAACAATGCAGTCCCCCTGCACGGCAACCGCGCCGTTGCTGATCACCTCTCGGTCGGCGTTCACGGTCACCACATCGCCGCGCACCAAGATTACGTTTTCCTCCACCCTCGGAAGGTTCTCACATCATGAAGACAACGACCGCCGGGCCCTTCGGCGCCAACGCCAACGTGTTGTGCAGCAACCAGGCGCTGCGCAATGCCTGGTATGCCGTCGCCCGCTCTATCGATGTGGCAGGTTCTCCGTTGGGAGTCACCCTGCTCGCCACCCATTTGGTGCTGTACCGGAGCGCGTCTGGCGCGGTGGTCGCCGCGCCGGATCGATGTCCGCATCGCGAAGCGCCGCTCTCGGCCGGTATGGTGAACGACGGATGTTTGGCCTGTCCGTATCACGGCTGGACCTTTGGCGACGATGGTAAGTGCACAGAGATTCCATCGTCGGACTCGTCGGCCATTGCCCCGCGTGCCCATCTCACAACCTTTGCGGCCTCGGAACGATACGGACTGGTGTGGGTGTGTTTGGGCGAGCCGGCCGGCGATCTACCAATCGTGCCCGAAGATACCGACGCCCGTTTTCGTCGGCTCAACACCCCGGTTGAGGTGTGGCAAACGTCGGCCACTCGCACCACAGATAACTTCCTCGACATCACCCACTTTCCCTTTGTCCATCAGGGCACCTTTGGTCGGGCGCAGGACACCAAGGTGCCGAAGCTCGAACTCACCGACCTGGACAACGGGTGGTTCGGGTATGCCTACGAAGTCACCGCCAACAACTCCCTCGGGGCCACGGCGAGCGGGCAAACAACGAGCGTGGTGGAGCGGGCGATGAGCTCGGGCTTCCATCTTCCGTTCGAGGTGCGCAGCACAATTCGATACGAGACCGGGCTCGAACACATCCTGCTGTTGCTCTCGACTCCTATTGACGACGTCACGATGTATTTCACATTCGTGGTGTGGCGCAACGATGACTTCGGCACCCCGGCCGACGACATCCTCCGCTTCGACATTGCTATCGGCGCTGAGGACAGGAAGATGTTGGAACTTCTTGACGGTGTGCTCCCGCTCGATCAGACCACCCTCGTCAGCGTTCAAGCCGACAAGTGCGGGGTCGAGTGGCGACGGCGGCTCGTTGAGTACATGGGCCTTGCGTCATTATAAGTACACATAGTGAGTGCCCGTATGTGCACGGGCCCTACGTATGCGTGCAGACGAGTTTGCCAACGAAGGAGCCGTGTTCCATGCGGTCGAGCAGCACTGGTAGTTCACCGAGGGGGGCAACGCCGTCGACGATCGGCACGAGTCGATCGGCGCTGACGGCATTGAGCATGTCGGCGAATTCGCTTGGCCGATAGCCGCCGGCGCCGAGGAGCTTTCGTCCCCACCAGTACACACTGGTGAGCTGTAGCGGCACTTCGGTCCCGGTGGTGGTGCCGCAGAACACCATCCGACCCTCGACCGCCAACGCGTCGATCGAAGCCTGGAATTGCGCGGGCCCCACATGGTCAATCACCAGATCGGCGCCCAGGCCGTGGGTTAATTCGAGGACCTCTCCGGCAATCATGGACGGGTCGGTGGCGTCCACCACATCGTCGCACCCGAGGGTGAGGGCGGCGGACAGCTTTGCTTTGCCTCGGGCCGTGCCGATCACTCGTGCACCCACGCGCTTGGCCAACTGAATGGCGGCGACGGAGACTCCGGCATTGGCGGCGTTCACCAGCACGACGTCGGACGGGTGCACCTCACCCACGCAAACCACAGCCCGCCATGCGGTGATGTACGCCACCGGAACTGCAACGGCCTGAGCATCGGTCAGGTGCGGGGGTACGGGCCAGCAACGGTCAGCCGGAACCGCAACGAATTCGGCGAAACCTCCGGGGCGGGTCGATCCGACCGTTTCCAACTGCTCGCAGTACGGCTCCTGCCCATTGCGACAGCGGGCGCATACGCGACACGTGGTCACCGGATCAACGAGCACCCGTGCGCCGATTGTTGGGCCCGCCCCGTCGGTGAGCCCGGCCCCGCGAGCGACGACATCGCCCACCACGTCCATGCCGGCCACGTGCGGGAGTCGGAACCCCCGCACGAGCGGCGCGTCGCGTTGTAACAGATCGAGCCGATTGAGCCCGCATGCTCTGACTCGTAGAACAACTTCGAACGGGCCCGGATTGGGCTCCGTTAGATCTTCAAAGGAACAAACCTCGGGACCGCCATGGCCTCGTTGTACATATGCACGCATATTAGATTCTCACGTGAAAATGGCGGGTCCGAGGTCCGTACGTCACGGGGCCAGTTTGGTAAACGTCACCTTGCCGTCAGCACCATAGAGACCGGCGGCAACCTTGTCGTCGTAGGCCTTGGGGTCCGGAACTTTGATCACTCCGGCCTCGGTATAGCTGGCGATTTCGTTGTCGAACACGGTCGGATCGATGACCCCGATCGGCTTGCCACCAAGGCCCTTGACGACCTCGGCCAGTTCCTGTGTCCAACGGAACGTTTCGCCCGCTTCGGTGAGGTAGTTCTGGTTTCCGGCGGCGTTGATCTTCGCCACGGACGTCTTAACGGCACCGGCCGGATCGGCCACCGCGTCCTCCATACCTTTGAGCGCGGCCCGAGCAAAGTCTTCGACCACGGTCGGGTTCTTGGCGGCGAAGTCGGCCGAGGTGTACAAAAGACCGAAGCTTCCGGGAATACCTTCGGCGGTGGGATCGAACAGCTTGTACTTCACGCCCGCAGCATCGAGCTGGCCGGGTTCGTTGCTCTTGTACACCGGGAGGGCGTCAATGGCGGTGGCGAGATGGGCCTTCGGATCAAAACCGTCGAGCAACACTTCTTTGTAGTCCGTCCCCCGCTTCAGACCGGCCTTGTTGAGGAGGGCGACGATCGACGGCGGAATATCTCCCTTCACACCAATTGTCTTTCCCTTCAAATCAGCTACCGACGCCAGCGCCGGATCTTTGGCAATCAGACCCTCAATCGGGGTCTTGCCATAGTCAATGAAGGCGGTGAACTTGGCCCCCTCTTTGGAGAAGTTGACGAGTTCGGTGTAGCTACCAGCCGAGGAGAACTGCGCCTTTCCGCTGCCGACAAGTGCATAGTTGGCCGACGAGAAGCTGGGCTTGAGTTCCACATCGAGGCACAGATCTTTGAAGTACCCCTTGGCATCAGCTTCGACCACGTCGATGATCGATGCGGCCGCGGCGAAGTCGAAGCTCGATAGGTACGTAATCTTGCCGACTTTTTTGTTTGTCTCACAGCGAGCGGCCACGTCAGCGGCCGACATAGCCGGCGCGGCGCCGGCCGCCGCGGTGCTGTCCGCCGCTGGGGTCGCGGTTGTTTCCGCCGCTGCCGTTGTCTCCGCAGCGCCGGTGGTGTCCGCTGCTGGAGCTGCAGTGGTCTCGGCCGGGGCGTCGGTAGCCGCGACAGTCGTGTCCGTAGCCTTGTCCTTGCTGCACGAGGCAAGTGTGAGCAGGAGAGGAAGTCCAGCGGCAACCGCCAGCTTCCTCGTTCGCGTGGTTCTGTTGGTCATGTGAAGGTTCCCTTTTGTTCGGTTTTCCGTTGTGATTGATTTTGACTGTGACGGGTAGATTCGACGACCCGTGGCGATAGAATTATTAGCGTTGCGAAGCGTGCCATCGAAGGGCTAAGCGCTCAATGACGGAGATGAGCAACGTGGCCAGCGAACCAAGGATGGCCAGGGAAAAGATCGAACCCCACAGTTGATCCACGAGTAAGCGGGCTTGCGCCGTCCTTACGGCGTATCCGAGCCCGCTCGAAACTCCGGCAAAAAACTCGCCGAGTACTGCACCAATGAGGGCTAAGCCCACATTGATACGGGCGGCGGAAAAGAGAAACGGGAGGGCCGACGGGAATCGCAACCGCACCAATACTTCGCGTTCGGTGGCGTCTACAGAACGAGCAAGTTCAATGAGCAGCGGGTCAACGGACCGCAAGCCCGAGACGCCGTTGAGGAGGAACGGGACGAAGCACACCAACGAAGTGATGACGAGAATGGGCCGTATTCCGAAACCGAGCCAGATCACCACGGCCGGCGCGTATGCGATGATCGGCGTGACCTGGATGAGAACGGCGAGCGGGGCAATCGCCCGTTCGGCGTATCGGCTCCGGGCCATGACCACAGCGGCGGCCATGGCGAAGACGAACGCCAGGAGGAATCCACAGGTTGCCTCCCACACCGTGGTCCGAGCGTTGCGGAGGTAGTACCCCGGCGCGCCGGCCAGGTGCACGACGATCGACCATGGCCCGGGCAACACGAAGCGCTTTACCCCGGAGATCCAGATGAGGGCCTGCCACAGTCCAAGGAAAGTGATCACGCCAACGATTGGAGCGGTCCACAGCAGATTTCCCCAAAGCCGGCGACGTGTCACCGCGGCCCGTGCTCCCGGAATCGTGGCACCGACGCCTGCGGTCTGATCACTCATGCTTTGTGTTCGCGTAACACGGCGCGGAGCTTGCGGACGTGGTCGTGAAACGCCGGATCGTCTTCCATGTCGGGGGTGCGAGGCCGGGGAAGATCGATCGTTTCGATGGCCGCCACGCGACCTGGACGGGGAGCCATTACGACGACGCGGTCAGACAGGATTACCGCTTCGGGAATCGAGTGGGTGACAAACACCACGGTGGCACCCGTGCGGGCCCAGAGATCGAGCAGGAGATAGCGGGCATCGGCTCGCGTAATTTCATCCAGCGCGGCGAACGGCTCATCCATAAGAAGGACGGGCGCGCCGAGGGCAAAGCCCCGCACCAGTGATGCCCGCTGCTGCATGCCCCCGGAAAGCTCATGCGGCCAGGCCTTGCGGAATTGCTCAAGCCCCACCGCCCGGATCAACTCGTCCACTTCAGCGGAGCTCAGCGGCCCGTGGTTGTCGGCTCGGTGGGCCTTGCGACGTCGGTGCAACGTGGCCAGAAACGTGACGTTGTCTTCAACGTTCAGCCACGGCACGAGCGCCGGCGCCTGGGGCACGAGGCCAAACCGTTTCTCACTCCGGGCGATCGCCGGACCCACGCCGTCGACGGTGATACTTCCGGCGTCCACATCTATCAGTCCACCGATCGTCCGCAGCAGAGTGCTCTTCCCGCAACCCGAAGGGCCGAGTAGCGTCACGAGCTCGCCCGGAGCGATCGTGAGGTCCACTCGAGAAAGGGCGTGGGTGCTCTGCCCGCGCCGACGAAACGACTTTTCCACGCCAGCCACGGAAACCGCGGCACCGCTCACCGCACCCTCGATCCGCATGACTTCGCCACCATGTTGGTCTCCGAATGGACGTCGTCGCAGCGCCAGCGGGCGGCGCTTTCGAGGGCCGGGGGTAGCGCCATTGGGCGAGCGTAGCGGGGGTGGTTCGCTCAGGGAAAGCCGACGGCGTGAACCCGTTGTTACAACGGTGTTCGTTTCCTTGAGAATGGACAGGTTCGACCCAGTCATGTGCGGGGTCGTGGGCCGCGCCTCGGTGATCGATCATTACCGGAGTTTGGTCAGTCCATCAGTCCATCAGACGGTCAGTCCATAGTTCATCAGTCCTTGGGCTGAGGTCCGTTGGTCGCCAAGTTGCTGGCCGGGGTTCGCAGTTCGATGAGTTATTCCGACACCTTGACCATTGACGAGTTTCAAGTGAAAGCGGTGTTTGTGCGTAACACTAACGTTGGTCTCCCGGAGAGCACCCGCACGCCACTCGCTAGGGCTTATCGCACCTCGTTGATCTCAGGCGCCTAAGCCCGCGTCTTTGCGACTTTTCAACGGTAGCGTCGATCCTTGTGGATGAGCTTTGGCCGGAAGTCGTAATCTCGCTTACTTTGTCGGCGCGACTGCAGGGCGGAAGGGACATGTTGCGTGGATAGATGGTGGCATTGCTGTGGCGAGCACCTACGACGTGCAAAATGCGTACTTCACGACGGCCGTCAAAACCGACCCTGATAG
>JAYVSS010000213.1:0-2051 GCA_043775075.1 Acidimicrobiia bacterium
GCCGAAACTCGTGATCCCCATGTCTCCCCGCAACCACTGTTGCGGCGCATGGTGACCGCCAACATGCTCGGACGCAAAACCGGCGTCGGCTTCTACGACTACCCGAAACGCGCATAGCGGTCGGCCTTCGAAAGACCCAGCGCGCCGACGCTTCGCACCGGGGCTGGTTGTCGCCGCCATCTCGGCCCGTCGACGGCCTGGTTGTATCTGCGACAGACCGCTAGCGCTGCTCAGAAACTTCCGGGGCGGCCGGCGTGTGGCCCAAGTATCGTGGTTCGAGCGATGGACTGTGGACACTGCCGAGCGGAGAACCCCGGAAGTTTTCGCCATTGCGGGGCCTGCGGGCAGCGTTTGGCCGCCACCCCCTGCATTGACTGTGGCTTTTCCACTCCTGCCCCCTTCACGTTCTGCGGAAACTGCGGGGTGGCGCTCGATTTGACCGGAGGGGCGAGCCCCGAGGAACGGCGCTTTGCCACCGTGGTGTTTGCCGACGTGGTGGGGTTCACCACGCTGGCCGACGACTCTGACCCTGAAGATACGGCGCGCATCATTGACGCTGCGTTTCGTCAGCTGAGCGATGTCGTGGTCGCCCACGGTGGCACGATCGACAAATACATCGGGGACTCACTCATGGCTGTGTTCGGTATTCCCCAGGCCCACGAAGACGACGCCGAACGCGCCGTCGCGGCGGCGCTGGCGATGCAGCGGGTGGAGACCGGGCTGGGCTTTGCCATCGGCGTGAACACCGGCGAAGTCATGGTGACGGCGCTCGGCGGCGGGGCCATCACCGTGATGGGCGATTCGGTCAACGTGGCCGCCCGGCTGGAAAAGGCGGCCAAAGAGGGCGAGGTGCTCGTCGGTCCCATAACCTACGAGTTGACAGCCAATCGGGTGAACTTCCGGGAGCGTCCGCCGATGACGCTCAAGGGCAAACGCGAACCGGTCGAGGTCCATCAGGCGCTGTCGATCAGATCGATTCCGACACCAGCCGAAGCCCACCACGTGTCGATGATCGGGCGCGTTGAGGAACTCGACTTTCTCTTTTCGCAATGGAAGCGGGCGGCGTCGTTGCGCCGTGTCGCCACGGTGTTGCTCACCGGTGACGCGGGGATCGGCAAGACCCGCCTCCTTGACGAATTGGTCGAGCGGGTAGGCGACGGCGCACTGATTGTGCGTTCCACCTACCCTCCGTACGGAGGCGCTGGCGGTACCCGCGTGGGTGGCGATCTTCTCGCTCAGCTCGGTCCGATAGACGACGAAGCGGTGCAGAGTCGGGTTCGTTCTCTCGGTGGTGAGGTTGACCCCTCCCTGCGAGGCATCGATCCGGCGGCCTTGCGTAAGGAGCAGGTTTGGGCACTGCGTCGGCTGGCCGAGGCGAGATCATCGGACAAGCCGATTCTGGTCTTGATCGAAGATGTCCATATGGCATCGACGAGCATTGATCTGCTCACCAACTTTGTTGCTCAGGTGAACGATCTCCCGATGCTCGTGGTCCTTACTGGCCGTCCCGAAGGTCGCTGGCTGACAAGTTTTCCCATGGCCAGCACCGTACGTTTGCGCTCGCTCACGCTCGAAGGCTTGCGCTCCCTCGCCCGCTTGTGGAGTCCGGATTCGGCGCCGGCGGAAGACCTCCTGGCGTGGGCCGCGGGCAATCCGCTTTTCCTTCGTGAGCTCCTGGCCTTCGCCGCGCTGCACGGTCCCGAGACGGTGGAGCGCCAACAGCTTCCCGTCAGCCTCCGCGCCGTGTTGGCGGCGCGTCTTGACACGTTCAGTGTGGCCGAGCGGGCCGCGCTACAGGACTTCGCCGTGATCGGAGACACCGCGACAGTGGAACAGCTGGTAACTCTCGGTGGGTCCGGCGTGGCCGATGGACTAAGTGGACTTACGAATGCGGGCGTGGTGCGGCACCGGCCGGACGGAACGTTGCGGATCGCCGAGCCACTCCTACGAGAAGTCGCCTACGAAGCAATGCCCCGGGCCATGCGAGTGGAGCGTCATGTTCGTATGGTCGAGTTGTCGGCGTCGCTCGACGATAAGGCCCGTCACCTCAG
>JAYVSS010000214.1:0-20176 GCA_043775075.1 Acidimicrobiia bacterium
ACCAGTTTAAGGACAGGCACCGGGTTGAAGAAGTGGATGCCGATCACGTTGGACGGACGCTTGGTCGCCATCGCCAGCTTCATGATCGGAATCGACGAAGTATTCGACGCCAGGACCGCGTGCTCACTCACCACCACTGAGTCGAGCCGCCGGAACACGTCGAGCTTGGCCGCCTCGTTCTCCACGATGGCTTCGATGACGAGGTCGCGATCCCCAAGCGCATCAAAATCGGTGGCGAAGGCCAGGCTGCCCATCGACTTTTCGAACGTAATCTGATCAAGCTTTCCGGCGTTTAGCCCGCGCTCTAGCGAACTCTGCACGCGATGCTCGGCCCGCGACCGGGCGTCTTCGGTTGCTTCCACGACGACGGTGTCCAGTCCTGCCCGGGCACATACCTCGGCGATGCCCGCGCCCATCAGGCCACCGCCAACGACGCCAATCTTTCCGAACCCAAACGCTGTAGTCATTGCCCCTTAGTCTGGCATCTGTCTACCCGTCAGGACTTGCAGCAACCATGCGGCTGCTCGGTCCGTAAAGGAAGCTGTTGCAGGGTTTCTGACAAACTGATCGCCGTCAACTGTTTCAGTTGTCAAACTCGATAGGGGAGCACCCATGAAGGTACCGTTTACCGTTGGTGATTTTCTTGACCGCGCGGCGAACGTCTATGGCGATCGGATTGGTGTGGTGGACGAGCCGGGTGTGGCTGGCTCTCTCGGTCAGATCACGTATACGGAGCTCAACAACCGGGTCCGGGGGATGGCCCGCCGACTCGAAGATATGGGTGTTGGGGTGGGTGATCGGGTGGCGATCGTGAGCCCGAACTCGGCCAAGTTCCTCATTTCGTTCTGGGGCACGTCGAAGTACGGACGGGTGCTGGTGCCGATCAACTTCCGACTGAACACCGAAGAGATTGCCTACATTCTCAAACACTCGGGCGCGCGGGTGCTGTTGGTCGATCCGGAGCAGTACGACGTGGTGAAAGACGTCGACGTGGACCACCTCATCGTGCTCGACGGAATCAACGACGCGGCGTTCTTTGCCCCGTTGGGTTCCGACGAAGCCGAACCGACGGCGTGGTCTCCGGACGAGGACGCGACCGCAACGGTGAACTACACCTCGGGCACCACGGCGCGGCCGAAGGGGGTACAAATCACCCACCGAAACGCGTGGACCAACGCGGTCACCTTCGGTTGGCACAGTTCGGTAAGCGACCGCGACGTGTACATCCACACGCTTCCGATGTTCCACTGCAACGGCTGGGGTCAGACGTATGCGGTCACCGGCATGGGTGCGAGGCACATCGTTCTCCGCAAGGTGGACGGTGCCGACATTTTGGACCGAGTGGAGCGTCACGGCGTGAACTTCGCCTGTGGTGCGCCGGCCGTGGTGGCGATGACCCTCGACGCCGCCGAGAAACGGGTGGCCAATGGTCAGACTGTGCCCGGTCGTAATCTCATGCGCATCGTGGTAGCCGGCGCGCCGCCGCCGTCGAAGACGATTGAGCGCGTGGAGACCGAGTTAGGTTGGGAGTTCATTCAGATATATGGACTGACGGAGACCTCGCCTCTGCTCACCATAAACCGTAAGCGCGCAGAGTATGACTCGCTCGACGTGGCGGAACGATCAAAAGTTCTCTCTCGCGCGGGCGCCCCGGCTATTGGAGTGAGCATCAAAATATCTGAAGATGGTGAAGTATGCGCGCGTAGCAATGTGGTGTTTGAAGGGTATTGGGAACAACCGGAGGAAACCTCGAAAGCCATCCGTGACGGGTACTTCCACACCGGCGACGGTGGGTACCTCGATGGTGCGTATGTGGTCATCGCCGACCGCAAGAAGGACGTCATCATTTCGGGCGGAGAGAACGTGTCGTCGATTGAGGTCGAAGACTGTCTGTTCCAGCATCCAGCGGTGGCGGAGTGCTGTGTCATTGGTGTTCCGGACGCGAAGTGGGGCGAAACCATCAAAGCCCTCGTGGTGCTTCGGTCCGGGGTTGAGGTTCCGACGGAGCGCGACGTTATCGACTTCTGTCGTTCGAAGATGTCACACTTCAAATGCCCCACCACGGTCGAATTTCGAGACGAGCTGGCGCGCACGGCTACCGGCAAGCTGCAGAAGTTCAAGCTTCGCGCCCCGTTTTGGGAAGGTCGGGAGAAGCAGATCAACTAGCAGATCGTCTGCTGATCGGACTCCGACAGGGGTAGCGTCGTCGGGGTGGATGTGCGGACGGGACGGGTCGACTTCGTAGTCGCTGCGCTGGCGGTGGGTGGAGCGGCCGCGGTGGTTGGCGGCGCGGCGCTGCCCTGGCTGGACTCGGGCGGGGTCAAGCGCAGCGCGTTCACCATGGCTCGCATCGCCAACGAACTGGGCGTGCTCGACACCGGTGTGCGAAGAACCGCAGTCACTGCGCTGCTGGTGACCCCGGTGGTGGCGTCCATGGTCGTCCTGCTCCTTGGCCTCGGACGAACTCGGCTCTCCGGCTTGGTCGGTTTGCCGCTCGGCGTCGCCGGTTTGGGGGCAGGCACCATCGGAACCCGTTTTTCCCCGACCACCCTTGCTGGGCCATACGTTTGCCTCGTCGGCGGCGCCGTATGCATCCTTGGAGCGTGGGGGCTCTTGTTAGGTCCACGGCCTGCCGATAGCGCGTCGAATGCCTTATCGATACCAGAGGAGACCTCATGACTGACAACATCGAGCCATCGAGCGAGGCATTGCCCGAGCCAGAACCGAGCGCGGGTGCGAGCACGAGTGTGCCCGATGCCGGCCCGGCGGCAAGCGCGACCACGGTCGTGCCTCCCGCAGCGCCGCCTTTCACGCCCCCGAAGAAGGGTCGCGCCGGTCGAGTCGCCCTCGCCGCGCTTGGTCTCGTCGGCATCGCCGGGGGTGGAGCGTTTGCGTACACGCAACTCACCGGCGGAGAGAAGGCCAACACCCCAGAACAGGCGGTGGAGGGTTTCTATCGATCGTTTGAGAGGGGCGACTTCGTCGGAATGTCGAAGGCCCTTGCGCCTGGGGAGCGCGACGTGTTGCTTGACTCGATGGTGCCGATGGTCGCCGAGTTGAGTCGGCTCGAAATTTTGGAAAAGAACTTCACGCTCGACAAAGTTGGCGGCTACACCGCAAAGATCTCGAACTACAAGGCGAAGTCCACCGTTCTTCGCTCGGACCTCGCATCGGTGATCGTTACCGGGGGCACGCTCAAGGCAACACTCGATCCAAAGAAGCTTCCGTTTGGGGACTTTCTTCGGGATCAATTCGGCAAGCAGATCGACGAGGCCGAGGCATCAACCAGTACTGATTCGCTGACGGCGGGCTCAAAAGACAGCCCCATAATCGTACAAAAGGTGGGGAAACGCTGGTACATATCGGGGAACTATTCAATCGCTGAGGCGGCCCGTCGCAACGACGACACGCCCTTCAAAGTCCCGGCCAAAGGTGCCGGCGTTCCGGCCAAGGGATCGAAGACGCCTGAGGGTGCGGTGAGCGAGATGCTCCAAGCGAGCGCCGATCTCGATGTCCGCCGGGTTATCGAACTGCTTCCTCCAGATGAGTTCGCCGCACTGCATGATTACGCCGGCGAGTTCATCGGCGATGCTGAAAAGAATCTCGTTGATGTCCGTAAGCAGTACTCGTTGAACATCACCCCCAAACTGAACGTGGTGAATCTCGCCGATGATCGTCGACTTGTGCAGATCGTTGACCTGCCGATGACATTCAATGCCACGGTCAACAAGCAAAGGATCGATTTCGCCTACAAGGACAAGACGGCCAAGGCATCGTTCACCTCGAAAGACGGCGAAGATCTACGTGCTGATTTTCGCGGCGATTGCCTCACAATTGTGCTTGACGGAGAGAAAAAGAAGGGCTGCGGGCGAACGGGATGGAGCAAGCTATTCACCGACCTAACCGGCACACCGATTGATCTTTCAACCATTCCCGTCTCCACCACCGGAATCTCGGGCCCTTGCGGATCCGCCAAGAAGCCCCTGCTGGGGTTCACCGTCATTGAGCGAGACGGACTTTGGTACGTGAGCCCGTTCCGAACGACGCTCGATTCGATGACGGCGACGATGAAGACCCTCGATCGCAAACAGCTGGACTGCTTCGTGAAGGAAGTGCGCAAGATCGCCGACTCGACTTCCAATACGGTGTCCTCCACCTTCGACACCGGTGGCACTTCGGACACCACCCTGGGTTCCCCCGGGGACTGACGGCGTCGGCGTCAACACCAGAGATTCGGGCCGTCGCCGTCGATTCGACGGGGGGTTCGAGCGACACCGGAACGGTTACCTCCAGTCTCATCGCCGACACGCCAGCCTGTCGAAAGGTCAAGGAAATCTCCGACCGGGGCGGGGTTGCTCCCGAGGATCTTTACAACACCTGCTTTCGACGAAGCGTTCGCCTCGTCTGATGCAATGGTTTCACCAAGTAGTTCGGCTGCCGGCCATCGGTCAACGGCTGGCGTAAATGGGGTCGGGCAGGTCGTCGAAGAGGGTCGCCCCGGCAGTGATCTGGGGCTCCAGCGCAGTGGCAAGTGGCAGCAGTTGGGTGACGAAGAACGTGGCGGTGGCGGCGCGTCCGGGGTCGGCTTTGGCCGTGGCGACGACGTACTGACGGGCCATCAACCATCCCCCGACGGTCGTGGCCATCAATCGGAGGAAGGGTGTCGCACCGGCCATTGCGTCTCGGGGGTTGGCGCGGCCTTCGCCGAGCAGCCACGCGGTGCAACGGACCGTCGCCTCCACGGCCGCGAGTAATGGCACCTTGAGGTCGTCTGGCAGCGTTCGCGCCACCGCACGGATCTCGTCGAGAAGTTCGGTCACCACCGCACCATTTCTCATCCCGATTTTGCGACCGATGAGGTCGAGGGCCTGGATGCCGTTGGTCCCCTCGTAGATCGCGGCGATTCGAATATCTCGGTAGAGCTGCGCCGCGCCGGTGTCCTCGCAGTATCCCATGCCGCCAAAAACCTGCACACCAAGGGATGCCATTTCGTTCCCCAGATCGGTGCACCACGCCTTCGAAAGTGGGGTGTATAGGTCAGCGCGTTCGTGCGCTGCGGTACGCGCTGCGTCATCGGGTAGGGCGCGTGCTTCGTCCATGGCCACGGCGTTGAGAAAAAGAAGATGGCGCATCGCTTCGGTATATGCGCGCATAGTAAAAAGCATTCGACGCACATCTGGGTGGCCGATGATCGCGGCCCCGGAATCGGCCGACCCCACTACTCGACCCTGTACCCGACTCATGGCGTGGGCCACGGCCAGCTGATGGGAGCGCTCGCTAATGGCCGCACCCTGTTGACCAACTGCTAAGCGTGCATTGTTCATCATTGTGAACATGACCCGCATGCCGTCATTGACATCGCCGATCAGCTGGCCGACTGCGCCGTCGCCTCCATCTCCGAACGCCAGGACACAGGTGGGCGAGCCGTGAATTCCCATCTTGTGTTCGGTCGACACCACCCGCACGTCATTGCGGTGGCCGAGCGAACCGTCGTTGTTGACAACAAACTTGGGTACGACAAAACACGAGATACCTTTGGTCCCGGCCGGAGCACCGTCCACTCGGGCGAGTACTAAGTGCACGATGTTCTCGGTGAGATCGTGTTCGCCCCACGTGATGTAAATCTTCTGGCCGGTGATCCGCCACGACCCGTCGGTCGCGTGGGTGGCCCTGGTACGTAGGGCCCCGACGTCCGAACCGGCGTCGGGCTCGCTGAGGTTCATCGTGCCCGTCCACTCGCCACTCACGAGCTTTGTCAGATATGTCTCTTTGAGATCCTCGGAACCCCAGTGGCTTAACGCATCGATGGAACCCTGGGTCAACATCGGGCATAGGGCGAACGCCATGTTGGACGATTCGAGCATTTCGGAAATCGCCAACCCGATCGTGTGAGGGAAGCCCCCGCCGCCATAGGCCGGGTCAGCGGCGACGGCGCCCCAGCCGCCATCCACGTAGGCCTTGTAGGCCGCCTTGAATCCGGCGGCGGTGGTGATCGTGGACGCCACCGTGTCCACGAGCAAGCCCTGACGGTCACCGATTTCGTTGGTTGGGGCGATGACCGTGCTGCACAGACGGCCAAATTCGGCGAGGAGTTCGTCGACGGTAGCTGGGTCAGCATGGTCGAAGCCCGGAAGCTCGTGGAGGTAGGGAGCGACGAGATCGAGACTGAAGCGAAGGTCGGCAAGTGGCGGGCGATACTCAAGCACGCCGACGAGTCTCCCACCTGCAATTTCAGTGGCTGGTGGTCTGTTGCAGATACAACTAGGGCGTCGATACGCCGAGATTCTGGGACAACGAACCCCAATGCGAAGCGCCGGCGCGCCGGTTGTTTCGAAGACAGACCATTACTCCGCCGAGTCAGCTCCGGGTGGGCGCAGTGCTCGGTCCCACACCAGACAGAACGGGTGTCCGGCCGGATCGAGGAACACCCGAAAGGTGACTCCGGGCTGAAACTCTGCCTTGCGGGCGCCGAGAGCAAGCACCCGTGCCTCGCCAGTATCGAGGTCGTCGACGTTGAAGTCGAGATGAAGCCGTTGGGGATGCTCGTGGCCCGGCCACACCGGCGGGGTGTGATTCTCCACCTGCTGGAAGGCGATCTTGGCGCCCCCTGGGGAGTGGAGTTCCACCCAATCGCTGTCGGTCCGGCCTTCGTCGATCGCCGTGCCGATGATGGCGCCATAAAACGCCGCCAGCGCTCGGGGGTCCGAACAATCGATGGCCACCGTGTCAAAACGAGCAATGGGACTCATGATTGCCAGGGTACGAGACGATGCTCGCCGTTGCGAGGAGGACGCGTGCCCGTCCGTTCTTAAGGCCGGCACAGAACTACCGGTCTGACGCCCGTCCAAGGCCTGCCTAGGTGAGATCGCGTCCAAATCGGCCAAATCACCGTTCGGAAGGCGGAAAATCTCGGTACTTGGACGCGCCGATTCGTCGACTTGGATTCTCGCTTCGTCCGAGGAGATCTTCGAACCCGCGGCGGTGACGACTGAACACCAGTTGTGTCGCTTCATCCGCCTCCGGGTGTTCTTCATATGTGCACAGATTGCTTCGAAGAAGGTTGGCGAGAGTCGCGGATCGGTGTACGCCGACCAGCTGACCGAGAGCGGTTCCAGTGCGTCGACGAGAAGGGGGTGGATAGAACGATCTCGTCCTGATTCGTACGTGGAGGATACGATCACGCCGAAAGTCGCGACCAGCATCTCGATCGCCGCCTGCCAGTCGGCGATTGCTTTGTCGAGAAACCGCCAGATCGGATTGGTGGCGATCGCCTGCTCGGTCCGCCGGGACAGTTGCTGGTCAAACATCCCCGAACGATACCGTCGACGCCGCGGGCCATCGCTGCGGCCGTGCTGGCGTTCGATCCACGTGGGCGACCCGCGCACAATCGGTGATGCCAGACTGGCGGGCGTCATGAGCCGAACACTTGCCGACCTTCGAGCGGAGATCGATTCGTGCGATCGCCAACTCCTTGAAGTCCTCGCCCGACGCTTCGCCGCCGTGCATGAAGTCGCTGAACTCAAGGGGTCGTCGGCCACGCAGGTGATCGCTCCTGAGCGAGTGCGTGAGGTACTCGCCACCCGAGCGGCCTGGGGCCAGGAGCTGGGTATCGACGCCCGGTTCGCCGACCTCTTCTTTCGGCTGTTGCTGGGGGAGGCGCACCGGGTTGAAGCCGTCTCGATGCGGGCGTCTGGCGATCAGCCCCTCGTCACCCTCGATCCGCCGGAGACGGCGTTGCAGACGGCGGCGTGTCGAATTGATCACGTGAGTGTCGTGGTGAACAATCTCCACGACGCGACGAAGTGGTTCGTGCAAGGCCTGGGCTTTTCCATTCTCGAACCGCGTACCGAGCACCCGGATCACCAGGGACTGCATTGCGCCGTCATTGACGCTGGCGGAGTGACACTCGTGCTGGTCGAATCGGCCACCGATCGTCCCGGCGGGCCACTCCCCATCGGCGTCCACCATCTCGCCGTTGAAGTCCTCAACGCGGCCTATCTTCACGACGACTTTGTCGCCCGGAACACCGCCGTGCAAACCGACGTGATGGCCAAGGACGACGGGTTGGAGCGGTTCTTCACCGTGCGCGATTCGTCGAGTGGTCTGCAGCTCGGGTTCGTATCCCGGGTGGGTGAGCGCAGTGTGTTCGATGGTGGTGATGTGGCGTCGCTCAGTGCCGCCATCGACGACTTGAGCTGAGCTCGGCGGGGGACCGGCGTGAGCTGGACACAGGCATGCACTAAGAAGCTTTCATGCATGTTTGGCTGCCTCATCGTGACGTCGAAACCCGTATGGGCGGCTTGCCTCCCGGGGTGACAGCTGAGGTGTGGGACGGCTCGGACACCGTGCCGAGCGATCGCACGCGGGTGGAAGCGCTCATCGTCCCGCTCATCGCTGGAGAAACCGCTCGCCTCCATGAGGTGGTCAAGACCCTCCCCAATTTGCGATTCATGCAATCGCTCTACGCCGGGGTGGATTGGATCACTCCCACCGTGCCGCCCGGAGTGGCGCTGGCCAATACCGGCGAAGCGAATGCCAAGCCCGTCGCGGAATGGGTCGTCGCCATGCTGCTTAGCCACCTGCGTGAGCTCCCCCGTTTTGCCGCCGACCAGCGTGACCGTCTCTGGCGTCGGGCGCTCACGGACACGCTGGCGTACAAACGGGTCACGATCCTCGGAAACGGCCCGATCAGCCGAGCGCTTCGCGCCATGCTTCTGACCTTCGGCGCTGAGGTCACCGTATTCGCCCGTACCGCCCGAACCGGCGTGCGGGCCATCGACGAACTCTGCACCGAGCTTCCCACCACCGACATCCTGGTCGCCCTGACCCCACTGACCGACGCTACCCGCGGCCTGGTCAGCGCCGAAGTGCTCGCCCAACTCTCCAACGGAGCGATCGTGGTGAACGCCGCCCGCGGCCCGGTGGTCGACACCGACGCCCTCCTCGACGAACTGCAAAACCGTCGACTCCACGCGATTCTCGACGTAACCGATCCCGAGCCGCTGCCCGCCGACCATCCCCTGTGGGATGCCCCGCAATGCACTATCACGCCCCATTTCGCCGGAGCCACCACTCGATATTTCGACAACGTGTACCCGCTTATTCGTACCCAGTTGGTCCACCTTGTCGCCGGGGAGTCGCCTCGTAACCTGGTCGAAACCGTTTAGCTCAGTAGAACTCTTGGTCGCTGAGGGTACCCCCGGCTGGTCACTAGGCGTGACCATCGTCACGGCCAAATCGTCGCCTCTTGGCCTGGGACGTCCCTAGATTTCACCTTGTCACCAGCCGGGATCGCTGCTCCCCGGTCGAGTTTGTTGAGGACCGTTCCCCATGCCCGAAGCTGTCATTGTCGCCACCGCTCGCTCCCCCATCGGTCGGGCGTTCAAGGGTTCCCTTGTCGATATGCGTCCCGACGACCTCGCCTCCCAGATGGTGCGTGCGGTGCTGTCCAAGGTGCCCGCCCTGCCACTGAGCGAGATTGAGGACTTGATGCTCGGTTGTGGCCTTCCGGGCGGCGAGCAGGGGTTCAATATGGCGCGCGTCGTCAGTGTTCTGGCCGGGCTTCCCGACACCGCAGGAACGACGGTAAACCGCTACTGCGCAGCATCGTTACAGACCCTGCGGATGGCCGCCCATGCCATCAAGGCGGGCGAGGGCGACGCTTACATTGCTGCCGGCGTGGAGTGCGTGAGCCGGTTCGTGAAGGGGAGCTCGGACACCTTGGCGGACACGGAGAATCCGGCGTTCAACGAAGCCCGGACCCGTTCGTCGGCGCGGTCGGCGGCCGGAGCGCCCCCATGGCGGCCCGAATGGATGCCCGACGTGTATATCGCGATGGGGCAGACGGCGGAAAATGTGGCCCAAATGGAGGGGGTGTCACGGACCGAACAGGACCGCTTCGCCTTCGAATCACAGCAAAACACTGCCCGAGCGATCGCCACCGGCTTTTTTGATCTGGACATCACCCCGGTGACCCTGCCCGACGGCACGGTGATGAGCACGGACGATGGTCCCCGCCCGGATACCACTCTCGACGGACTGGGCCAGCTTCGTCCGGCCTTTCGTCCCGACGGTTCCGTTACTGCCGGCAACTCGTGCCCGCTCAACGATGGTGCGGCGGCGATTGTGGTCATGAGCGACGTTCGCGCCCGTGAGTTGGGTCTCACCCCGTTGGCCCGGATCGTGGCGTCGGCGGTCACCGGAATCAACCCGGAGATCATGGGTCTTGGTCCGGTGGCGTCGTGTCGTCTCGCTCTGCAACGGGCGGGCATGACGATCGACGACATCGATTTGGTGGAGATCAACGAGGCCTTCGCCGCCCAGGTGCTGCCGTCGATGCGCCACCTGAACATCGGTCGGGAGAAGATCAACATCCACGGTGGCGCCATCTCCCTTGGTCATCCATTCGGCATGACCGGCGCCCGAATTATGACGACGCTGCTCAATTCGTTATTGGTCACGGATAAGACGGTGGGGATGGAGTCGATGTGCGTGGGGGGCGGTCAGGGCATGGCGATGATTGTGGAGCGGCTGAGTTGAGTCTGGCGACGGTGTCACGGCATGGCGATGATTGTGGAGCGGCTGAGTTGAGTCTGATCTCCTAGGATTCGTCTTTTACAAGGAGCAATCACATGCCGGGAACGGTCGTTGTTGGGACCCAGTGGGGCGACGAGGGAAAGGCCAAAGTCGTCGATCTCCTGAGCGAAGCGGCCGATGTGGTGGTGCGGTATCAGGGTGGCCACAACGCCGGGCACACGGTGGTGGTGGGCGACAAGAAGTTCGCGTTCCGCCTGACCCCATCGGGGATTCTGTATCCGCACCTAACGCCGATCATCGGTAATGGGGTGGTACTCCACCTCCCAACGTTGTTCGGTGAGCTGGACATGCTTACTGCCGCCGATATCGACGTTGCCCGATTGCGGATCAGCACCAATGCGCATCTGATCATGCCGTGGCATATCCAGCTGGACATATTGAGCGAAGCCCGACGAGGCGAAAAGGCGCTCGGTACGACCAAGAATGGCATCGGCCCGGCGTATGTGGACAAGGTGGGGCGCGAAGGAATTCGAGTGCAGGACTTACTGGCGCCGGAGCGTTTTCGTGAACGGCTGAGGTATGCCGTCTTGGAAAAGAACCTGATCCTGACCAAGGTGTACGACGCCGATCCAATCAATGAGCAACACATTCTTGATCAGTTTCTCGACGAGTTCGCCCCTCGTATCGCCCCGATGGTGGCGGACACCGTCGATCTGATACACCGCGCTCTTAGCAAACAACAAGAGGTCTTGTTCGAAGGGGCGCAGGCCACGTTCCTCGATATCGATCACGGCACCTATCCGTTTGTCACGTCGTCCAATCCGGTGGCCGGAGCAGCCTGCGCCGGAGCGGGGGTTGGCCCCCGGGACTTGACTCGGATCGTGGGTATTGCCAAGGCCTATGTCACCCGCGTCGGCGCCGGACCGTTCCCTACTGAGCTCCACGACGATATCGGCAACGACATCATCGAACGTGGTCAGGAATTCGGCACGGTAACCGGTCGTCGGCGGCGGGCGGGCTGGTTCGACGCGGTGATGATGCGCCAAGCAGTGCGTCTGAACTCGCTGACTGAACTCGCCGTTATGAAGCTCGACATCCTCGATCCATTACCCACCGTCAAGATCTGCGTGGCCTACGACATTGATGGTGTCCGTCACGATTTCTTGCCGTCTGATCTTTCGCTCTTCGCTCGTGCCGTCCCCGTCTATGAAGAACTCCCCGGCTGGCTCACCGACACCTCGGCGTGCCGTGCCGCCGACGAACTCCCAATCAACGCGAGGTCGTTCCTTCGGCGTCTTGAGGAGACAAGCAACGTGCACGTAGCAATGCTCGGGATCGGTCCGGCACGCGATCAGATGGTCTCGCTGTGATCGATCGGTACTCGCTTCCAGAAATGTCGGTCATTTGGACCGACGACGCCAAGATCGCCCGTTGGCTCGAAGTCGAGCTGCTGGCCACGGAAGCCCACGTTGAACTCGGTGTGGTGTCGGCGGCGGACGCTCTCCAGTGCCGAGTGAAGGCTCGGGTAAGCGCGGCGGAAGTGGAGGAGCGTGAGCGGGTGACCGATCACGATGTTGCTGCGTTCGTCGATATCGTACAGTCCTCTATCGGTTTCCCGTCGGGAGCGTGGATTCACTACGGACTTACGTCGACCGACGTTGTGGACACGGCGCTCTGCCTGGCCCTCACCGAATCCGCCGATCTTCTGATCGCCTCGTCCACGGATTTGATCCGTTCGCTGCAGCGAAGAAGTGCAGAGTTTGCCACCACTCCATGCATGGGCCGAACTCATGGCATTCACGCCGAACCCACGACGTTCGGCACGAAGCTGGCGCTCTGGGCCCTCGCCGTCGACCGTGATCGCACCCGGCTGCGGCGAGCGCGCGAAGCAATCGCCGTGGGAAAACTCAGCGGAGCGGTCGGAACATTCTCGAACATTGATCCGTTCGTAGAATCGTATGTGTGCAGACGTTTGGGTCTCACGCCCGTGCCGGCGACGCAAGTGGTCGCCCGAGACCGTCACGCCGAATTTCTCGGAGCCTGTGCGTCGGTCGGGTCGACGATCGAAACGATCTCAGTCGAAATTCGCCACCTGCAACGGACCGAAGTTCGAGAGGTGCGCGAACCGTTTCGTTCCGGACAAAAGGGCAGCTCGGCCATGCCCCACAAACGCAATCCAATCACCGTTGAACGCCTTACGGGTTTGGCGAGGATTTTGCGGGCCAACTTGATGGCCGGGCTGGAAAACGTGGCGCTCTGGCATGAGCGCGATATTTCGCATTCCTCGGTTGAGCGGGTCATTCTTCCCGATCAGTGTCTGCTTACCCACTACATGTTGACGAAGACCAAGAGCGTCATCGACGGTCTCCACGTGGACGTCAAACGGATGCGAACGAATATCGATGCATCGTTTGGGCTGGTGTTTAGTCAATCGGTATTGCTGGCGATGGTGGCCGGAGGCATGGGCCGCGATGAGGCGTACCGGATCGTCCAGGAATTGGCTATGCGGGCCTGGGACGAGGAGACCTCGTTCCGTTCGCTCCTGGCTGCTGACGACCGAGTGACGCTGGGCGATGAGGCATTAGACCGGGCGTTCGACCTCGGACGCGTCTTGCGCCACGCCAACCTCACGGTTGACGCAGCGCAAGCGATCGTGCTCTAACGGTTTCGCCCTCCCCCTCGACGAATCGAGGGAGGGATTACATGCTGCGGCGAATGCCGGCAGCCTTCAGAACTGCGGCTTCAACGCCGAGTTCGCGCCACGAGGCGTAGTTGATTCCCTTGCGCTCACTGAAATCCAGCGCCTCGGCAACAAATGCTTCTTCGAGTTCCGCCAAATCAACCCCGGCTTCGAGCGAGTTGAGCTCGTTTTGCAAATCGGTTCGCTCCTGAATCAGCAGCAACCGATCCATGGCCCCGGCCTCTTCGATTTCGGCGTCGATAACGGCCAGTCGCTTGGCGATCGAATCGGGTGTGCGCTTGCGTCCTCGCTTCGGTTTGTGGGCTTCGAGTGCCTCGAGATAGTTACGCACCGCTCGGCCCTGAGAGCGACCTGCGGCCAAGGCTTCCTTGTGTTCTTCGGACATTGACTTTTTCTTTGTTTTCGCAGCCATTTCACCATTGTTGCAGACGTAATGGCGGAAAGGAAACTCTCCGGATTTTCACCGGTATTTCCTCTCCGCCACCCATCCTTTAGTCGAGACCAGGGGCCAAAGATGGACGCTCGCTCAGGGCGATTCGTAGGACCTCGTGGATGGTGTCGACGGCATGAATGTCCATCGATTCCCGAACATGGACCGGCACGTCGTCGAGATCTGGCTCATTTCTGGCGGGAATGATCACTGTCTTGATTCCTGCCCTATGGGCAGCAAGCACTTTCTGTTTGACGCCACCGATGGGAAGAACTTTTCCTTGCAGCGTGACTTCTCCGGTCATCGCGACAGTTGATTTGACCGGCCGATCAGTGAGCAAACTCACCAAAGCAGTAGTCATGGTGATCCCTGCTGACGGTCCATCCTTCGGCACAGCACCGGCCGGAAAATGCACGTGGACACGCCGTCCATCAAGTTTTTTCGAATCGATTCCGAGTATTTGGGCGTTTGCCCGGACGAACGAAACCGCCAGCGATGCCGACTCCTTCATCACGTCTCCCAGTTGTCCGGTCACCGTTATGGAGAGTTCTCCCACTGCGGGCATGGACGTCGTTTCGACAAACAGGACGTCTCCACCTGCACCAGTTACTGCTAGTCCGGTGGCAATTCCGGGGACATTGGTCCGATCGGAGATCTCTTCGGGCGTCCGTTTGGGTCGACCAAGGACACTCGTGACGTCCGCCGAGGAATCAATTGTGATTGTTTGCCGCTCATCTTCGGAGGCCAGTCTGGTTGCGGTTTTCCGCAGAACTTTGGCCAATGCCCGTTCCAGGGACCGAACCCCAGCTTCGCGCGTGTATCCCTCAATGATTGATCGCACGGCCCGGTCGGAAACGGACACGTCGCTGTCATCCATACCGTGTTCGGCGAGTTGGCGGGGGAGCAGGTGATTTCGGGCAATCGCTACCTTCTCTTCGTCGGTATAGCCGTCCACCGTGATGATCTCCATGCGGTCAAGTAACGGGCCGGCGATGGTGTCGAGACTGTTGGCTGTGGCCACAAAGACGACATTGGAGAGATCCAGGTCAACTTCGAGGTAATGATCTCGAAAGGTGTGGTTCTGAGCTGGATCCAGCACTTCGAGCAATGCCGCGGCGGGATCACCGGACCAGCCGGTACCGAGCTTGTCGATCTCGTCCAGCAAGATCACCGGGTTCATGGTCTTTGCCTCGCGTATGGCCTTCACCAGGCGCCCCGACTGGGCGCCGACATAGGTCCGGCGATGCCCGCGGATCTCGGCCTCATCGCGCACACCACCAAGCGCCACACGCACAAACGATCGGCCCAACGCCCGAGCGATACTCTCGCCGATCGAGGTCTTGCCCACTCCGGGCGGACCGACGAGCAACATGATCGCCCCCCGTCCGCCTCGGCGCGGTGACGGTACGTTGCCAACTACGCCCGCCACGGCGAATGCGTCGGCCACATCGGCGGTTCCGAGCACTTCGCCCTCGGGCTGAATGATGGTTGGTGAGGGTGGTCTTTCGTCCCCATCAGTTGTTGTCTCAGTTGTTTGTTCAGCTGCTGTTTGTTCCTGACGCCGGGTTTCAGCAGCCGAACGTTGAGCGCGGAGCTTGCGCACGGCGAGCCATTCGATGATCCGTTCCTTGGCGTCATCGAGCCCCGTGGTGTCGGTGTCCAGCACGGACCGGGCGGCGACCACATCCAGTGAGTCAGTGGACTCGATCCCCCAGGCCAGATCGAGCATGGTGTCGAGCCAATTCCGGATCCAACCTTGCTCGGGGCTTTGCTCACCCATGCGCTCAAGGCGGTCCAGTTCTTTGTTGACCGCGACGCGAATCGCGACGGGCATCAACGAAGCGCTCACTCGGTCGCGGTAGTCGGCCACCGCGTCGGCGCCGTCGGCCCCCTCACCCAATTCCTTGCGGATCGCCGCCAGCTGCTGACGGAGAAGGAACTCGCGTTGCTGGCGTTCCATCCCTTCGCCCACACTCTGGGCAATCTTCTGCTTGACCTCGTGTTCCGCGATGGTTTCACGCAGCCAGTCGGTGACCAAGGAGAAACGATCGGCGACGTCGATGGTTTCGAGAACCTGCACCCTTCGCTCAGTCGAGAGCTCAGGCCAGTACGCGATGGTGTCGACGAGCTGGCTCGGGTCGTCGATCACTCCGAGGTCAACGGAGACACGGGTGTTTTGCGTTCGCTCCACCATGGTCTCGACGAGCGCCCGGTATTCGCGCATCGTTTCGCGCATCGTGGCGGGCGGGGCAGTCTCGTCGACCGGAATGGCCTCGAGCCACAGGACTTCGGCTTCAACTGCCGCTCCGGTCGACGCCACCGGAGACGCAACGGCACTGCCGAGGCGGGCCCGGCGGGTGGCTCGCACGATGATGGCTTGTGTGCCGTTCGGCAGCTCGCCCGAGTTTTCAATACGTCCAACGACACCGACCGACGAATAGCGACCGTCGGGCCGGGGCACCAGCAATACCCGGCGCTCGTGGGCCATCGCCCCGGCCACGGCGATCTGCGCTTCTGGGCTTTCGAGAGCGATCGTCACGACCTGACCGGGAAGCACCACGCCATTGGGTAGGGGAAGGACGGGTACCACCCGCACACCGATTCCCCCGGCGGATTGAGGGGCCGGCGGGGATTGAGGGGCCTGCGGGGATTCGGTCGAGCTTGCTGACGACATGGGGACTCCTAGCGCGTTGCGGAAAAAGATTCGGCAGAGAGTCGAACCGTCTGCGGTGATCAGCTATTCCCGTTGGCTGGAAAGTTGAGTCTCCTCGTATCAGGTTGGATTTCCGCTAGTGCACCCGGATGATCCGTCCAACGTGCGGAGGGGCGCGTAGAGATCGGGTCGGCGATCGCGGAAGAGACCCCATGCGGCGCGTGCGTGGGCATTGGCGGCGCGGTCGATGGTCGCCACAATGACGGCTTCATCGGCGCCGCCAGCGTCTTCGACGATCCCGCCGGTGTTGTCGGTGATGAATGATGTTCCGTAGAACGTGATTTCACACGTTTCACCCACCTCGCGCCCGGTTCGATTAGCGGCGATAACGGGAACCAGGTTGGCCCCCGCGTGTCCACACATGACCCGTCGCCAATGGCCGGACGAATCCCACGTCGGATTCGGCGGCTCGGAGCCGATGGCCGTTGGGTACAGCAGCATCTCGGCCCCCATCAGGGCCATCGATCGGGCGCACTCGGGAAACCACTGATCCCAGCAGATCCCTACGCCGATGCGGCCGAACGCCGTGTCCCACACCCGGAATCCAGTGTCTCCCGGAGAGAAGTAGTACTTCTCCGTGTAGCCCGGCCCGTCCGGGATGTGACTCTTCCGATAAATGCCCAACGTCGCTCCGTCGGAGTCGACCATGACGACGGTGTTGAAGCGTGCCTGTCCAGCATGTTCGTAGACAGAGAGTGGCAGCACCACGCCGAGTTCCTTCGCCAGAGCGGAGAAATGGGCAACGGTTGGATGGTTGGGTACCGGCATCGCCCGCAAAAGATGCTCGGGCTTTTGGTCTTTACAAAAATAGAGACCTTCAAAGAGCTCGGGAATGAGGACGACGTTTGCTCCGTGCGACGCGGCGTGGCGCACAAGTCGGTCCGCCGCCGCCACGTTGACGGCCAGCATGTCGGTCATCGACATCTGAATTGCCGCTACGGTCACCAGGTTCGGGGTGTCTTCACGCACGAACCGACTCTCGCACGGATTTATCGGTGTGGCACGGTGCTGATTGAGACAGGACTCTGCCAGTGTTGAACGGTGCCTGAAGGAGACACGATCTTTCGCAGTGCCGCCTCGATCCGCACCTGGCTGGGCGGTCGCGTCATCACGGGCGCACAGTCGTCGCTTCCTCACATCGGTGTCGCTCGGTTAGTCGGGCGCACCGTTTCGTCGGTTGACACCGTGGGGAAAAACCTTCTGCTGACCTTCGCCGCGACCAACCCCGAGGAGACCGATTTGGTTCTCCATACCCATATGAAGATGACCGGCTCGTGGCACGTGTATCCCCACGGTGCGCGCTGGCAACGTCCGTTGCGTCAGGCGCGAGTCATCCTCGAGGCGGGCGAGCGGGTCGCCGTGTGTTTCAACGCGCCGGTCGTGGAGCTGGCGTCAGTTGGACAAACGCACCGTCGTGGCGCCCTCGCCGGGGCCGGACCGGACATTCTCGTGCTCCCCCTCGACCTCGTCGGGATTCGCCAGCGGGTGGCCAAGACCGAGCCGGACCTGCCCCTGGGAGAGCTCCTTCTCGATCAACGGCTGGTGGCCGGCATCGGCAATATCTACCGGTGTGAGTCGCTCTTTCTCGAGGGACATCATCCCTGGACGCCTCGTCGCACGTTGGACGACGCGATGTTCGATGAACTCGTGATCACCGCGTCGACGTTGATGCGGGCGAACCTGGGCGACGTAGGTGCAGCGACCCCGTTCGGGCGTGAGTTCGGCGGCGGACCAAACCGTCCCTGGGTGTACCGGCGCGCCGGCCTGCCATGTCGCCGTTGCGGCACCCCTATCGCGTCCAAGCCGCAAGGGGACCAGGCCCGCGTCGCCTACTGGTGTCCGACATGCCAAACGGCTCGGCCGCCCGTGGTGGCTTCGGCATCGGTTTAGCGTGGGCGCTGTATGGAACCGCATCCTGGGCCCGATCACGTCGACCACCTCCACGAGCAGCCGATGGATATGCCACCCGGTTCGATGGAACTGCGGTTTACGCCCGAGCTCCTAACCGAGATCGAAACGGAGCTGGCCGACGTCGAGTCCGCCATCCAAACCCTGCAACTCGATCGGGTTGTCTCTCGCTAGACCAGCCTGGTCGACCGTCGCGTTCGTCGTCGGTTCGTCGTCGGTGTCCGGAGTCGAAAGGCTGACGTGATGGTTGGCCGCCCAGATAACCCCGTCAAGAAAAGCTGCCGCCTCGGCCTGGCGCTCGAAACGGGACTCCAACGCCTTGAACGCCGGACCGTGATTGGGCTCGACCAAATGGGCGAGTTCGTGGACCAGCACGGCGTCGATCACCCATTCCGGCATGGCCTGCATACGGTCAGACATCCGGATCGACGCATCGGTCGTGGTGCACGATCCCCAGCGCGTCGATTGGTTGGTTACCCACCGCACTGAAGCAGGTTTCGGCAGGGAGTAACGAGCGGCCAGCACCGCACAACGCACTTCCAGGTCAGTCGACGAGCGGGCCTTTTTCCGGGCGAAGCGCAGCTGCATGCGTTCGGAAAACTGGCGTTCCTCTTTGGCCGAGAGCCAATGCGGAACGCTGAGCTCGAGGACGCCCTCAACGAGGCGGGCGCTGACCGTTCGCCTGCGCTTCTTGGACCGAATAACGCGCACCGGATAGAGCGGCACGGGGCCTGGTGACATGGGACTTGGCGGCGTCTTCATCGTGGCGCTGTCACAGCACGGTGCCCGCCGGTACGCCTCGACCGGGGCCCGACGATGGCCGCTGGAGATTGACCCGGCTTCCCCCCCGCACTTCGCCTCCCACCAGGAAGAACCATCGTCCGCCGAGGTTGGCGACCGGTTTTGGCTCCACGTGATGCAGCCGCTCGAGGGTCCGGATTACCCCACCGTGACTGACCACCACGATTGTGCAGTTGTCGGCGGCCGCTTCCTGACAGACATCGCGCAGCGACGCCGTGATGCGCGCCCGAAACGTGTCCTCGTCTTCGCCGCCCGGGAGCTGGGAGATGTGACCGTCTCGCCATCCGGTCAGCATCCCCGGCCAGGCAATCTCGATTTCTTCGGTCGTTTTCCCCGACCACTCACCAACACCCCGTTCGCGAAAGCCCGCATGAATGCGTAGCGGGCCAGCGTCGAGGACGCGCATGATCGGTGCCGCCGTCTGCTGGGCCCGGACGAGATCGGACGCCACCATCCGGACGGGAACCGAGCGGGGCCAGGTGGCTAACTCCTCGGCGGCAGCTTGGGCCTGGGCCATGCCTTCAGGTGCCAGGTCGATATCGGCCCATCCCTGCCAGCGCGCCGCAGCGTTCCATACGGACAAACCATGACGAAGGACGAGAACCCCCGGTGTGCGAAAACCCGCCCGGGGCGAGGATCGTCGGGGGCGCGTCGTCGGCGATGGGGGGAGCGGGCGCCGGGACACACAACCGAGTGAAGCACGAACGGGGCCTGGGTGCGCTCCATTGGGAGGCGCAATCTCGAAGTACGGGCGGCGGAAACCCTCAGCCGGGACCACTGTGGCCCAACGTGGCGCTACGGTCGCAGTCATGGCTCGGCTTCGACTCTTCGCCCAAGCGCGTGAACGGGCTGGCACGAAGGAATGGTCCCATGAGGCGGCGTCGGTCGGCGAGCTGCTCGACGCCGCGTGTGTCGCCCTGGGACCGGACTTCGCCGCCCTGCTTGCCCATTGCCAGGTCTGGGTCGACGGCGAACCAGCTGACCGCACCACGATGATCTCGGCGGCCAACGAGGTGGCCGTCCTCCCCCCCGTCTCGGGCGGCTGACCGGGCGGTTGACTGGGGACTGACCTTCTCCGATGGAGACC
>JAYVSS010000215.1:0-2744 GCA_043775075.1 Acidimicrobiia bacterium
GCCGCGAACGTCGAACACGTTGGGGTCGGCCGGGGACGCCAGGTCGTGGTCGCGACAGAGCACGTACGGTCGATCCTGCGCGACAACCCCGGCGACGAACCACGCTTTGCGCTGACGCGGAAGGTGCGTCAACTGGGCGAAACCACCGAGCCATCCGGTACCGGAGGGACCGACCCCCTCGGCATCAGGAAAGGCGAACGTGAAGCCCCATTCTTCGGCCCACCAGTTGTCAACACCAGCGGAGTGAGCACGTTCGAGTTGCCGAGCAATGGCGGGAGTGGTCATGCGTGGGGATCGATCCCGGCGGCGATGAGTTTGCTGCCGATGTCGACCAGGGTGCTGTCCGACGGTTCGCCATCGCTGTCCGGGGACTTCGCAGGGGCGAAAAACTGACAATTCATACCCGAAACCTTAGAGCGAGCACCGGTCGATCAAGTGGGTGACCGGCGAATTCTCGAGTCTCCGATGCCAGACTGGCCAGATGATCACACCGGCCGATGACTATCCGTTGCATCAATCGTCTCGACCGCTGCGCGATCCGGGTACAGACCGAAATCTGTACGACCGGTTCTTCTTCTGTGGCTACCCCACGGCACCGGACGATTCTGAGCATTTCGGCGGAACCTACTTCGCCGTGGCGTTCGGCCAGTACCCGGGACGCAACGTGATGGACGGCGCCTTCTCACTTGTCCGCGACGGCCGACAACGAAACGTGCGGGGTTCGCGTCTCCTCGGTGAGGACCGACTCGATCTCCACGTCGGTCCCGTCTCCATTGAAATCGTTGCTCCCCTCAGACAACTACGTGTACGTATTGCTGCACCGGAGGCGGGCATCACCGCCGAGCTGTTGTTCACGTCGCGTGGACCGGCCTTCGAAGAGCCCCACTACCGATTCGCTCCGGGGTTTCTCACCACGTTCGACATCACCCGGCTCACCCAAAACGGAACCTGGTCCGGGTGGATCGAGCACGACGGTGAACGCATCACGGTCGATCCGAAAAGTTGGCTCGGAACCCGCGATCGCTCGTGGGGCATTCGCAGCGTGGGCGGCCGAGAACCAAACCCCGCCCCCGACGGGCCCAGCCCGGCGTTCTACTGGCTCTGGGCCCCGGTGAACTTTCCCGATGCCAATCTGCTCTTTGACGTCAACGAGACATCGGCCGGCACACGTTGGCACGAGAACGCCCAACTCGCCCCTGTAGGCAACGACCCGATTACCCTCGCCGCTCAAGTCTCTGAAGGTACGCACACGTACAACATCATCTGGAAGCCGAACACACGCCACGCCACCATGTTCGACATGACCCTCACCCACCCCGACGCCACCCGCACGGTTCGCCTTGATATCGTCAACACGTTCTTCATGCCCGGCATCGGGTACATGCATCCCAGCTGGGGCCACGGCATGTTCGTCGGCCCCAACGAGCGATCGCACGACGAATATGTCACGGCCGACATCGACGAGTCCGACCTCGCCTGGCAACACGTGCAGCACCTCGTGCGGGCCACCCGCAACGACGGCACCGTTGGTCACGGTTTGCTCGAGATGCTCCTCATCGGCCCGCACGCCCCCAGCGGCTTCACCGGATGGATAGATATGCACGCATAGCAGTGCGACTCAGTAAGCGGGAAGGGCCGTGGGCGCGAAGCGGGCGCCGCCCGAAGGCGACGCCCGTATTCAGCGAAGAAAGTGTTTCGGTGTCGAAGCGGTCAGCGGCGCGACGTGGCCCCGAGGATGCGGAGCAAGTTGATGTACACCATCACCAAGCTCATCATGAGCTGCAACGCCAAGAACCACTCGGCACTGCCGGTCATGGTGCCGTCTTCTTCAATCCGACGGATGCGCTCGAAGTCAACGAACAGCGAACCGAGTCCGATAGCGAGACCGAAGAGGCCAAAGACCAACGCTCCGCCACCCCTGAAGTCGCCCACGCCGGGAATTGGAAGACCGACCAGGCGAAGGATGAGAACGATAAAGAAGGCCATGCTGGCAACGCCGATGATCTGCATGAAACGCGGCGTGACCTTCACATACCCGCTGCGGAACAGGACGAGACAGCTAATGAAGAACGCCGAGGTGCCAACGATGGCGAACGGCACGATGCCACCGGAGATGTTGGAGTATGCCTTCGAGATCGCTCCAAGAAGCACGCCTTCGGCCAGCGCGTAGGGAACAGCGAGCTTTTGCGCTAGATGCGGACGGAACGAGCCGCCGAGGCCAGCACCAAGGGCGACGATGAGCGAAAGCAAGAGAATTGGCGTGATGTTTGCGCCAACATCAACGGCCTTGTAGGTGACTGAGCCAACGACGGTGGTGATCGCCACCAACATGGCGAGCCGGTCATAGACGCGGTGCGCCCGGAAGCTCTTTTCACCAGTGCGGGTAAACGCACCGGAACGTTTGATTGCGGTATCGATATGAGACATGTGGACCCCTTTTGCTTTGGTCAACTACCTCTCTATCTTCATCTATTCCCCAACGCTTCGTTGACGCAAACCCCAGACGACGGGCGAAACCGATGAACGTCGATCAGTCAGGGACGTGCACCACGCTCAACTGCCAACAAATATCGAGGCGGGCGCTAACCACCGAAACGACGCACGAGTGCCTCCAGAGGCCCACGGCGCAATTTTCGGACCCACAGCGAACCCAGCGCCATCGCCGCCGTCCACGAACCGAGCGCCAACAGCACCGCCCAGCCAACCCCGATGACCGGATCGTGCAGGAACCACCGGAAGAGCAC
>JAYVSS010000216.1:0-18396 GCA_043775075.1 Acidimicrobiia bacterium
GGCATTGCAAGCGATTGACGAAGCAGATGCCGCGGTTCTGGTGATCGACTCTCGCGAAGGAATTACCCATCAAGATCAGCGTCTAGCCGAACGTATTGATGCGTCGGGCTGTCCCATTGTTGTTCTTCTCAACAAGTGGGATCTTCTCGACGAAGAGCAGAAGCTGGCGGCGCAGGCAAGCGTCGCCGATCGCTTGCAGTTCCTGGCGTATGCGCCCGTGTTAAAGGTAAGCGCGCTTTCTGGTTTCGGCGTGCACAAACTTCTTCCGCTTCTGACAGAGTCGGTGACGAGCTACCACATGCGGGTTCCCACGCGGGCATTGAATGAGCTGATTCAAGAGGCTCAGCAGATGCACCCCGGCCGCGAAGCGCGAATCCTCTATGCCACGCAAGGAGCGACCGATCCGCCAACGTTTACCCTCTTCGCTAACCGCGAACTGTCACCGCAATTTCTTCGCTACCTTGAGCGACGGATTCGCGACAAATTCAACTTTGGTTCGACGCCACTGAAGCTGCGGGTGCGTAAGCGCGGCGGTTGAGGTGGGGATAGGGCGACCGGGATGGCAGGCAATAGCAGCGACGACCCTCGTCGTCTGTTTCGTCGGCCTTGGCCCGCACGAAGCATCGGTTGGCGCCGCCAGTGTTCCGCAGCGAGCGGCCATGCCTTCGGTCAATTTGTCGTGACCTGCGAGTTCTCCCATCGGAGCAACGATGATCCGATCGTCCATCCGGGCCGTACGGGCATGTCGCACAGTCACGACTTTCTTGGGAACAAATCCACGGCGGCCGATTCGACCAACTCGTCGCTGGCCTCGGCGGACTCAACATGCAACGTCGCTGGAGACCGTTCGGCGTATTGGTTACCGACGGGGCTCCGGTCGGTCTGGGGGAGTCGTATTCGTGCATACTATTCGCGTGGGTCGCTTCCAGCGTCGGCGATCACTGCATTTCCTTTCGGCTTGCAGCTCATCGGTGGCGACGTTCGCGCGGCGGCGCAGGTAAGTGTCGCTGCTGAATATTCGTGCAACGAAGATGTCGACGGGAAGCGGTGGCGAGCGGTGCCCCCGTTGTGTTCCGGGCCCGTCTCGGCTCGGCTGACCTTTCCCCAATGTTGGGACGGCCGATCGCTCAGCGCCCCCGGAAATGCCACGCCCGCAGTCGGTGGGCGCTGCCCGAAGGGTTTTCCGGTGGCGATCCCACTCCTGCGTCTCGTCGTGACCACCACTAGTTCGCTCCGCGGTGAAGCGCTCACCACAAGTGCCGGGCCTCCCGAGAGGCTTCACGCCGATTTTTGGAACGCCTGGGATCGAGAGGTACTGCGCCAACTCGTGGCCGTTTGTATTCGTGGGGAGCGTGTGTCCAACCGAGACATCAAGCAATGCCGGGCGCCCGGAACGGGACCCGCCTCGGTCGGCTCCGGCTCGAGTAACGAAACGAATTTTTAGTGCTTTGAGTTAGCGATGCGAAAAGCCTGTGGCGAACCGCCGGATCGTCCGTGTCAATTTCGTCGGATGGCGCAGGACGAAAACTTTGTGGACCGCCTCATGCACCGTCCATTGGGTGGTCAGTCCGCGAGGAAAGAGCACCGTGCTACCCGGGACCAACTCGTGCACGTTGGTCCCGGCAACCACGGTCACGCGACCGGAAATGATGTGCACGAACTCGTCTGTGCCGTAAACGAATGTGAATCGACTTGGTTCGCAACACCAAACACCGGCGACTGTTGTTCCGTCGGCAGACGTGTTGGTAACACGCATGCGGGGCTTTGGGTCTCCGACGAGCACCCACCCTGGAGCGAGCGGTGCCGGCTCGAGATCGTCGTCAGCATCGGATGAGGCGAAAATCGGCGAGTTCGTTGGGGCGGAGTCGCGGTGTTTCGCCCGAATCGACGCCGGTCGCTCCATGGATTCGCGGCCCCGGCGAAACGTTGGTGTCGAGCGGTCGGCGATGAGCGTGGGGTCGGTGATCGTGGAGGGCTCGGTAACTTCAGACACCGCCATGGCGCGTTCATCGGCGCCTTCTGGTTCGAACTAAACCCTCCGCCCGTCGGCTCTGCGAGGCGGGATTCCGAGTCTTGACTACAGCCAGTTGCGCTTGGCGTTCGGATCGTTGACTCGCTCGCGTGACGCGTTGATCTCGCGCCATGCCGCTCTCGCGCCCTCGAACCCGGCCGTTGACGACCGCTTGTCGGGCTCGAGCATCTTGTACACGTCGAAGAAGTGTTTGATCTCTTCGAGTAGCTCTTCAGGAAGATCCCGCAGGTCTTCGACTCCCCGCCAGCGTGGCTCGCGCGGCGGGACGCAGATGATTTTGGCATCCGGTCCGGCTTCGTCCTGCATCCACATCACGCCGACGGGACGAGCCTCGACCCAAACGCCAGGGTAGGTCGGATCCTCCAAAAGGACCAGCGCATCAAGCGCATCACCGTCCTCTCCCAGGGTGTCCGGGATGAAGCCGTAGTCGGCGGGGTAGACGGTGGCGGAGAACAAGCGTCGATCCAAAAAAATATGACCAGACTCGTGATCGAGCTCGTACTTATTGCGCGAGCCACGGGGGATTTCGATGGTGACGAAGACGTTGCCGTCTTTGGGGGTACGAAGCATCCCGCCAGTCTCATCGCTCCAGCGCCCGACATGCGACTTAGGGCCCGCCACGAGATTGTTGGCGGGGCGCAAGGGCACGCTTACAGGAACGATGACGCAACTTTTGCGCCAAGTATCTTGTGGCGGGCCCTTCGTGCTCGATGCGAGGGTCGCACTGAAGAATTGCGTTCAAGAGCAGAACCCGAATTCTGGTGTTTGTCTTCCGTGACATCTGTTCCCGCCCGCCTACGATAAGGGTTTCGCTCAAAACGAGGAGTTGCTGTGTCAGTTGAAGCCTTCGAATGTGTCGCCGATGTGGTGCGTACCTACGGTGCGTCAAAACCTGATGCGGCGATGATCAAATTCGTTGGTCGTGTCGTTTCATGGGCGGACATGAATCGGCGATCGAGCCAGGTTGCGTCGTCGTTTGTCGCCGGAGGGATTCAGCCCCAGGAACGAATCGCTTTTTTGGAAAAGAACTCCGTAGAGTATTTCGAAGTTCTCTTTGGCGCATCGAAGGCCAATATCGTCGATGTGTCAGTCAATTGGCGTCTCGCTCCGGCCGAAATTCTCTATACCGTGAACGATGCACAGGCCAAGATTCTGTTTGTCGGCGAGGACTTCTTTTCGGCCATTGAGTCTGTTGAGTCGCAGCTCACTTCGGTGGAGATCATCGTGGCCCTGGGCGAGCATCCCCGCTGGACCTCCTACGACGCGTGGATGAGTGGACACAGGGCCGTTGACCCAGGGATGGTCGCCGCTCCGGGCGATATCGCCTTCCAGCTCTACACGTCGGGGACGACCGGTCTGCCCAAGGGGGTCATGACCTCGAACTCGAACCTGTTCAAACTACTGGCCAATGTGCTCGGACCATGGGGCATGGACGAAACGTCGAAGAACGTCGCCACCATGCCGCTGTTTCATATTGGCGGCTCCGGATGGGCGCTCGCCGGGATGTTCGTTGGAGCAACCACACTGCTCGTTCGTGATCCGCTACCCAATGTGCTGATCGAACTGATGGAAAGCGAACGGGCAACAAATGCGTTCTACGTGCCTGCGCTCCTGGCATTTATGGCCATGACTCCGGGAGCCTCAGATCGTGACTATTCGTCGATGCGGTCCATCGTTTACGGTGCGTCGCCCATCACCAACGAAGTGCTCATGGCCTCCATGGCCACCTTGAAATGTCCCCATATTCAGGTCTACGGGATGACAGAGACGACGGGCGCAATTACCGAGCTGTCGGCCGAGGATCACGACCCCGACGGTCCACGGTCGCATCTGCTTCGCTCGGCCGGGAAGCCCTATCCATGGGTAGAAATGAAGATCGTCGATGTGGAGACGGGCGTCGCCGTGGTTGCGGGCAGCGTGGGGGAGTTGTGGACCCGGAGCGAACAAAACATGGTCGGATATTGGAACAAGCCCGAAGAGACGAGCGCGGCGCTGACCGAAGATGGATGGCTCAAAACCGGCGATGCTGGATACCTTGATGCCGAGGGATTCCTGTTCCTCACCGATCGCGTGAAGGACATGATCGTGTCCGGCGGCGAGAACGTCTATCCCGCCGAAGTCGAGAATGCCCTGGCTTCGCATCCGGCGCTGGCCGAGGTCGCGGTGATCGGCGTGCCGAGTGCAAAATGGGGCGAAACGGTAAAGGCCGTGGCGGTGCTGCGGCCGCAAGCCACAGCCACGGAATCCGAACTCATCGCCCATGCCAAGACGCTCCTCGCCGGGTATAAGTGTCCGACGTCGGTCGACTTTGTCGCCGTGCTCCCCCGCAATCCGTCCGGCAAGGTGCTCAAGAAAGACCTTCGTGAGCCCTATTGGGTCGGACAGTCCCGCCGTATTAATTAGCCATCAATGAGCCATCAATGAGCCGAGAGCGACGTCCTCGATCGGAGAGACCGGCGCGGTGGAGGGTAAACAGACTACGTTTTGCGATGTCCGAATGATGGTCGGACTACAACGAAGGAGTGTTGCTATGGACTTCAGCAAGCTGACGAAGGGCGATCGGATTCTCGGCGGCGCCGGGATCGTCTTCCTCATCTCGACGTTCCTGCCCTGGTTTTCTTTTAGCTATGCGGGGATCGCCTCAACGGATTTCAACGGTTGGGATGTTGGTTTTCTGTGGGGGACGCTGCCGTTCCTGCTCGTCCTCGGCATGCTCGTGTGGATCGGTCTTCGCCGATTCAGCTCCGTCGCCCTGCCGGCCGACATCCCCCCGCTGTACCTGGTCGGTGGGGCGCTCGTGTTGTTGCTGCCGCTCCTGCGTTTGCTTCTCGGTTACCACTCGGTGTCTCGCAGCTTCGGACTGTTCGTGGCGGTCATCGCCGGTGCGGGCGTGGCGTTCGGCGGGTTCCTGAAGTTCACCGAGGGCGGCGGAAAGCTTGACGACCTTAAGGCGCAAATGTCGGGCATGGCCGATCAGTTCGGAGACAAGGCCAAGTCTGCCGTGGCCGACGCCAAAGACTCTGTCGACAAGAAAGACTGAAGCGTTGGTGTTCATTTCGCACTCGTGGAAGAAGCGAGTGCGAAACTCACTGGCGTGACAACTGATATCGCTGCGGCCACCACCCGTGCCCTTGCTGGAAATCAGGCGAAGGAGGGCGAGAAGCTGGCCCGGCAAAAGAAGCTATTCGTTCGGGACCGAATTGCTCTCCTCGTCGATAACGGTTCGTTCGTCGAAGATGGGCTACTGGCGAATGCCTCGGCCACCGATCTTCCCGCCGATGGAGTGGTGACCGGGACGGCAACGATCGATGGACGAACTGTATGCGTGCTGGCTAACGACCCGACCGTGAAGGCCGGGTCGTGGGGCGCCCGGACCGTCGAAAAGATGATTCGGCTCACCGAGTATGCGTTGGCCCACGAGTTGCCGGTCTTTTATCTCGTTGACTCCGCCGGGGCTCGCATCACTGATCAGGTTGACCTCTTTCCCGGTCGCCGAGGCGCGGGGAGAATCTTTTACAACGAGGTCAAACTTTCCGGCAAAGTGCCACAAATTTGTTGCCTCTTCGGGCCGTCGGCGGCTGGCGGTGCCTATATTCCGGCATTCTGCGACGTGGTCATCATGGTCGAAGGCAATGCCTCGATGTACCTCGGTTCACCCCGCATGGTCGAGATGGTGACCGGCGAGATCACGACGCTGGAGGAAATGGGCGGAGCGCGCCTGCACGTCACTACCAGCGGATGCGGCGATCTGCTCGCGGTCGACGATGCCGAAGCCATCGCCATAGCTCGGCGATGGTTTTCGTTCATGCCGGAAAACTGGCGCGTGCGGCCATCTTCGGGTGAGTGGGTGGCCCCGCCGGTCGGGTTGACAGCATCGATGATTCCGGCCGAGGATCGCAAGGCTTACGACATGCGTAAGGTGATCGCCGCACTCGTCGACGAAGGTTCGTGGATGGAAGCCAAGCCGTTGTTCGCCAAAGAGCTGGTGACCGGGTTCGGACGTTTGGGCGGCGAGGTCGTCGGGATCGTGGCCAACAATCCGATGCAAAAGGGCGGCGTGCTGTTTCATGATTCGGCCGACAAAGCGGCGCGTTTTGTGTGGCTGTGCGACGCCTTCAGTATCCCGCTCGTCTTCTTGTCTGACGTGCCCGGCTTCATGGTCGGCACGGCGGTCGAGCGGGTCGGCATCATCCGGCACGGCGCGAAAATGATTACGGCGATTTCGGAGGCCACCGTTCCAAAAATCTGCGTGATCGTGCGTAAGGCTTACGGGGCTGGGCTCTACGCCATGTGTGGGCCAGCGTTTGAGCCCGAGGCCACCATCGCGTTGCCAATGGCCAAAATTGCCGTGATGGGGCCCGAACCTGCGGTCAACGCGGTGTACGCGAACAAAATTGCCGACATCGCCGACAGCGACGAGCGTGAAGCGTTCGTCGCCGCAAGGCGGGCTGAATACGAAGAGGACGTGAACTTGTTACGGCTGGCGTCTGAATTGGTCGTTGATGCGGTGATTGCTCCGGAAGCTCTGCGCGCAGACCTTATTGCGCGGCTGTCGAGGGCAGCGTCGAAGCCTCGGTTCTTCGTGGAGAAGCGCCATGGTGTTCCGCCCGTCTGAGACTGGATCAGCTGACTAGGCGATACGGTGAACGCGATGTTCTCGCTTCCCACGTCGATCACGGTTCGTGAGGTTGGTCCGCGTGATGGACTGCAGTCGGAGACCCCCGTCTCCGTGCTTGATCGAGTTCGTTTGATTGACGCGTTGCTCGCTTCGGGTTTGACGCATATCGAGATGTGCTCGTTCGTTTCTCCTTCGGCAGTTCCGTCCATGGCCGGCGCGGCGGAGGTGGTGGCCGCCGTGGGGGAGCGCAGCGACGTGATCCGAGCGGCGCTTGTCCCGAACCTTCGGGGGGCGCAGATGGCACTGGCGGCCGGGGTCGACGAACTCACGATCACGGTGTCGGTGAGCGAGGCGTACAGCCTGAAGAACACGAAGATGGGTGTTGCCGACGCCATGAATGGCGTCGTGGCTATCGCCGCACTGGCCCAATCGTGTGCTCTTCCGGTGCCGGTCGATGTGGTGCTTTCGTGCTCTTTTGGTTCCCCGTACGAAGGTGAGGTTGCGCCCACGGAGGTCGCCCGGTTGGCAACGCTTGCGCTTTCCTCAGGGGCGACATCGGTCACCCTGGCGGACACCACCGGAATGGCGACGCCGCGTCGGGTACGAGAGGTGCTGGAGGTGTTGGCGGGCGACGTCCGCGGCGGGGTCGGTCTTCACCTTCACGAGACACGCGGTACCGCACTGGTGAACGCGTTCGCCGCGATGCAACTCGGCGTCTGCCGGTTTGACACCTCGATCGGAGGACTGGGCGGCTCCCCGTTCGCTGCGGGCGCAGCAGGAAACTTGGCGACGGAGGACCTCGTGTATCTCTGCGACGATCTGGGCATCGTTACCGGCGTTGACCTCGATTCTCTCCTTGGCGCTTCGGCCCTGGCGGCGGCCACCGTCGGTCGGACGTTACCCTCGCGGGTGGCGTCTGGTGGTCCTCGTCTACCTCGTCCACCATCTGCCAAGGTGTTTCATGCCGTGGTGTGACGGGTGCGCAAAGTACTGGGCGCCGAACGCCATGGAGGCGAGTGGCGCATGCCCACAGTGCAAGACCGTCCTCGCCACCAAAGGAGCGATGCGCATGGAAGCCCGATCGCTCGGATTGCCCGCCCCCGGTGAGGTTGAGGGCGAAGGGCCGAAGGCCCCGTGGCACTTCAAGCTGGCGTTGGTCGCGCTGGGGATCTATCTTGGATGGCGCCTCGTTCAGGGCGTGCTGTGGTTGTTTTCGTAGCGTGCTGAGTTAATCTGCGCACCTACTATTCGCTGAGGACCTGAAGGGTTTCGCCGCTTTGGTCGACGGGACCAACGATCTTCGCTCCGGCACGGCGAAACGATGCGAGCGTTTGGAGTACAGCACGTGAGAGCACCTCGCCCGGGACGATGAGGGGAATTCCCGGGGGGTAGGGGATCACGTATTCGGCACAGACACTGTCGAGTGCATCGCTGACGTTCGCCATGTGGATCGGTTGCCGGAGCGCGGCGCGGGGGGACAGGACCTTCGGCGGAATCGGCAAATCGTGAAGGTCTGGAGCCATTGTTGTTGGCGGTGCTGTGGCGTGGAGTTGGCGGAGCGCGGCAACGAGAAAAGCGGCTGATTCGTCGGTATCACCGAAGGTAAGTGAACAGATGATCCGGCGGAAATCGGAAAGCTCGACCCAGAGAAGTTGGTTCTCCCGGAGCCATTGGGCAGCAGCGAACCCAGACCATCCGCTGGCGGACACATCGATGACCAGTTTCGCCGGATCGACTTGTACCCCAGCGAAGCCGGGTGCACCAACCAACCGGAACCCGGTCAGTGCGCCGATGGCGGAACGTACCTTTGCGCTCAGCGCAAGAAGCTCTGCAAACAGATGATCAGCGCGCTTATCGATTTCCGACCGGGCGAGGTCGAGCGAAACGGAAAGCAATGCACTCGGAGAAGAGGACTGGAGCATCGGGAGAGCGCGAGCGATCAAGGTGGCGTCGAACCCCTTGCGGGTGTGGAGCATTGATGCTTGAGTAAGTGCGCGTAGGGTCTTGTGAGTTGACTGGATGACGACATCGGCCCCCGCCTGCAATGCACTGGCGGGAAAGGCGGGATGAAAGCCAAAGTGGGAGCCGTGGGCTTCGTCGACGATAAGCACGGCACCGGTAGCATCGGCGAGAGACCGATAGGGCGCGAGGTCGCACGCCATGCCGTAGTAATTCGGACGAGTGACATGCACGATGGCCAGCGAGTCGGGAAAATCGGCAGAGGTTGGCGGCTCGGGCAGAAACCAGCCGTCTTCGGCCGTGTCGTGGTGCATGGGGATGTAGTAAGGATTGGACCCGCTCAGCACGACACCGGCATAGGCACTGCGGTGCGATCCGCGGGAGATGGCGACGTTGGAGTCGTCGTGAGCGTGGGCGACGAAGGCGGCCAAATTCCCGATCGTTGACCCGCCGACGAGGAAGAACGTGCGGCCTGCACCGAAGGTCGCCGCCGCCTGCTCTTGCGCCATAGCGATGGCACCGGTGGGGGAATGTAGATAGTCGAAGCCGCCCATCTCGCTGACGTCATGGCGCCAAATGTCCTCGCCGAGCGCGTCTACGGCGTCGGCTGAGGGCGGGCGCTGCTTATGTCCCGGCATGTGGAACGAGGCCTGCTCGCCGTCGGGGTACGCGCCAAGAGCGTGTGCGAGGCCGGGCCCGAGGGAGCGAAGACTCGGATCAACAGTCATGTCGCCACGGTAGGTGACGTTGGCGATCGTCCCTGGCCGGGCGAACGCTCGTTTCGTTCTCGTTGATCGTGGAACACTTTGGTGATGGACCTTTCCGCTGCATTCGTTGTCGTCGGCGGAGGCTCATCCGGTGCGGTCGTCGCAGCTCGATTGGCTGAGCGGGGCGCCGATGTGGTGCTCGTTGAGGCGGGGCCTGACTACGGGTCACGATCGCGTAACCGGTGGCCGACCGAACTTCTCGACGCTCGAATGATCGCCACCACCCACGATTGGGGTTACACGTCTGGCCCGATACCCGGTCGCGCTCCATGGACGTTTGAGCGCGCCCGCGTCCTCGGTGGTTGTTCGTCGCACAATGGAGCAATTGCTGCCGTCGGACACCATTCGGACTACGACGCGTGGGGATTGTCAGGATGGTCCACCAATGATCTGCGACCGCTCTTCGCAACGGCTCTCGAAAAGATGTGTGTACGTACCTATCGGGAGGACGAAGCCGGGCCGTTTCACGCTCGCTGCCTCAAGGCCGCCGAGGGTTTGGGATGGCGAATGGCCGAAGACCTCTGCGACCTGGATGCCAACGATTCATTCGGCTTGGAGTCGGTCAACGTGGCGAACGGAGTGCGATGGAATACGGCGTTCGGCTATCTGGACGCTGTGCGCTCATTGGCCAACTTTCGGATCGTCGACAATGCCGTGGTCGACCGAATCGTCGACCACGTTGAGGGCGCCACTATTCATGCAATTCGCAACGGTACGCCGCTCACGATCGCGGCGGGCACGGTTGTCCTCTCTGCTGGGGTCTACGGAACACCGGCGATCCTGCAGCGCTCCGGTATCGGCAATTCGCCGCGGCTCCGAGACGTCGGCGTGTCGACTGTCCATCAACTGAGTGGCGTTGGGGCAAATCTCCATGATCATCCGATGGTGCATGCCGATCGAACCGTGGGCCCCGAACTCAAGCGGTGGCTCGATGATGCGGCGGCCGAGGGATTCGTTCCCGAGGAGCAGACGTTGGGGAAAGCAGTTTCGTCCTACGCCGTTGATGGCGTGTTCGATTTACATCTGTTTCCCGTCTGCGCGTCGACCCAGACGCTGCTGACCAACGGGCGGGCGATGGTCGAGGTTGCCTGCGTCACGCCGAAGAGTCGGGGCCGGGTCGACATCACCAGCGCCGACCCCACAGCGCCGCCCCGGATCGATCATCGGTATCTCTCGGACGAGGGCGACCATGACGTCGGAGTTCTGCGTGACGGTTTGGCGCTGGCCGAGGACCTGTTGAATCATCCAGCCCTGTCCTCGATGCTTGGCAGCGCGGTCACGGATACGAGCACCGACGAAGTCATCCGCCAGGAGGTGATGCACTATTACCACCCTGTTGGGACGTGTCGAATGGGGTTCGATGACGATGCCGTGTGCGACGAACATGGGCGGGTGCATGGGCTCCGCCACGTCGTCGTGGCCGACGCATCACTGATGCCCCAGATTCCGCGGGCCAACACCAACATCCCCTGCGTGGTGATCGGCGAGCGGATAGCGGCGGCGCTGTAGGGCAGGCTCTGTTTCCGGCGGTGTCGCATTGGGCCGTGTACGATAAATAGTGCCACGGGCTGTGGCGCAGCTTGGTAGCGCGCTTGTCTGGGGGACAAGAGGTCGTGGGTTCGAGTCCCGCCAGCCCGACAACAGAACCGTAGGTCAGAGGGGGTGCCGAGAGGTGCCCCTTCTCCTTTTTCCGAGTTGGTGTAGCCACGGGTGTAGCCCCCCCGCCGATGTGTAGCCCCGCCGATGCATCGGCATCGGCCCTGGCGTGCGGATGCTTCCTACTTGACTCCACCAGGGAGATCGCCGCCAGCGTCGTAGAGCACCAACAAATTCACAACAAGGTCGAGGCATTGCGTGCGCTTCTTCAATACTGAGATCGCGGTGACAAGGTCGGTGAGTACCGTGCCCACCTTCACGGTGCGCTTGGTCTTCTTCTTATGAGAAACCTGAACGTTGGCCATCATGTCGGCGATCTTCGCTGGCCCTTCCGTGCAACGCAGGGCCAGCGCCCTTACCAAGGTTGTGTATGAGGACGCGAGTTTCGCTTGTCCATCGATCTGTGCGAGGAGCGCTCCGGCCTTCTCTGGGGTGTTGTACGTCGTGGCTGCCGTCGCTGATTGCCCGAACCGCAACACAAGACAAACCGACAGGACGATCGCTACCGCCGCACGATTACTCCGCATGATCCGCACGGTAGTTGACAGCCCGACGTTTCGCCGAACGCCGGAATTCTTCGTAGTACGAAGATCTCCCCGCACACAGATCTGAAGCGCTACACCGTAACGTACCTAATCGCACTTTTAGTTGAGCAGCAGACGTCGGGGCTATTTCTGACTTGCCACGGAAACGGTGTTTCCTGAAGACTTCCTGAGTATGAGGCGAATTCTTGGTGCGGTACTTCTCTGTGGATTTCTGGCTTTGTGGCCGGGGGGCACAAATGCGGCAACCCGAAACTGGGTGCTCGCTGCCACCGGCGCCGACAAGTCGCGCATCTACGTCGACTCACTGAGCATCGTCTACCTCGATGACGAACCATCACAAGTGGTCTTCTGGGGAAAGACAACGAATTCCGTCAATCGGATCGGGGGGAAGCTTTACCGCAGCAATATCTTCAGGGACCAGATCGATTGCGCCGACGACACCATAGCGTTCGGGCCAGCGACGTTTTATGACTACCGCGGGCGCGTTGTTTATTCGGATTCCAATTGGGGAGAATGGCAAAACATCGTTCCTGAATCGATCGCCGAAGCCGAAAGAGATTTCGTTTGCGCGAGGTGGGACAACTCATGAGACGACTCCCAGCGACCGTTATGGCGGCAACGGTTGCCGGTGTGCTCCTAGTTCCGACCGAAGCGAGTTCCGCAGCAAAGCTCCAACGGGTTACTAGGTGCGCCGCTCTGAACGCCGTCTACCCGTACGGAGTCGGACTCGTCGGTGCTGTCGACCGGGTGAAGGGCGGCGGCCCTGGCATCACAAACTTCCGGGCAGACAGCGCCCTGTACCGACCACAGCCCCGCACTCTTGACCGGGACAAGGACGGGGTCGCCTGCGAGAAGAATCCCGACTTCTGAGCCAATTTTCGGCCGACTAGCGAATATCAAAACTTGAATTCCGGAATCTTTTTGCTCCAGACCCGTAGAAGTTGCGAAAACGGAACTGGGGGGTCAAGGGCATATGGATGCACCTTAAAAAAACGGTGATCGGGTTGCTGAGCGCAGCCCCCGGGCCTTGCGTTCGAGGGTCCAGGGGCTGCTGCTCGATCGGGCGAGGTCGAGAACCGTGACTGATGCCCCAGGGGTTGAAAAGTCCCCCAAAACCTGCTCGACCTTGGCGACATCAAATATGAACCGTCGCGCAAGCACCCGACGAACTATGCGTGCTTACAGTTTCAGTGCGCGGAAGGCAGCGACGTCAGTGGCGTCGGCGCCGGTGCGACTCCACGCCAACCATCCACGCGACCCGTTCGGTCGCCCGGTAGCGGGGTCCATGAGCACGGGGCAGTATTCGATGCGAGTCATGCCGACGTGATCGACGATGCGATACTTGGACCAGTCGCCGTAGACGATGGGAACCTGACCGACGGCGAGGGTGGCGCTCATCGTCGACACCTCGTGCAGGTCGCGACCGAGCAGGCGGCCGGGTGCGTTGGCGCTGATGTCGTTGATCAAATTTGTGTTCGAAGCCGTGGCGAATTGGCGGACGCTGTTGATTGTTGCCAGCGACATGGCCCAGGCGGCGGCGGGCGAATACCGGGCCGCCAAGGCGTTCTGAGTTTTGTAAATGTCGGCGAGTACGAGCGTTCCGGCGGTGGTGGCGGCCACGGCGTAGGCCTCGACACCACTAATTCCACCACGAGACACTGAGCGGTCATCCGGGGCGGTACCGAGGATTTTTCACCGCTGCGGTCATCGTTTGATAGCCGCAGCCACGACCGCCCTGAGGCTTGACACGATGGCGTCGGCGGATTCGCGCAAGGCGGCGTTCTCGCCGGTCCGCAACGAACGATCCAAGGCGCGGAAGATGCTGGCAGTGGCGGACCGTTCGAGGCCATCGCGCGCGAGTGTTTTCACGGCCATGGCCGCATCACCGGGACTGAGATCGGAGTTGGCTGGACAGTGTGCTGTCGGCGGTACCGAGCGCGTATTCGCCCATAACGGAACGGACGAGGTGGGCGTCGTGGAGCGCCTTCGCAACCGGGACATTCAGTTTGCTAAGCGTGCTTCCAATCGGCGACATGCGGTTCTCCCTATAGGTGGCGTTGAAGGTGTTCGATCAGGGCGGCGTCGTCACCGATCGAGATCGTATGTCAGTCGATCAGGTGAGATCGACGACTAGGTGAATGGCGACCGGTCGCTGATTAACCGATGTGGCGAACCGGTTCTTCAGCGCGTCGGCCATACGTGTGAGTTTGAATTGCCATGAGTATTTCGCCTTGAGCGCTAGCTCGACTTTGGCGAGGTTGTCGGATGCTGTGTCGACGATGCCAGTGCCTTGGTAGATGCGGGTGTTCGGTTTCACTGTCCCGCGGAAGTCACTGACTTGCACGGTCAGTTTGGGATTGTTGGCAATACGCTTCGACTTCCCTGCGTTGTGTCCCGTGATGAAGGAGTAGTTACCGTTGGTCCCGGTAATCCACACTGGTGTGGCAAGCGGCGTGCCGTCTCGCTTGAATGTCGTGAGCACGACGTAGCGCGCGGAGTCGAGATCGATCATTGACAAGATTCTACCGGGAGGCTCTCGCAGGTGTCCTGTTGTGTACCCGCTAGGACGCCTGAACAATGGACCCGGTCCGAAGTCCTATCGTGGGGCTTTCCCGACCGACTGGGCTGGCAGTGGCGGTCACGTTGACGGAGCCGTGCCCCCAATGCGGTCGGACGGTTGGCGGGAGGTGGGAGAGTGAAGGGATGCGGGTGGTGATCGAAGGGTTCGATCTTCCGGGACGGACGTTCTGTGGTCCGGACGGCCATCTGCTCGACGACGTCCGCGTCGGCGTTCAGGTCGGGCGAGAACCACACAACCTCGTCCTAGGCGACGCGATGACCGCACACTGGGAACTCGACGTCGGAGTTGTCTCAGGGCGCGACGGGTCGGTGGACTTTAGAGGTCGGGCGATTCACGGCAAGCGAGGCGATCGCTTTCTCTACCTGACGTGGGGCAACGTGGATGACCACGAGCGCTTCGAGATGTTTCGTCGCGCCAAATTGATGCTCAACCGAATAGATCGGGAGCTTGTCACAAAGGCTGAACAGCAGCAGCACCCGCTGGTGGGCATCGTTCGCCTCCGAGACCGGCACGGCGCGCCACGATGCGCCCGCGTCGATCCACCTGATCTGGAGTGGAAGCTCGCCTGACGTCTGCGACCCCACACGCTCCACGGCAGCGACTACCGCTCAAATTCATTGCAGCAGTCAGCCACGTAATGGCGGTTATACAGCGCGCTTATGATTTCGCCTAGTGGACAATCTTATGCCCCGTAACCGGGCGAAATGCGGCGCGCCTCATCTGGAACTGGGTCAATTCGAGAGTCAACTCACGACCGGACGAATGCCACCACGCTCGGCTCTCAAGCGGGTTCGTTGTCCAGGCCGGGATCGGTTCGCCACGCGACCACGCCCTCGCGTCGCTTTAGCGGTGGTCGGTGCTGCGGTCCAGCCAGGCTCGAACTGCGAGGACTCGGCGGTGATCGTCGGGCTCGGGTGGCAGACCGAGTTTCGTGAGGATGCTGCCGATGTGGGTTTCGACGGTTTTCTCGTTGAGTGAGAAGCGGGCGGCGATGGCACGGTTCGATCGTCCTTCGGCCATGGCGGCGAGGATGTCCTGTTCTCGCGCGGTGAGGGCCGTGACGAGATCGCGTGTGCTTCGGCGTCCAAGGAACTGGGCGACGACGTCGGGGTCCAAGACCGTGCCGCCGCCCGCGACGGCGGCAATCGCGTCAGTAAGCACGGAGACGTCGAGGATGTGGTCTTTGAGGAGATAGCCGAACTTCCCGGGGTGTGACCGGGCGAGGTTCAACGCGTATCGGCTCTCGATGGTTTGGGATAGCAGGAGGATTCCAAGGTTGGGCCACCGGGCTCGGGCGGTGGTGGCGGCGACGGCGCCTTCGTGGGTGAAGGTCGGTGGCATTCGGATGTCGACGAGGGCGAGGTCGGGTTGGTGTTCTGCGATTGCGTCTAGGAGGGCGTCGCCGTCGCCGACGCAGGCGACCGGTTGATGGTTGGCTTCGGTGAGCAGGCGGGCGAGGCCCTCGCGCAACAGCACCGAATCGTCGGCGATCACGATCCGCATGGAGCGACCGCCTCGATGATGGTGCCCCCACCGGCTGGGCTGGTGATCTTTACTCGTCCGCCGACGGCCTCGGTCCGGTCGGCGATGCCTCGGAGGCCATGGCCGTTCGGGTCGGCCGACCCCACACCATCGTCGACACAGATGAGCGTGGCGGTGCTGTCATCGACGTGTAGCTCGATGCGTATGTTGTCGGAGTGACTGTGCTTAACGGCGTTCGCCACCGCTTCACACGCCACGTACCACAGCGCCTCTTCGATATGCGGTGGCAGGCGCGTCGTTGCGACGTCGATGCGCACGGTTCGTGGCGTCCGTCCGGCGAGGTCGTCGAGTGCGCCTGCGAGTCCGGCATCGGCCAGCACGGTGGGGTGTAGCCCGTTGGCGAGTTCTCGTAGATCGCGCACGGCGACGCCCAACTGGTCGACGGCGTGATCGAGGAGGTCGCTGCGGGTTCCGTGATCGGTGCGCAGCTGCCCGGCGCGTAGGTGCAGGGCGAGGGCGAGGAGTCGCTGTTGGGCGCCATCGTGGAGGTTGCGCTCAATGCGATGACGCTCGGCGGCTTGTGCGATGACGATGCGGGCTCGGGACTCACGAACCTCTTCGAGTTGCGCGGAGAGCTCGGCTCGCAAGCGGATGTTGTCGAGCTCGGCGACCGCCACGGTCGCAAGATCTCGCGCCAACTGGGAATCGACCTGCCGGTCTCGGAAACGAAGACGAGCGACCCGCTCACCGCCTCGGTGCAGTTCGATGTCTCCCGGTTGCAGTGACGCGGTGAATCCATCGGCGGTCGACCAGCGTTGCTGCCCCCGAAGCCAATAGGCCACGTCGAGTGTCGGATCGTGGAGCGCGGCGGCGAGCGTGGCTTCAAGGGTTCGGGAAGGACGGTCGTCGGCCAGGTGCTCTCGAACGAGGCGACGGGCCTCGTAGCGGCGACGGTCGAAGCGGCGATCCACCTGGTCCTGTAGCGCGCGTAACACCGGGAGCGCAGCGCTGACGGTGGCTGCCGTAGCCAGGACAGCGGGGACAGTTGCGTCATCGACAAGGCCGCCCAGTGTGCGACCGAGTCCTGCTGTGACCGCCATGAAGGCGCCCATCAGGGCGAGGGTCGTTAGCACGTACGCAGTCGCCCGGCTCAGGATCCGGTCGATGTCGTAGAGCCGGTATCGCATCACCGACAAGCCGGCGATGATGGGGATCAGTCCGACGAACCCACCGGTCGCAACCGTCCGAACGAGGTCGAGACCGGCGATCGAGGCGACGGCGGACGCCGCCACCAGCAACGGGAGCGGGATCACCACCAACGTCATCCAACGCAGTTGCCGGCGCTCGTCGCCCGAAGCCCGTCGGAACCGCACCACTACCGAGACGCCGCCGACCACCAACCCGGCGAGCGTCACGAAGATCGCGACACCGGCCACAGCGTTCACGGCCGGAGCGAGCGAACGCAGTGCCCAAGGGTTTCGAACGGCGGCGTATGGCGGCTCGAAACGGGCGTCCTGCACCGCTTTGGCGGCCAGACCGACAACAGCGGCCGCCGACGTGATCACCAGGGCACGTTTCCAGCGGATGCTGAGTGCTTGTCCGGTCGGAGTCAACTGCAAGATGGCGGCCAGCAGCCCGAACCAGGCAATGAAGGAAGCCTGGCCGGCAACCAACGCGAGCGCCGGACCAGCGCCAGAGTCGCCTCCAACAACGCCACGGTCGAGCGCGTAGGCGTCACCCGCTCCGCCTACCGCCACTGCGACACTCAGTCCCAGGAACAGCCATCCGACCGGGTGCCGTCGGCGACGTATTGCCACGATAAGACCAACTGTTGATGCGCTGAGCAGTGCTGCGCCGTAGACGAATGCTTCCGACGGATCAGTCGCCCACGTCGGCCTTCCCGACGAACGCACCCGCGCTTCCAAGGTCACCGTCACCCCAAGCCCGACGAGCGCGAGAAGCCACATCATCAGCGCCGCTACCCGCCACGTCGGTACGCCCCTCCGGTACTCCACCGCTCCCATCGTCGCATGATCTACCCCAACTAGCCATCGGGGCTAACCCCGAGGTGAGAGATCCCAGCCTGCCCCGATGCGCAACCCGCTCTGGGGGCCGATGCTGATCATGATCACAAACGGTGATCCAAGAACAGGAGCACACCATGAACCGACGTTCCTACATCCGCTACATCATCGCCTCGGTCGTGATGTTCGTTGCCGGCCTCGCCCTCGGTGCCGGCAAAAGCAGCGAAGACACCTCAGGCGCGAACACTGCCTCAAAGTTCCTCCTCGCTATCGGCCTCCTTGCCTTCATCATCACCGGGACCCTCGAAGTTGTCGCTCGGCGACGGGCTACCCGAAGCTCCACCAGCCAGACCGGCGAAGTACCAGCCGGAAACGAGCGCTGACTGAACAACCAACCCGTGCTGGAGCGGCGCCCAGGCTGCCGTGACGGCTGCCCGAAGAACCCACGTTCTCGGGCGGCCAGAGCCCGTTGATTTACCAATTGAAGCCTCTTTGATCGGTAACGGCCGCCCCATGAAAGCTACGGAATCGCGACAGGCCAAGCGGCAAAGCGCACGAAGTAATGGCCCGAACTCTGCACCGTGAAACGCTCAGACCATACGCGCTTGTCATCGACAATGACACTCGAATCGGCTGACGTTATCGGGCACTCCGTCCGCCGTAACATGTCGGTTATACAGCGCGCTTATGACATCGCAGAGTGAGGATTATCGGATGCCGCATTTTCGTTCT
>JAYVSS010000217.1:0-2255 GCA_043775075.1 Acidimicrobiia bacterium
GGAGCGGTGTGGGTGGTGGCCACGATGCTCGTGGCGACCAGCGCCCGGGTATTGATGTCGATGGCCACGGCTTTCGTGAAGGTACCACCGACATCCACACCGACGCGAAGCCCGCCGTGGCCGGTGCCGTTGCTCACGAAGCGAGGGCGCCGGGGATACTCGTTGAGCGAGTGACCGGCCGACGAGCAAGCCGGGGCTTCACGACAAACACATAGACGGCGCCGGCGATATAGATCAGCGACAACGCAGCCTGAGCGAGAAGCGATGGCACGGTATTCCAAACGCCGGTCGCTTCGGCCAGGAAAATCGGTAGACGGGGAGCACTCGTGCGCCGGAACGTGAGCACGTCTGCCGCTTGCAACGTGTGCATGGCATTTCCAAGGAATGCCACCGAGGTGATCATGACCAGCGCGACGGCGGTATTCATAAACGTCTTGATCGGCAGCTTTCGACCGAGCCGGAACACCACGTACGCGACCCCGACGAGAGCGACGAGAGCGAGGCCGATTCCGAGCACAATGTACCGACCGAGGCCTGTGCCGAAGGTGAGGAGAGACTGATAAAACAGCGCCGTTTCAAACCCTTCGCGATAGACCGCAGTGAACCCGACGCCCACGAGCGAAGCCGTTGATCCGACGGAGATGGCGCTCCACAAACGAGCCCGCACAAACTCCATCCATCGCTTGTGCTCCATACGGGCGATCAACCAAAAAGAGACGTAGAACAACATCGCCACGGCGATCAGGGCGGTGATTGCTTCAAGCACCTCGCGGCCAACGGGCAGGATCGAAAACAGTGTCGGGAGAACGGCGACGGTGGCAACGGTGGCTACGCCAGCAAGACCCACGCCGACGAGAATCGGCTTCATCAGGTGCGGGCTGCGGGCCGCCTCCAAGAAGCCAAGCAGAACGGACAGGAGAAGGACAACCTCGAACCCTTCCCGGAACAAGATCAAGAAAGATTGCGACGCCACCAGCGCCGGAGCACCAACACCAGCATCGGTTAGCTTGCGCTCGGCCTGACTAAGAAGGTCGCGCAAGATAACGATCTGTGCCCGAACCTCGGTGACGGGTTGGCCGTCTTTGATGGCTTGGCGGATCAACGCGAACCGAGCTTCGGCCTCAATCGTCAGCTTGTTGTCGGCGATGCGCAGTGGAATTTCCACCTGCTCAAAGTGCGACAGATATCCGGTACGGGCTTCTTCCAGAGCGACGGAGACGTTGCCGTCTTTCAGAAGTAGCAAAGTTCGATCGACGCTGTCTCGGGTCTTGTCCAGAAGAACGATGGCGTCTTGGTGCGATCCCGAAGCAGAAGCTGGGCCCGTCATCATCGCTATTGCCGTGAAGGCAAGGGCGCCAACGGCGACAATTCGGCCAAATCGGAAGGGTCGAGTGCGGAGCTGAGAGCGGTTCATGAGTGCTTTGCGAGGTAGGCGGCGCGAGCTGTTTCAAAGTCAGCAACGCCGGTAACGATTTTCGGGATGCGGTTTTCCTGAACGCCGATTTTTACGGAAACGAGTCCGTCTTCCATCTGCAGGTACAGGTCTTTCTCGTTCTGGCGAACGGTGCCTTCAAACTCAAACCATTTGTTGTACATCTCCTCGAGACCAGCGCGGGCGTCGGTCTCGTCGGCCACTCGCCGGGCCTGCAGCGTGCCCATGATCGCCGTTACCTCGTCCAGGCCTTTGGTTACCTCGGCGTCCGACACGACCTTGTAGGACGCGTTTGCGCTCGCCGTGGTCTCGGTGGCCTTGGAGCTCGATTTCGTTGATGAGCAACCACTGGCGGTGAAGAGGGCACAGAGGGTGGCGGCGGCCACGATCGTCTTCTTTGTTGAGCGGCGCATGCTTCCTCGGACTTTTCTCGTTGCTCGGACTGACAACCGCACTGTTAGGGTGACCTAACATTAGGTTGCCCTAACCACAGTAGTACTCACTCCCGTAGAAGGAAACCCCAGATGTCCCGTGTTCGCTCCCAGTCCCGTCCGCTTCGCTCCGTTGCCGTAGCTGTTGGAGCCCTTCTGCTGGGCGCCGTGGCTGCTTCGTGCAGCTCCGACACCACGGGATCTGCGGGATCCGCAGCGAAGGGAACCACGATCAAGGTCGAATTGAAGGAGTGGGCATTTGACGCCTCGTCAAAGACGGCTCCGGCTGGAATGGTCACGTTTGAGGCGAAGAACAAGGGCAAAGAAGTGCACGAGCTCGTGCTTTTCAAGACCGATCTCGCTCCCGCTGACCTACCGGTGGACGAGGAAGG
>JAYVSS010000218.1:0-3473 GCA_043775075.1 Acidimicrobiia bacterium
CCCTTCCAAACGGCTCCGCCACGTCCGGGAGGCCCAAACACCGCGCCGTCGGCCCCGAGCGTCAACACGATGGCAGAGACGGTTCCAAGCGGGGGCCACGTGCTCGAATCGATCGACGCGGGACCCGCGACGGCAGCAAACTCACTTTGGTTGACCACCAGAATGTCCACGAAGTCGAGCAATCCATCCGGCAGGGGGACAGACGGGGCGGCGTTGAGAATCGTACGTGCCCCTACCGACTTGCCGGCGCGCAGGGCGGAAAGAACAGTCGCGGGCGCGATCTCCAACTGCACGAGAACCACTCGAGCCTCGGCAAACACGCCCGCCGCCAACGCATCGTCGACGTGCACCGGTCGCATCATGGCGTTCGCTCCGGAAACCACGACGATCGTGTTTTCCCCGCTTTCGGAAACGGTGATCAACGCTGTCCCCGTTGGATCGTGGGCGCAGGTCCCCACCGACGAAACATCAATCCCGGCATTGGCCAACTGTGAACGCAACAGATCCGCCCCACTATCGGAGCCAAGCCGCCCCACCATGGCGACCGAGGCACCGGCACGGGCCGCGGCGATTGCCTGGTTCGCCCCTTTTCCCCCAGGGTGCGTAGCCACGTCGGTTCCCAGGACTGTCTCCCCCGGCGTCGGGTGGCGAGGCGCCCGCACCACAAGATCAATGTTGCAACTTCCCACGACGACGACCGAGGACACGATGCCACCGTACTGGTTGCGTCGGCGACAGCCCACTAGGTCGGCGACTTCCAACGAGCTATGGGCTCGAGGTAGGCGTCGGCCAAAGCCCGCAACGCCACAGAGAAGGGAACCCATGCGTGCAACTTGGCGTCAGCGTTGGGTAGGTGGACCACATCGCGCTTTGCCCCGAAGCGTTCACGCAGAGCAAAACCTTCGGCCAGACACGATACGGCGATGGCGAAGTCGTCCATCGAGTTCGGGGACTTCGCCTGAAAACCGAGCGAGGAGGACACGTGCAGCAGCACCTCACGCAGCGCCACGGTGGCCGTTTCGTCGCCCTGACGAAGAGCCGGCCCGAGGATCAGGTCGTCGTCTGTAGTCGGCGTCGAGACAGTCAATGCCCACACACCAACCCACAACTGCCAGCTGCGCGATGCCTCCAGTACTTCGACATGCACGGCTCCTGCCGTGCGCCAGATCTCGTCAAGCCCAGCCCGACGACCGGCCAGGGTTGAACAGTCACTTTGAGAGAGCACCAACGCTGCAGCTTTCGCCGTCGGTTCTTCCTCACCCGCCGGATACGCCCGGGCCGCTTCGAGGAGCACGTGCAACTGAAATTCCGCCTGTGATTCCCAGATCCGGCCGTAGACCGAGGCCGGCGTAATTCGCTCGCCGAGATGCTCGGCCGCTCGCTCGATGGCGGCGTGAAGGGGCACGCTCGTGGCTCCGCCCTCCAAGCCTCGTTGCGCGAGTAGTTCGTGACCGGCTGCGAGGATGGCGGCGCGCAGTTGCTCCTTCGGTCGCTTCGGTGCCCGGACGCTTTTGCTGTTGCCAATCACAGTTGCAAAGTATAGATTGCAACTATCACTTGCAACGATCCCGTTGCCCGAGAGGACGACCATGCCCAACACCATCAACATTGATACAAGCAACCTGCCGAAACTTCCTCAACCACGGAAGATCGGCATCTTTGTCGGCGCCGTCGTCTTACTTCTCGTCGGATTTAACGTCTTGAGTCGATCGTTCGTGTCCGTCGACGCCAACGAAATCGGTGTCGAAATCGTGCGCGGACGGGTGCAGGGGACGCTGCAACCAGGCTGGCATCTCATTTCTCCAGTCGGCGGAAAAGTCAAAGTCTTTTCCACTCGACTCCTACAGACATCGATGATTCGCGCTGGTGGCGAAGGCGACCGCACGGGCGATGATTCGATCGAGGTGGCATCCCTCGAAGGTGCCCGAATGAACGTGGATGTCACCATCAACTACCGCCTGAATAAGAGCCAAGCGGTGAAACTCTTCGGGACGATTAAGGATGAGAACGATCTTCGAGAACGTATCGTTCGCCCAGGTGTCCGGTCGACCATGCGCGACGTGTTTGGGGCATATAACGCCAAGGACGCCATCACCACCAAGCGGGGAGAAATCCAGGGTCGGGTATCGTCGGCTCTCAACGCGAAGTTCGAAAAAGATGGGATTGACGTGCAGACCGTCGATATTCGGGAGATTTTTCTTCCGGAGAATATTCAGGAGCAGGTCAACCAGGCCATCGGCGCTGAAGCGGCCGCCCAACGAGTCGCTATTGAGCGCAAGCAAAAGGAAACTGAAGCAGAGACACAGCGGCTCGTGGCCGAAAAGACTGCGGCAAAAGCACGGATCGAGGCCCAGGGTGCAGCCGATGCTCGGCGGATCAACGCCGAGGGTGAGTCCGAAGCCAACCGAAAGATCGCCGAGTCGCTCACGCCGGGACTCCTCCAGCTCCGTCAAATCGAAGCGGTCTACAAGAACGGCAACCAGATCTACTTCCTGCCGCAAGGAGCGAGCCCGAACGTGTTCCTGACCCCGACGCAAAACGTCGGTCAGCCGAGCCCGCCGTCGGCCGAAACCCAGGCGGCAATCGCCTCGACCACCGTCACGACCACCAAGCCCTAGTCAGGACACCATCGGTCCAACCAGCCCCGGCGCCGCTCGGCGCCGGGGTTTTTTGCTGGTGCCGACCATTTGCTCAGCTCGTACCTGCTCTGACCGAGCAGAACAACGGTGAGACAAGTGGTGACCACAACAAGGAGCAAGTAGCGGTGTCAGCGGCGACAGATCAGGGAAGTCTTCATTCCACCGACGAGGTCGCCATGACCCGCCTTGCGCTGATTGATCGCAATGCCAACGTGTTCGGCTACGAACTTCGTCAAGCGAGCCGGTTGCCGGCCGGGAGCGGTCAACCGAAACTGGGAGAGCGTTTGCTTGCCGACTACGTGGCTCGGGTTGCCGAACGAAACGGATGAGTTCGACGTCGAACCGACGATTCCGTGGAATCGCCGCCACCGCATCGTCGATGATCGACGGCATTGAACTCAGGCGATCATCCAACGCGCGCTTACGAAATGCGGGTTCTACTTGGGCTGCAGCTTCTCCCACGCGTCATCGGGCATGGTGAAGAGGTTCTCGCCGATGCCGATACTGATCAGGATAACGGCGGCCGGTGGACGTTCCCACGAGGCGGTGTCGGTGATCAACACCTGACGAGCCAAATCGGGGTGGTCGCTGACCACGTCCGGACCGGCATGAATCGTAACTGGGTCAGCGGTGAGGGCGGCCGCCCCTTTGTCCAGCCACTCAAGGCGGTTCTCGTCGAAGGAGCGAAGGGCCCGAAAAACAACGACAAGTCGATGCGGATTTCAGAAGTGGGGAGCGGCATGGATGTCTCCTCGGATTGCGCTATCAGTCGACCAAAGCAAGCACTTTGTTTCTACAGTTCAACTTCATTGTCGGGTTGACGACTCAGAGTCG
>JAYVSS010000219.1:0-4419 GCA_043775075.1 Acidimicrobiia bacterium
GGCGCGGGGGGCGTCCGGGGCGTCGATCGACGGGTCCTCACGGACCACGTAGTCGGGATGCCCGCCGCCCACGCGCGTCGTCTTCATCCGACGATTTGCCGCCAGGTCGGCTGGGCCGAGCGACAAACCCTGCATGCGGGGTGAGGCGCCGCAGATCTCTTCCACGTTGGCCATGCCACGAGCGGTTTCGAGAATGGCGTGCACCAGAAGCGGCTTCTTCAGACCGGCCTTGGCTTCGAGCTGGGCAAGAAGTCTGTCCACATAGTAGATGTCCTCGGCCCCTTCGACCTTGGGGATCATGATGACATCGAGCTGGTCGCCGATTTCGCCAACGAGCGTGGTGAGGTCATCGAGCGCCCACGGCGAGTCGAGGCTGTTCACCCGCGTCCACAACTGCGTGTCTCCCATGTCCACGGTTTGGCCGACGTGCACCAGCCCGGCGCGGGCGGCCTCTTTATCGGTGGACGGAACTCCATCTTCGAGGTTGCCCAGGAGGATGTCGACGGTGGGCGCGATTTCAGCAACCTTCGCCACCATTTTGGGGTTCGACGGTGGGAAGAAATGAATCATCCGGCTCGGCCGAAACGGGATCTCACGCACCGGGATCGGAGCCCCAACGGCCAGGGGTTTGAAGAAGTCTTTAGCGCTACGCACGGCCGTCCAGGCTAGGCGGCTCTGCAACGGTGTGGGAGCTCTGGTCGCGGCCCAGCCGCGATGAGGACTCCCACTTGCCTCCCATTCGCCGGTTAGGCAGCGGACTCCAGGGCGGCCGTTCGACGGAACATCTCAATGACGTGGATGCCCGCATAGGTCGGGTCGAGCGAGCGGTAGACGGTATTGACATTGACGGCGATGCGACCCCACTCGCCCCGCTCTCGGAACTCGCCGAGAGCAATATCACCCGCCGCCTCATCAGCCGTCATCCCGGAGGCGTGACGAATCGACGCCTCGCGCTCCACCATGGTGAGGTACTCGCGGCCATCGCGGACCTCAGCCAACGTCGACACGGGACCGTGGCCGGGCACCACGACCGCCGGAGCGAGGTCGATGATCCGATCGCACGCAGCGACCCAATTTGAGAGCGGTCCCGACCACACGATCGGGGTGCCATGGGAAAACAGAATGTCGCCGGTGAAGACGGTGGCCACATCGGGGACATGCACGATCGTGTCGCCAGCCGTGTGGGCGCATCTCGTCGACCGGACGCCCTTTACAGTCACTGATGAGGGAAATCTGCGGCCACGAACGGCCCGGATCGGTCATCGGGTCGCAGCAATTGAGTGAATTGCGTCGACCCAGTGGGCCAACGGGCGGGTCACTGCACCTGGCACCTTGGCCAAGTCGTCAGCCACCCGCAGGGCCACCATCGCTTCCCAGTGCTCCAACCGTTCGAACGACTCGACCTCGGCTGGCGTCATAGCCCCGCCTTGCGCGGCGAGCGTCGTGATCGAGTCCGCGGACAGTGAACCGAGATACTCGGCGAGCGTTGAAACGAGGTAACGCTTCGCCGTGAGGAGAAAGGTGAACAACACCTGACAACGAAGCAAAGACGCCGATACGATCGCCGTGTGCTCGTCATCAACGCCGTCTTGACCATCGATATCGCTCGTCGAAGCGACGTGATCGCCGCCGCGATCACCATGCAACAAGCCTCCCAGCAAGAGCCGGGGTGCCACCACTACGTCTTCTCGGCCGACCTCGAACGTGACGACGTGATGCACATTGCGGAAAAGTGGGAGGACCAGGCAGCGCTCGATGCCCATTTCGTTACACCCCACATGGCGATATTCCAAGCTATTCTCGGCGGCGTCGTCAAGGACATCCAAGCCACCAAGTACGTCATTGCGTCAGAAGGCCCGATTCGCTGATCGGCCCAGAAGTAAGGTCCTCCGCTCCCGCTATGGCAACGGCAATCGTGCGGTCCACCGCCTCTTCCATCGCTCCGAAGACCACGTTCTCGCCTTCGGTGCGTTGGGCGATCACCGCGCACACGCAACCGGCCTTGAGTCCGTAGACCGACGCCATCGTGAAGAGCGTGGCCGACTCCATCTCGTAGTTCAGGATGCCGAGGTTGCGGTACTCGTCCGTGATGCCCTGCAGGCGTCGAAGCAGGTGGGGATTGGCGGAGCTGGCCGATCGCTCCTGGCCCTCGTAAAACGTATCGACAGACGCCGTGATCCCCACGTGGTGCTCGATGCCCAGCCGCGCTGCGGCACCGGCCAAAGCAACTGTGACAAACGGATCGGCCACGGCCGGAAATTCCACGGGTGCGATGTCGAGCGCCGCGCCATGGCGACGCAACGCCGCACTTGAAACGATGACGGAGCCGACTGGCACGTGGGCCTGTAATGATCCGGTGGTGCCAATGCGGATGATCGTACGTACACCTATCTGCGCGAGTTCGTTGATGACGATCGATGCCGACGGACCACCCATGCCACTGGTGGAGCAGAGGACCTCGACACCGTTGGCCAGGGTCGCGACGTAGCTCGTGAGGCCACGATGGTCGCTGAGCAAGCGGGCATTCGAAAGCCGCTCCGTGGCGATGTGTTGTGTTCTCTGCGGATCACCGGAAAGCAGCGCCAACGCGGGTACCTTGCCGCCCAGGTCGCTCGGACCAAAACCAATGTGATACCTACGATCGTCGCTCATAGGCGACGACGGTACCCTGCGCAGCGCCTGCGCTGGCTCGTTGAGCACTAATTACCGAAGGGCGGCGACGAGCATGTGCCCCGGGCGGCCAACCTCGTCCAAGGACAGCGCCAACCCATCTCGACGGATCACCGTGCCGTTGACCAACACGTGCCGCACACCAACCGGCGCATCTGCGTTCAGACGTTCGCCGTTGGCCGGAAAATCGCGGACCCTTCGCAGGGGACCGGGGTCGACCGTGGCCGGATCGAACACGCAAACATCGGCAAACGCACCGACGCGCAACTCGCCACGATCAGCAAATCCAAAGATCGAAGCCTGCACTCCGGTCAATCGATGTACAGCGTCTTCAATCGTCAGGACGCCCCGTTCGCGGACCCAGTTCCCGAGAAGATCGGTGGGTAACGGTGCGTCGCAAATCTGGCTTACGTGGGCGCCAGCATCGGACAGACCGAGCGTGACGTGCTTCTCGCCAAGCAGGAACTCAATCCCCGCAGGATCATCGTTGGCCAGCGTTGCTTTCACCCGCATGGACCGCAAATCAGGTTCGGCCAATGCCAGATCAAGGAGCATGTCGAGGGGATGCACGCCCGCATCGTCCGCCAACGCCGCGATACCCGCACCGACAAGGTCGGGGTTCACCGTCGATTCCATAACCGTGAACGTGTCCCAACGCGGGGAAAGTCGTTTGTCGTCGACCCACGCCTGCTTCGCCGCTAACCGCCATTCAATGGATTCGTATGCGCGCCGACGATCGTTGATCGAGAGCGGCATGAGCGCGGCAAACACCGGCGAGGTGTTTAAGGTGAACGGCTCCACCAGATGCATCGAAAACGCCAGCGGCCGACAACTGATCTGTGGCCATACGTTTGCACCGCGCGCCACCCCCGCTCGATGAATGTCCATTGCCTTCACGTGGGCGCCGGTGGGCGTCGTCAGGATGGCCGTGTAGGTAACGGCGGCATCGAGCTCGATCGAGAGATCGTACGAGTCCGCAAACGAGAGCCCCTCGCCTCCGTTAATTCCCACCACCCCGTGACCGCTGGCGACGACGGCTGCGGCCAGGGCATCGATCTCGCGACGGTCGGCGTAACGCGAAGGAATGGGATTTCCATCCGCCCCGCGGTGGGTCACGGCGAACGATGTGGCGAAGCCCAGAGCACCGGCATCCATTGCCTCGCCCACCACGCTTGCCATGCGGGCGATCTCCTCGTCGGTGGCGATTCGACCGACCGCCTCGTCTCCCATGGCGTGAAGGCGCAGTGCAGTATGACCGATATAGGCGCCGAAGTTCAGCATCGAGCCGTGCCGAGCGACCGAGGCGAGATACTCGGGGAACGTCTCGAAGTCCCACGGCACGCCCTCCAGGAGCGTGGCGGGATCCATGTCCTCGACCTTCTCCATGGTGTGGGCGATGAGCTCGCGCTGGTGCGCCCGCACCGGAGCGATGGAGAACCCGCAGTTGCCGGCGATGACGGTGGTGACACCGTGGAAGCACGATGGGGTCAGCGACGGGTCCCAGAACACCTGGGCGTCGTAGTGCGTATGGATGTCGATGAACCCCGGGGCGACCACGCATCCCGCCGCATCGAGCGTGCGATCACCGGTGAGGCGCGCGCCGATCTCGGCGATGCGTCCGTTCTCGACCGCGACATCGGCCTCGTAGCCCGCCGCCCCCGAGCCGTCGACCACCGTGCCACCCCGGATCACCACACGTACGCTCACTGGTTCCCCCTTCGACCCTTCACGGGTTGTCAGTGTCCAAGC
>JAYVSS010000220.1:0-10265 GCA_043775075.1 Acidimicrobiia bacterium
ACGTGTCGACAAGCGGCGTATGCGCGGCGGAGTGGACGTCCATGACCTAACCGTACCCGCCCCGGTGAGCCAACGCCACCGGTAAGTCCAAATCATGGACGCACGGGACCGACGGGCCGCTAAAGCAAGAGGACGTAGACGGGGGAACCGGCGGCGATGGTGGGCCCGTCGGGGAGGACGGCGAGGGCATTGGCGTTGGCCATGGCTCGGAGCAGATTGCTGCCCTGACCGCCCGACGAGCGCACGTGTAGGCGCCCGTCATCACCAAAATCAGCCCGGACCCGGGCAAAGTGGGTCTTGCCGTCGGGCGATCGACGAAAGTCTTCTTCGGCGACGGCGAGAACCGGCACATGTTCTCGATACCCAATCGGGTGACCGAGCATGCGCCGCAAACCCGGGCGAGCGAAGAGTTCGAAGCTGACCATGCACGACACCGGATTGCCGGGGAGGCCAAAGACGGGCACGCCCCGAATCACTCCGAACGCTAACGGTTTGGCCGGTTTGATCGAAATCTGCATCCACCGCATCGGCGTTCCTTCGGCTTGCGACAGCCGATCAAGGACCGCCTTCACGAAGTCGAAATCGCCCATGCTCACGCCGCCGCTGGTGACCAACGCATCACAGGTGCTGACCGCTTCGAGAACCTTCGCCTCGATTTCGTCGGCATTGTCCCGGGCCAGACCGAGGTCGACGGCCTCCATTCCAAGACGGTCGACGAGCCCGAGCAGGGTGTGCCTATTGGAATCACGGATTTGCCCGATTCGCAATGGGGCGGGCGCGGCGATGAGTTCGTCGCCGGTGGAAAGTACGCCGACGCGCAGCCGACGACGGGCTCGAACGGTGACCGCCCCGATCGACGCGAGCACACCGAGATGGCCGGGAGTGAGCTCGACACCGGGCTCGAAGAGCGGCTGACCAGCACCGACGTCTTCCCCCGCAGGCCGTACGCAGTCGCCCGACTTCGCCCGCTGGAGGATCCGTACCGAGGTCGCTTCGGGGTTCGTGCGCTCAACGTTCTCGACCGGAACGATGGCGTCGGCACCCTCAGGCATCGCCGCCCCGGTCATGATGCGCACCGCCGTGCCCGGGCGAACCGTGACATTTGGTTCAGCCCCGGCCGGTATGGTTCCAATCACTTCAAGATCAATAGGTACGCTTACGGTGTCTGCAGCCCGCACGGCGTAGCCGTCCATCGCCGTATTGGCGAACGGGGGAACGGCCTCTGAGGAGACAACGGGCTCGGCCAACACGCATCCGAGCGCGTCGGAAAGCGGGACGTCGACCACCGGTTGGGGGGCACAGTTGCTAACCACCCAGGCGCGGGCTTCGTCAGGCGAGAGAAGGGCCATTTCCTTTAGATGCTTACTAGTTATTATGCGCGCGTAGCATCGCGGTTGGCAAGTAGGTCTCGAAGGTACGACTCGAAATCCGGGCCGAGATCGTCTCGCATCAACGCAAATTCTACGGTGGCTTTGAGGAAATCCGGTTTGTTACCCACGTCGTACCGACCCTCTTCAAAGACAACACCGAGGATGGGTTCGTCGGCCATGAGCAGGGTCATCGCATCGGTCAGCTGAATCTCATTTCCCCGGCCGGGAGGGGTAATGGCAATTTTCTCGAAGATCGTGGGGGTGAAGAGGTATCGGCCCATCACTGCCAGGTCGCTCGGGGCGTCTTCGAACTTCGGCTTCTCCACGAGCTGGGTGATCTTGGCGAAGCCATCGTCGGTGTAGCCGTCGATCGCCGCACAGCCATAGGACGAGATGGCCTCTCCGGGAATGCGTTTCAGGGCAACGACGGAGCAGCCGTGTGCCTCATGAGCGGCGACCATCTGCTTCAACACGGTGGCGTCGATCATGAGATCGTCGCCGAGCATGACGACGAAGGGCTCATTTCCGACGTGGCGGGCGGCGAAGCTGACCGCATGACCGAGGCCGCGAGCTTCGGGCTGGCGCACCGAATACACATGGGCCAATGCCGCGATAGCGGTGACCATGGCGAGTTCATCGGTTTTGCCGGAGGCGGCGAGACTCGCCTCGAGCTCGGGGGAACGATCGAAATGGTCCTCAATGGTCCGTTTTGAGCGCCCGGTGATGAAAAGCACATCGTCGAGCCCGGCGGCGACCGCTTCCTCGACCACATACTGAATCGCCGGTTTATCGATGACCGGGATCATTTCCTTAGCCTGGGCCTTGGTGGCGGGAAGGAAACGGGTGCCGAGACCGGCCGCGGGAATGACTGCCTTGCGAACAGTTGCCATGGCGACATTCTCGCCCGCGCCATCGGGGCCGACGGTCAACCGCGCCCAAGTTCGCGTATTTGCGCGTCCAAATCGGGCAGAACTGCCCCAAAACACCCCCAAATTGTCCGACTTGGACGCGAAACAGACGCGACTTGGACGCGGAGTACACCGACGCGATCCCAGTAGTATTGGCACTCGCACTCTTCGAGTGCCAGCAGGTCCCGCTTGGACGTTCCGTTCCTTTTTCTGGAGTCTTTTCGCATGCCCACCTACGAATACCGCTGCCAGTCCTGTGCCGATCAGTTCGAGATCGTTCAGTCGTTCAAAGATGCATCGTTGAACGTGTGCAAAAAGTGCAGTGGCGAACTGCGCAAGGTCTACGGCAACGTCGGCATTTCCTTCAAGGGGTCGGGCTTCTACAAGAACGACGCTCGCACCGGTTCGTCCAGCGGATCGTCGGCGGGAGCAGCGTCGGGCGGCACCTCCGACTCATCGGCCGCCGCCGGCTCGGGTGCCGCTCCATCGTCGGGCGACACCAGTTCGACTGGTTCCTCGAGTTCGTCGTCCGAAGGCGGGTCCTCGAGCGGTTCGTCCCACGGCGCCAGCACCACCACGCCAGCTGCGGCGTCGCCAGCAAAGTAGGGCGGCGAAGCGGCATCGGCGCCGTGAATGGCGACGCCGTGAATCGTGACGCCGTGAATCGTGACGGTCCGCTTTCTGGGGAGCAACTGCGACCCCTGACTCACGAACGCTTCAATGCGCCAAATGGCGCGCAGCGCTGCCAGCCTTGCTTCGACCAGCCATGCTGCGTCGATGACCGCTCTCTTCGGAAACCGACGAACCCACTCCACCCAACACGACGGCCAGCCGGACTTGGCCAATTCACACGTACACATACCAAAGGGCGTTCCTCGGTGGCGACGGGTCAGCCGGGCGCTGTGGCGATCTCCGCTCATCCGCATCGCTCTCTCCCTCTCTGTCATCGCCCAGGTACGCGGCTCCTACGTACAGCTCCGCGAGCAGCGAGCCGCATGGGGTCAGTCGGTCTCGGCCGCCGTCGCCACCCGCACCCGCGAGGCCGGAGATGTTCTGCGCGCTGATGATTTCCGGTGGGTGCGACTGCCTCGAGCGGCCGTCCCGATCAGCGCTCCCGGACGCGGCGACGAGATCGTCGGTCGGCGGCTGCGATCAGCGGTCGACATCGGTGAGGTAATAACGGCAACACGGCTTACTGCGGCAAAGACGTCGATGCTGCGAGCACGGACGGGCGAAGGCAATGTTGCCGTACCCATCGTTATGCGAGACGTTGACGCTGTCGTCGTAGTTGGCGACCTGGTCGACCTCGCAGACGGCTCAGGTGAGATCGTTGCCTCACGGGCTGAAGTCGTGCGAGTGCAGGACAGCCAAGTAACTGTCGCGCTGCCGGCCACTCACCTGCGTCGACTCGCCATCGCACTAAGCGGGCCGATCACCGTGGCCCTGGTTGGCGCCGACACGCAGTGAGCACTGCGCTGGCGGTCAAATGGTGCCGGCCACGACCAGGGCGATGCACACGGCCGCAGCCGCAAAGCGATACCAGGCGAAGATTGTAAGGTCATGATTGTTCAGGTACGCCACCATCCATTTCACGGCGATAAGCGCGCTGGCAAACGCCACGACCATGCCGAGGATCGGTGAGCTCCAGCCGTAGGTATCGCCCACCAGCGAGCCGTCCTTGGCGAACGAGTACACGCTTGCCGCGCCGAGCGTCAAAAGGCCAAGAAGAAATGAATACTCCACGGCGTCGCGCAATTTCATCCCGATTAAGACAGCCGCCAAGATGGTTACCAGGCTTCGGCTCACGCCCGGCCACATAGCGAGCGCTTGAGCGAGGCCAATGATCGCGGCGTTGCGAGGCGTAAGCGTATCCATGCTTGTGCCCTTCGTGACGGCCCGACGGTAGCGGCCGACCATGAGCAAAATGACCACGGCACCAACGGCCCACGCAATGGCCACGGGGATCGGCTTGAGGAGTTTTTCTTCGATCAGCTTCTTGCCCACGAAGCCGATGACGGCGGCGGGGACGAACGACACAACGAGATTGATGAGGAGCTTGCGACCCTTCTCACTACGACCGATCAGACCACTGAGTACGTCGAGCACTCGACGCCACGACACCACGAGCACGGCAACGATTGCGCCCAACTGAACGATGACCGTGTAAGCGTCTATCGCATCCTTCGTGGCGGTCGTTGTGCCGAGGTCAAGGAGGCGCTCGGCCACGAGTAGATGACCGGTGGATGAAATCGGCAAGAACTCGGTGATGCCCTCGACGAGTCCGAGGATCACCGCCTTCCAGGCAGGCAGTGTTTCCGCTGACGCAGCGATCGTGGAGGCGGCATGAGCAGCGGAGGCGAGAAGCACGACCGGGCATCCTACGGGTCGAAGAGTTAGCCGACGGTAAACCGGCGCGTCAGTCGGAGGGCGCGTGCCACCATCGCAGCTGATGGCGCCGAAGCGGATGTCCTGCGGCGAGCCGCGGGTGATCAAACTCACCGTTCAACGACGATTCGTCAGCGCGCATATTGAGATGATCCATGACTCTGAGCGAAGCAAGATTGCCGACCGCAGTGAAAGCGGCAACGCGGATCACGTCAAGAGTTTCGTGGGCGTAGTTTGCCGCGGCGAACGCCGCCTCCGACGCAAAACCGCGTCCTTGGTGGGCGGGGTCCACCCGCCATGCCAGTTCGAGAGCCGGGCTGAAGGCAAACTCGGGGCCGACGCCGAGCAGCCCCACCGAACCGACGAAGGAATCCGATTCGCGTTCATGGACAGACCACAGCCCGAAGCCCCGGAGCGCGAGTTGTACGGCGTTGCGGTCCACCATGTCATTCGATTGCTCCGATGAGATCACGCCCCCGAGCCAATCGCCCACACGAGGGTCGGCGTTCAAACGGGCGAAGGGCCCACGATCGAGTTCGGTCCACTGTCGTAGTTCAAGACGCGTCGTTAGGAGGGTCGGCGTCGGGAGACCCTGGACGCCTTTCAAACCTCGGCGCTGATACGACGGTCCGCGCCGCAGCCTGTTGGCATCAAGCGCGCGTACGACTTCGCGAGCCGAGACCTCACGTGCTCCGGCTGCGATCGCGTGCCGGCGGGTGGATTCGTCGAGGTCGTAGTGGTCGCCCTGGAACGCCACTCTTGGCACCCCAATACGGCGGACGAATGAGTGAAGTTCTTCGATGCTCACGTCGCTCACGAGGTGACACCACAGACCACCTCGATGGGGCCATCGGCTGGGGTCGACGAGTATTCCCATGCGCAGCCGATCTATCGTTTGATCATCGGCTGGCGCGACACAATGCCACGCGGACGACCCGCCAGGTCGATGATGACGTGCGTGTCGATGAGGCCCACGCGGTCGGCGTGCTGGCTCGCCCGGGCCGTTTGCGTTTCGCCCATCTCCAGCACCAGCGTTCCACCGGGCCTCAACCAGAGCGGAGCCCCATCGATAAGCGCGCCGACGAATGCGTATCCGTCGTCCTCGGCGAAGAGCGCCAGGTGCGGTTCGTAGTTCCGAACATTGTCTGGTAATTCCGCATCCAACTGAACGTACGGTGGATTCGACACCAGCACGTCGATATCTCCGGCAAGGTCTCGCGGGAGGGCGTCGAACCACGACCCCTCCATCAGGGTCACTCGTAAGGCCGCCCGCCCAAGTCCGGCCAGGTTGGCCCGAGCCACCGCCAACGCTGCCGGGGACACATCGGTGGCCCAAATCTGGGAGGACTTCACTTCCACGGCGACGGACAGGCCAATCGCCCCGGAGCCAGTTCCAAGATCAACCACGACCGGGCTTCGACCGTACGCGTACACATCTCTCGCCGCCCGGATGGCAAACTCCGCGACCTGCTCGGTTTCCGGCCGCGGAATCAATACGTCGGAAGTAAGAAGTAGTTCGAGGCTGCGAAACGCCCACCGGCCGAGCACGTATTGCAACGGCTCGCCGGTGCACCGGCGGGCAAGAAGGGCATCGAAGAACGCAACCGAACGTGCGCTTACTTGTTCACTTCCGTGCAGGACGAGCTCGGTCGAGGAGTAATCGCTCACGCGTTCGACCAACCATCGGGCTTCCTGCCAACGATCACCGCCGAGAGCTTCGTTCAGGCGACCGGAAGCCTCGGTGGTGAGCTCGTTCCAGGTGAGCGATCCTCCAGCGCCCACCCGAGTCACTAGTCCTCGTCGTGGGCGGCGAGCTTGCGGGCGGTTTCGTCGGCCACCAGGGCATCGGTCACCTCATCGAGATCGCCGAGCAAGACGCGGTCGAGCTTGTACAACGTGAGGCCAATACGGTGATCAGTGATGCGGTTGTCTTTGTAATTGTACGTACGAATTTTCTCGCTACGACCGCCTCCACCGACCTGACTCTTGCGGGCCGTGGACGCTTCAGCGGCGAGTCGATCTTGCTCAGCCGACAGGATGCGAGACCGCAGCACGGTCATCGCCCGGGCTCGGTTCTGGATCTGACTTCGCTCATCCTGCATAGTCACCACGACCCCGGTTGGCTTGTGGGTAATCCGCACCGCCGAGTCTGTGGTGTTGACGCTTTGTCCACCGGCGCTGGACGCTCGGTAGACGTCGATCACAAGATCGCGTTCGTCAATCGTGACGTCAATCTCCTCCGCCTCGGGGAGCACGGTAACAGTGGCCGACGAGGTGTGGATGCGGCCCTGGCTCTCGGTGGCCGGAACACGCTGCACGCGATGGGGGCCGCCTTCGTGTTTCATACGACTCCATACGTTGTCGCCACTCAGCGAAAATGACACCTCGTTGAAGCCGCCCTTCTCGCTCGAATCGGAGCCTAGGAGATCGAGCTTCCACCCTCGACGGTCGGCGTAACGCAGGTACATGTCGAAGAGGTCCCGGGCAAACAGGTTGGCCTCCTCGCCTCCTTCCGCTCCACGGATCTCAATGATGATGTTGCGGTCATCGTTGGGGTCCTTCGGAAGCAGGAGCACTTTGAGATCGTCCTCAAGCTGCGTCAGCCGTTGGGTCGCCACGTCGATCTCTCCCCGAAACATCTCCCGATCATCGCCATCGGTCTCGTTGAACAATTCCTTGGCGGCGTTGAGATCGTCCGTGGTGACGCGGTGTTCGCGGGCTTTCAGGACGATCGGCTCCAGATCCTTCATCCGCTTGCCGAGATTGCGCATGGCTGCTTGATCGGTCTGCACTTCGGGATCGCTGAGTCTGGTCAGCACGCCTTCGTATTCCGCTTCAAGTCCCTGCAGGCGAGCCAGCACGGGGGTCAACCTTACTTTGCTTACTTTGTCGGCCGGACCCTGACTTTGAGGGCGTTGAGGCCATGGAGGACAAACGTTGGCGCGTAGGTCGGTTCCTCAAGCAGTTCGATGGTGTGCTGCGCGAGATGGTCGAGTGATGCTTCGAGCTCCAAACGGGCGAGCGGCGCGCCGATGCAGAAATGGATGCCACCACCAAACCCAATATGGCCGGGATCGCTGCGCCCCACGTCGAACCGGTCAGCGTGGGGGAACCTTCTAGGGTCGCGGTTGGCGGCGCCGAAGAGCATGGCGATTTCGGCGCCGAACCCGATGTGTTGTCCGGCGATGTCAATACCGTTGGGGGCGAGAACGAACCGTTGGAACAGCTGGAGCGGCGCATCCCAACGCGTCATCTCCTCGATGGCACTACGGGTGGTGACTTCGGCCGTGGTGACCCGTCTCCATTCGTCCGGGAAAAGAAGAAATGCGCGCATACCATTTCCGTGGACGTTGACCGTGGCCTCGTGGCCGGCGTTCAGGAGGACGATCACGGTGGAGATGATCTCGGCTTCGGTCAGGCGGTCTCCGGCCTCCTCCACCTGGACAAGGTCGGATACGAGGGTGGCGTCGGGACATGCTCGTTTGGTGGCGATCAGGGCGCGGGTATAGGAAATGAAGTCCCGACCGGCCTGATTGGCATTGACTCGTAGGGCATCGGTCGTGGCCAACTCGTACATCCTCACGATGGCGTGCGACCAGGCCAGCAGCATGGTCCCATCGGAAACCGGCACCCCGAGAAGGGTGCAGATCACGTCGATCGAATACGGCATGGCGTAATCCCGAAGGAGATCGATCTGATCCAGGTCGTATGCGCGCGTAAGAAGTTGCACACTGAGGGCGTCGAGATGGGGACGCATCTTGGCCACCGAGGAAGGGGTGAACACTTTGGCCAGCAGGGCCCTTATTCGCGTGTGGTCGGGCGGTTCGAGGTTGAGAAGGGAGTACTCCTCGCTTGCCTGGAAGTCCGACCACCTCGGGTCGGGCCCGCTTCGCCCCATTTCGGCGTGGCTCGCCACATGGGTATACGTGCGGCCGAGCCGACGGTCTCGAAGGAGGGCGTGGACGAATTCGAAACGGGTGACCGTCCACTGCCGTGAGCGTTCGTTGAAGAAGATCGGAGAGTCTTCCCGAATGGCGTTCAGTACCGGATACGGGTTTTGCTGAAACTCGCTATTGGACGGATCGAAGGCGCTGACGTCGGCGGTCACCGATTCACCGTACCCGGGTGGAACAATCGACCCTGTGGAATCGCCGACAAACTCGATCACACCGCCGGTCGCCACGGCACGAGTGGACGTGTGGTTGTGGGCGGTACGTCTCACGCCCACCCGGTCCGCCGCCACTGATCTGTGTCGGGGCGGACACGTGACCGTGAACGGAGCCTCGGCCAAACCGGCCTCTGCGGTGAAGCCGGGCGATCAGGTCGAAGCCCGGATTGCGCACCGCCAGCGCATCGTCGAAGTGGTGCAGTTGGTGACGAAGCGTGTTGGCGCGCCGGTGGCCGTCACGTGTTTCGTCGATCACAGTCCACCCGCCGAACCGTCCGACGGGTTCGCTCGAATCCCGGTCTTCCAACGCGATCGAGGCACCGGGCGACCGACCAAGGCGGACCGTCGCCAGCTCGATCGCCTCCGCGACCGATAGCGGCTTGGTCGCGTCCAAATCGGTCGTTTGGCGCGTCCAAGTGGGCCGATTTGCTTCTTTTGAGAGCTCAAATACTCCTATTTGGACGCGGAAAACCACATACATGGACGCGGCGGTTCTTGCTCCGGTTCGTCAGCCCGGCGCAAGGACGGCGGTGAGCACGTCGACGGCGCCCTGGCGCAGCGAAATGAGCTCGGCATAGACCGGACTGAACCAGAACGACTCGATGGCTTCGACCGATGGGAACGCAAGGATTTCGAAGTACTCGCCTGGCCCCCTTGGGCCGATTTTGCCTCGACGAATGTTGGACGGGCCCATCATCAAAATGCGCTTACGTCCAATGATGGTGAGGAGATTGCTCTTCTTCAGCCGGCGAAGGTACGCGCCGTAAACCTCGCGGTTGCTGATCCGGCCGTCGACCAGGTACGCCTTGTCTCGCTCGGCCGCGGCCGGCGGGGCGTCGTCACCGAGAGCGTGATGACCTACGGCGATGCGGCATGGCGGGTTGGCCTTCGTTCGGCGCAGGTGTGGTCAGCGCAGCGAGCGCGCAACTATGTATCAGTGCCGTGGCGGCGTCGAGATCATCGGTCCGAAAAGCGCAATCCGCCGGTCGGGGCCGAAGCTTCCTTCGAGCACCCGCAAGGGCGGGGTCGCCACGATCGAGGCTGTGCCCAGCCGGTCGGCGGCAGTGGGGAGAAGAGTATCGCCGAAGTTGCCGTCGACGACGATTAGGGCCGGACCGGAGTCGGGCGACATCTCGGCGATGGAGGTGGCGGATTCGCCGGCACGGCTGGAAAAGCTCGGTGACGGCAGGGCCGGGACCCAACCCAGCGGAGTGGTGAACCCAACCCGGTAAATTTCGCCGCTATGGGCCCGATTTGGGTCGAGTCGGGTCCCGGGGCACGCGAGTTGGGTCCCGGGGCACCCAGGCTGGGTCCCCGCCGGAAGGGGGCAGCTACGCCGGAGGGGGCAGCTACGCCGGAGGGGGCAGCTACGCCGGAGCTAGACGAAGCGAGACAGCTAGACGAAGCGAGACAGCTAGACGAAGCGAGACAGCT
>JAYVSS010000221.1:0-4500 GCA_043775075.1 Acidimicrobiia bacterium
ATTGCTGTTTCCGTGCGCGCCCGCTTGCCCGCTTCCAGGGCATGGCGGAACAGTGACGAGAGATGGGGACCCGACGTTTGTTCCGCCTGCGCCACCTCAAAGGCCGCACGCACCTGACCGAGCACCTCCGTCTCACCGACCACGGCCGAATCGAGACCGGAGCTGACGGTGAAAAGGTGACGGACGACGGCGTCGTCGTAAGCGGTGAAGAGGTGCGGGGCAAACCGCTCGATCGGCAGACCGGAGCGGTCAGCGAGGAATCGATGGAGCTGACCGAGCGCGCCGTGGAACGTCTCGCACACGGCATAGATCTCCGTGCGATTACACGTGGAAACAATGACGGCTTCGGCGATGTCCTCGCCGCTGCGGACCTGCGCCAGGGCCTTCGTCAGACCGGCGGCCGGAATCGTCATTCGCTCCAACACCTCGATCGGGGTGGTTCGATGGTGCAGGCCAACAACAACGAGGGACACGGCTACTTCCGGTCCTTCGGTGCTAGTTGAGCGCTCACAGCTCCGTAGTCTTTCGCATCCCGGCCACCGAGCCAAACAGACGTGACAGGTGGCGCAGATAGGCAGAGGATCTTCGTCACGAACCGGCCCTTAGCTGGCGACGAGATCATCACGATGATGTTGGTAGTAACTCAGCACTTGAAGTTCCACGGCGAGGTCCACCCCACGCACGGCCACGCCATCGGGCACGGTCAGCACCGATGGCGAGAAGTTGAGAATGGAACGCACGCCCACCGCCACGAGCTGATCGGCCACATCTTGAGCCGCCACCCCGGGGGTGGCGATGATCCCGATCGCCACCTCTTCGGCCGCCACAATGTCGGCGAGATCCGACGACGGACGCACCGCAAGGGACCCAACGACCTCTCCCGCCTTCGTCGGATCGGCGTCGAGCAGGGCGGCAATACGAAACCCGCGGGTGGCGAACCCGCTGTAGGTCGCAAGTGCCCGGCCGAGGTTCCCGATCCCGACGATGACCACCGGCCAACTCTCGGTCAACCCCAGCTCCCGGCCGATTTGGCGACGGAGATTGTCCACGTCGTAACCAACTCCGCGGGTCCCGTAGGTACCGAGGTAGCTCAGGTCTTTGCGCACTTTGGCGGCGTTGAAACCGGCCAATTCGGCCAATTCTTCCGACGACGCCGTGCTCTTTTTAGCCGCGTGTAGTTCGAGGAGCGCCCGGTGGTAACGGGGCAGGCGGGCAACCGTGGCGTCGGGAATCCGACGCACCTCTTTTGACACAGCACCAACCTAAACCGCTTGTGCACCAATTCACAAGCAACGGTTGGTTTCGCCCAGACCGACCACAACTGACCAGAACCGACCGGAACCGACCGGAACCGACCAGAATGGGGGCGTGCTCACGACTGCGCTCGCTGCTGCTGCGGCGCTGGTTGCCCTGGCCTTTGCCGGATGCACGTTTGAGCGATGGCTGGTTCGGCGCCGTCCCCCCGATCTGTCCTGGTCACTGTCTCTGCTCATGTTCTTTATCGGGGCGGCCGCTCTGGCCTACGGGGCCACCGCCGGGTGGAACGGACCGACGTTTCGCGTGTTCTACGCCTTCGGGGCCATCATCAACGTGCCGTTCCTCGCCGCTGGACAGTTGCAGCTCCAACTTCGCCCCCACCGCGGGGCCCCCGTGCTCTGGGTCGTGTCAATCTTCTCAGCGCTGGCCGTCGGTATCGTCCTCGCCTCACCCTTCACCGCACCGGTGGGCGGGACTGAGCTCCCCCGGGGAAAAGAAGTCTTTCCGTTGGCGCCACGGATTTTGGCCGCGGTGGGTTCTGGAGCGTCGGCCATGATCGTGTTCGTCGGCACCTTGGTCGGCTTCATCGGAGTTCTCCGAGCACGTCGGTCCGGCCGCATGACGACGGGAGCGAGCCGCCGAGCCGCCGGTCTTGGACTGCTGGCCCTCGGTACGGCCACCCTTTCGGCCAGCGGAACATTAAATTCTCGATTTGGGGAAATGCGGGCGTTCTCGATCACCCTGACCGCGGGGGTGACGCTGCTGTTCGCTGGCTTCTTGTTGACCGGCGGTTTACCGAAGGTCGCGACGAAGGATTTTGCCCTGCAAACCCTTGGGTAGCGTCGCCACGACGTCGACCGACGTTGGACACTTGTACCGAGCGAGTTGGCGCATTGAGAACGCGATGAGCGCGTCGGCTTCCACCATGGCACCGGGACGGGCGACCACGAAAGCCTTCACACTTTCGCCCGTATGCGGATGGGGAACACCGATGACGGCCACTTCGGCGACGTCGGGATGGGTCGCCAAAACCTCCTCCACCTCGGCCGGGAACACATTGAATCCGGACACGATGATCAGGTCCTTGGCCCGGTCCACGATGGTCAACTCGCCGGACGCGTCGGCCACGGCGATATCGCCGGTGCGCAACCATCCGTCGGCGGTCAGCACCCGGGAGGTGGTCACGTCGTCCTCCCAGTATCCGGGAAACACGTTGGCCCCGCTGACCCAAATTTCGCCCGAGTCGCCGATCAACGCATCGTGGCCGGATTCGTCGACCAGACGGACGGTAACGCCGGGAAGAGGCACCCCGATCGTGCCCGGCTTCGGTTCATCACCGATCGCTGCGGTGACGACCGGCGACGCCTCGGTCAGTCCGTACCCCTCGCTCACCCGCACGCCGAAGCGGTCGAAGAAGGCCGCGCCGACACGGGTATCGAGCTTCGACGCCCCGGACACGGCCCGGCGCACCGTGACGAACTGCTCTCGGCTCGCCGCGCCCGGTGGCAGTGACGCCAGCGCCTCGTACACCGGAGGGACCCCGACGAGGATCGTGACGTTCGACGTCTCAATCGTGGACACCGCCGTTGTCGGATCAAAGCGATCAACGGGAACGAGACATCCGCCCGCCGCCATCGTGATGCCGAGCGCCCCGTTGAGGCCGTAGATATGAAACAGCGGCGGGATACCCAGCACCACGTCGGTCAGTCGGAGACGGGCTTCATCTAGGGACTGCATCTGCGCCAGATTGGCCCGCAGATTGCCGTGAGTGAGCATGGCGGCCTTCGGTGCGCCAGCGGTGCCGCTGGTGAACATGAGGGCGACGAGATCGTCGTCGGTGCGCTCCACAATCGGACCGGCGGTGCCGCGCGCGGCGTCCTCGTAGGCATCAGCATCCGGATACTGCGAACCGCTCGGGGCAAACACTCGAACTCCAGCGAGGGCGGGGTCGGTGGCGGCGCTGGCCAACGTGGACGCACCCATCGGCCCGACGATGGCCATCGTCGGGCGAACTGCGGCGATCTCGCGTACGAGCTCGGCCGCCGGGCTCTGGGGATTGAGCGGGACGGCAACTGCACCAGCTCCGATCACCGCGAAGTAGCTCACGATGAACTGACGACTCGACGTCATCACCAGGGCCACCCGGTCACCGGGAGCCAGACCTTGGGCGATGAGCCCTCCGCGAAGCGCACCGACATCAGCGCGTAGTTGGCCGTAGGTGACGATCTCGTCGCCAAAACGCAGCGCCGGGTCGTCGGCCGGGTGGGTCCCGATGATCGTGGCGAGATTCATCTGCGGCTCAGCCAGCCAGCGTGGTCGAAGCGGGCAGCGTGGTCGAGGCGGTGCCGGTGTCGATCGTGCGCACGATCGTGGAAGTCGCTGGACGTGTCTTCGTCGATCCGCCGCCGGTCAAGTTCCCGCCGAGAAACTGAAAGAGCGCGGCCCCGAACAGGGCGAGGAGCAGGAAGGCAAGGACAATGGTTGTGGCGGGACGCATGAGGACGTAGATCTTCGCGCGGTCCGCCAAGACTTGCCGGGAGCACGATTGCTGCGCCGGGAGGCTCGATGCGCCTAACGGTCGGGGGCACGCAAGACAACGGCGACACCAGCGCCCAGACCCAGATCGGCCGCCGCCGGGCGTCGATCGAGGCAGACCGAGACCATCCCGTAAGAATCCACCACCAACCCGATTGAGCCGGTCTTGATTGCCGCATACGTCTCGGCTCGGTGGGCGGTGCGGACCGTGCCCGAGAATTCGAGGCTCAACGTGACGCCGAACGCGGCGATTTCGTCGGGGTCAACGTTGAGCTGGGCATTGCCGAACCGGTCAACCCAAAGGACCTCGGCGTGCACCGCGTCATCCTCAGCGCGGGTGAGGGGGATCATGCCGGGCACGAGCCCGGCCGGATCGATCTCAGGACCGAACTCGGTGATTTCCACGCCGTTCGTCAGCTGCGCCGCCACCGGGGAGAACACGTCGCGCCCGGCAAACGTCGGGCCGGGCGCGCTCAAGTGGTACTCGTCGTTGGTCAGATGCACCGCCCGACGCGCCCCGCCGAGCATGGCCACGGCGGGAGCCATCAAACCGTTGTCCGGACCAACGAAAATCATCGGTCCGGCTTCCACGGCGATCGCCCGCCGGGCCGTGCCCACGCCGGGATCGATAATGGCCAGGACGACTCCGTCGGCCAGATACTGCACGGCGCGCACCAGGGTGAGCGAACCGGCCCGCACGTCGTGGGC
>JAYVSS010000222.1:0-19591 GCA_043775075.1 Acidimicrobiia bacterium
CCGAGCGGGATTGATGACGCGCTGGCGATGGCCACGGTGCGGATGACGTGGCGTCCCGATTGGGCTAATGCGGCGACCACTTCGACGAGGAAGCGGGACCGTCCAACGCCAGCGGGTCCGTGGACGGCTAAGCCCGAAGATCCCGGTGCCGTGGCCAACGCGATTGCTCGCTCCAAATCGGCGCTGCGACCGATAAGGGGCCAATGTTCGGGCAGAGCCGGTGCCGTGGGGACCATCAGCTCCGCCTGTTTCTCATGGTTCGACCGTATCTGATTGGCACCGGACACTGATGCCCGGAGGCATCGGCCAGCGTCTCACTCTTGGCGGTTCAGGATGTCCGAGACGTCGGCTCGGGAACTCACACCGAGCTTCACGTAGACATTTTGTAGATGGTTCGTTACCGTGCGCACGGAGAGATGCAGGCGGTGGGCAATCTCCTTGCTCGACAAACCGATTGTCGCAAGCTCGGCGATCTCGCGCTCACGCGCCGTTAGTGGTGCCGCCGAATCAAGGCGGCTCAGCCGAAACGACGTGGCCCCTTCGCTGCGGCTGGCAGCAGCCGTTGCCAGCTGGGCGAACGCTTTTGCTGCCCGCGCAAGACCATCTGTACGCATACGTTCAGACGCCGCAACGTAGAGTTCGGAGGCGGCGAGATCACAACCAAGCCCGAGCATGACGGCGGCCGCCAACTCCAACTCTGAGACGGAGTCGGCAACCATGGCGCGGACATACTGGGCGCGAGCACGCACCATGAGGCTGTCTGAGTTCGATGCGAGTTCGTTCAAACGATCAAGCACATCGGCTCCGCCGCTGATTCGCGCCGCCTCATAAAGGAGCGAGGATTCCGAAGTGACGTGACCAGTCCGTGCGGCATCCTTTGCTCCTTGGAGAAGAAGATTGCGGCCTTCGTCGCGTCGCCCTTCAGCGGCGTAGGTGAACGCTCGGCCGAGGACTCGTTCAGGAAGCAGAAAGCCGAACCCATCACCGATCTCCTCAGCCTCAGCGATGGCGGAACGGGCCGATCCCACGTCGCCGAGCAGCGCGCTGGCGGCGGCGAAACCGTTTAGTGCGATGGCCCGAGGACCGAGCCAGCCACTGGCGCGGGTGGCCGCCAAGATCTCCCGTGCCCACTTCAAAGTGGTGACCGGATGCCCGGTGAACATGGCGATACGGGCCAAGTTCATACTGAACCAGATCTGCCCGAGGAGCGCTCCAGAGGTCACGCACTCGTCGTAGCCGAACGACGCGAGGGCCCGGGCATCATCAAGTGAGCCATGTTCGATCGTGGCGAAACTCAGCGTCACGAAATGTGTTCCAACGCTGGCGAGGCCGATCTCGCCCCCCAGTTTCTCATGGTCATCGATGGCGTTCAGGGCAAGCGCTACCGCCTCACCGGTTCGACCGGCAAGGGCGATCGCCGGAACGCCGGGGAGTGCCCACAACACCCGCAATCGCAACGCGTCGCGGACCTTCGGATCCTCGACCTCACCGACCACGGCGCGCGGCGGAGGACCGAGGGTGGCAATCGCCGCCTCCGGCTGACCGCCGTACATCTGCAGGTTGGCGACCCGACTCACCAACCCTGACCTGATGCCGGCAATCGATTGTTCGTCGAGACCCTCGGTCCAGGCGGGGTCGTCCGCGTCGAGTTCGGCGATCGACTCATAGATCAGCGCGAGTGCGTCGTCGAGACGCATCAACCCAAACAGGAGATTCGAGGACCGTATCGACACCAGCCGGATGCGATCAAACGGGCTGCCCGGACGTCTACAACCAAGCGCGAACACCCGCTCGCATTCGTCCCACCTCGAGAGTTCGTAGAGGGCGTCGCCCCAGAGAACGATTGATCGAAGCGTGCCGCCTGTGTGCTCAACGGCTTCGGCAAATCGCGCCGTGGTGAGGAAGTCTTCAATATCTCGGGCAATGCCAGCGGCGCGTTCCAGTTCGGCGCCGTCGACAGGTATGCCGGCATCAAGTTGCCACCCGACGATCAAAAGGGTGTCGGAGTCATTGCCATCTGACCAGGCTTCAAATCTTTTAATGTGTGCACTTAGAATGCGTCTCCGACGCAACGGAAGAACCTCAGCGCGCATAGCATCGGCGAGTCCAGGCCGCGCAATCCCGACCACCGGTCCGGCGGCTGGATCACCGGCGTCTTCGATGGTGATGAGTCCATCCGCTTCGAGTTGCTTTAGTCCGGGCATCGCACAGATCGAATCAAACAACCCGAGCGGAGTCTCGCCCGCGAGCGCCAGGAGCTCAAGAACCTGACGCGAGTTCGCGTCGATCCCGACAACGTTGGACGTCACCAATTCGACGGCGCGTTGACCTGACGGAAGCGGACCGACGAAACGCCAGACGCCGTCCATCTTAGTGAGCACTCTCTGGTCCACCGCGGTGCGAACGATTTCGCGCAACAGCAGCGCCACTCCCCCAGTCGCCTCGTAGAGAATCTTGATCGCCCGCCCGTCCATGGGGCCGAGGAGGCCACGGTGCAACATCAACTCCACAGACTCCACATTGAACGGAGCCAGATCCATTCGGACCGCTCGCCCGAACTGCCAGAGCGACGACAATGCGCCCGGTACCGGTTCACCCGTGCGGACAGAGACGACAACACGGGCGGTGGGAATCTCCATCAGTCGTTGGAGGAGGACGAGCGATACGGCGTCGAGCAGATGGGCATCGTCGACCGCAAGGACGAGCCCGTCCACGGCGGTCAACGCTTCGACGGCACGTTTCAGCACGTGATCGAAATCGAACGGCGCAAATGATGCGGCGGACGTTTGCGTATCGGCGGGCAACAGGTGGGCGAAGGCGCCAAGGGGGATCGTTGACGCACTCTTCGTGGCGACCGTACGCATGACGGGCCGACCGCTCTGGGCCATCGCCATGAGGAGCTCAGAAAGAAATCGGGAACGACCGACGCCCGGCGGACCATGGATGGCCAGGCCCGACGAGCCCGACGAGCCCGACGAGCCCGACGAGCCCGACGAGCCCGACACAGTCACGATGGCGATGGCGCGTTCGAGTTCGGCGGTGCGGCCCACCAGCGGCCATTGCTCAGGGAGGCCGGGCCGGGCATTTGGCGTCACTACATACGGACGTTACTCATGCTGCATGACCGGAAACACGACTTCAAATCTCGGGACCGGTTTCGGTCGGGCCCCGGGCAACGCCTGCGCCCGAATGATTCGATTCCCGAGCTGCTCAACAGGCCAGAGTTTCTTGTAAAGGATCTTCGGACGCCGTATCGGGCGCTGATGGATCGTTGATGACGCCAGCAAAAAGAACAAAATCATTAGGTCCGAGAATCACGTAGAAGAAGGGTCGGTCAGCAATGAACGACGCCTTGCGCTCGTCAAAGATTGGCTCCGCTGAAGCCGGCATGGCAGCGACAACGGCGGTGGCGGCCACCGCTTCCGTGCCACGCGCATCGAGGTCTATTTTCGCCTTCTGGACGACGAGGGAAATGTAAAGCTGGTCCTGACACGAGGACGGCTTGTGGATGCCAGAAAGGTCAGCGTCGAGAGTGAAGATCACCGGAGCACCGAGACGGCGAATGTCGTCATTCAGGCCCCGTGTCGTTCCTGTCGAAAAAGTTGGCAGCTGCAATGTCACCTGTGAGGCACGAAGGTTCGAGAGCAAACCATTGAGCAACTTGGGCGTGGGCACCGGTCGCGTTCCCCTCGGCGGCAAGACCGCGACGAAGCGCAGACTGCTCGAACTTAAGTAATCGATGGAAACGGCTTTCCAACCCGACCGAGTGGCGAACTCTCGCCTGCTCTCATCCGCGAGGGTCGGGACCTTCTTCTTTTCCCGTTTGGCGGTCGTGAAGGTGGAGTCCACCGGCGGGGAGAACGTCCGGGACCAGGTTGCCTTCAGCGTGAGAGCGTTGACAATGACCGACCTTGTCTGCGGTTCCAGCGCTCCAAGAAGTTTCGGTATCTTCGCTTGAGTTTGCTGACTCACCCATGCGTTAATCGTGTCCGTTGCTCCCCTCGGATCGGTTTGGAAATCGACAACTTCCGCGGGTGCCCCGAGTGACGCCGTGCGCTCCAAGAACCGAGGTTCAATCGAAAAACCCTTTTGCAGATAAACCCGATTGGCCGAGGTGACGACCGCTCCGAGGGGATCGGTCGCCGTGAGGAGCGTCGTCAAGCGGCCAAGCTCGCTCCGCAACATATCGGCGTCACTAACACCAGTGAGTTTGGCCAACTGACGAGATGTTTTCCCCTCGGCACCTTGCTGTAGCAATCCGAGCGCCAGCATCAGACTGACCGGCGAGAGCACCGCATTTGCTCCCGCAGCGTCCCCGTTCGTATAAGGGACCAGCAGCTCGATGGCCAAGGCGATCGAACGCGCCGAGACAGGACTTCGGGGTGGAGGCGACGTAGCTGTGGCCGGGCCCATCGCACTGCCGACGGTGAGCATGGTTAGCGCCACGAATGCACTCCGTTGTCTCATATCGTCAGGATAGGCCGGTCCAGTGCGCCAAGAATCTGGGCCGGTTAATCTGCGCAATGGCAAACATTTGTTCTTGACAACCGATGGATCGTTCGGGTACGATGATAACCATGGAACCGTCGAGCGCCGGCAACGAGAGGGAAGCGCTAGGAGCGCTTCGGGCCGCCTCGATTCCACGTCTTCACGCCGACCACTGGACGCCGAACGGGGCGAAGGAAGGCCTCGTCGAGATCGCCCGTTTACGAGCTTCTTTGGCCGTGGCGCAGGCAGTGCTCGTCGGAGTTATGGCGACTGAGAGGCGGGCGAGACACCACGGCGGCGCTCTCCCGTCGCACCAGAATGTCTGGACGCGAAGCCCGTGAGGCAACCAAAACGGCGGAGGTCGTACTCACCCTCCCGGGAGCGGAAGAAGCTCTTGCTGCCGGTCAGGTGACTCCGGCTCATCTCGCCGCTCTCGCGCCGATCGCTTCGACCGCAGATGCCCCCGAGCTCCTCGAACTTGCTGCCGCACAAAGTCCCGAGGAGTTCGCTCGAACGGTACAGCGTGTCCGCATCGAACGAGAAGGCAAAACATGGTCCGCAAAGCAACACGCCGCTCGGTCCGTCAAATTCCTCAATGACGAATATGGCTGCATTGGTATGCGCGCTGTTCTTCCGCCCGTCGCTGGAACAATGTTAAAAACACACTGACCAACATGGCCAACGAAGCGTGGAGGGCAGCACATCCCGAACGGGCGAGAACCCTCGGCGGACACGATGCCGAACCGTTCGACCGTCGGCTCGCCGATGCACTGATAGCTCTAGTCGGCGCTCAGAGCGACACCGGTTCGTCCTGCGTCCACGTCTACAACTACATCGGCAACGTCGAGACCCGCAGACGGAGGCGAGCCCGACAACGAGAGCAGCTCCTCCTCCGACAACACCACCTCCAACAGCACCTCCGACAACATCATCGCCGACAACATCATCGCCGACAACCCCGGCGCCGTTGCGGGGCGAACGCCGGAGGCAGCCACCACAGCGGCGCGCCCGGGGGCCTGGTTGGGCGACCGACAGTCGTGGTGACGATCAGCGCCGAGACCCTCGAATCGGAAATTGTTGGCCTCGGGCCGATTTCTTTCACGGAAGCCGCGGCGCTGGCCGCTAGAGCCGATCTCTACGCCGCCGTCCACAGTTCAACCTGGGCCATCCTCAATTTTGGCCGCAACCGACGCCTTGCGTCACCGCTCCAACGACTCGCCGCCATCGTTCGCGACCGCTGCTGCATTGCCGACGGTTGCAATGCGAGCTACGACCGCTGCGACCTCCACCACGAACCGCCTTGGGAAGAAGGTGGTCGCACGAACCTCGACGAACTCGAACTCGTTTGCACGACCGAGCACCACTCGCACCGGCACACCACCGGTGCACCGCGAACTCGACGAATGAGGCCGGTCGAGCGCCCCGGTATGCGGGAGAACGCCGAGGCTGAGGTATGCCCCTGGTCTGACGATGACATCGACGCCGAGTTCGCTGCGCTGACTGATGAGGCACGGCTCGGCCACCGGCCCAACACCTTCGATGACGATCTGCCCGACGTCTTCGATGGCCCAGACGAGGAGCCACGTCTTACCCAGGCTGTCGGTTGGTGAACCTCGTAGCCGCCGGCGATGGACGCATATCTACAGTCGGCCGGCTTCGATGACGCGGCGGAGAAACTGCTGGGTTTCCGGTTGGGTGGGATCGGCGAACAGTTGGGCGGGCGGACCCTGTTCAACGATCCGTCCGCCTGTGAGGAAGGCCACACTGTCGGCCACGTCTCGACAGAACCCCATTTCGTGAGTGGCGAGGACCAGCGTCATCCCACTTGCGGCCAACTCCCTCACTGCCGCCAACACCTCCCCCACCAATTCTGGATCGAGCGCCGAGGTGACTTCGTCGAACAGCATCACCTCCGGCTCCATAGCAAGCGCACGTATGATCGCCACTCGCTGTTGCTGACCACCGGAAAGGCGGTCAGGGTACGACGTCGCCTTGTCCGCCAATCCGAACCGATCGAGTAACTCACGAGCAGCCACCTCGGCCACATTCCGCGCAACGCCCTTGACTCGCACTGGCGCCAACGTGATGTTGTCCAGAATTGAGAGGTGGGGAAACAGATTGAACGACTGGAATACGATGCCGATACGTTGACGCACTTTGTCGGCGTCCACTCCCCCGGCGGTGAGTTCGACGCCCCCGACCGACACGGTGCCCGCATCGACTGGCTCAAGCAGATTGATGCAACGAAGCAGGGTCGACTTCCCCGAACCAGACGGACCGATCAAACCCACAACACTATGTGCACCTACGGTCAGGTCCACTCCGTCGAGGACGAGGTTCTTTCCAAACGATTTGCAAATCCCGCGAAGTTCAATCATCGCTGCCGTGCCTCCTGGCGGGCCACCAGGGCATCACCCAGGCGGGCCAAAGGGATCGTCACCACGAGGAACAACAGTGTCGCGCCGAAATAGGCGGTGTAGTTGAAGTGGTAGCTCGCATAGTTTTGCGCCCGACGAAGCCCTTCGAGCGGTCCGAGTGTTGAAAGCAAAGCCGTGCTCTGCACCACAGCAATAAAGTCATTGATGAGTGGCGGGATGACTCGGCGAACGGCCTGCGGCACGATGACGAACCGTAACGCCTGCACCCGCGACAATCCGAGTGAGCGAGCCGCCGCCATCTGCGACGGATGAATAGAACGAATGCCCGATCGGAATACTTCAGCGACATAGGCGCCACTGTTTAGGATGATCGCCACTGTTCCCCAAATGACCGGATTGTTCCACGGTCGATCAAGCCCCAGCCCCGGCACCCCGAATCCAAAGATATAGATCAAAACAATCGACGGAACGGCGCGAAATACATCGGTGTACACGACCGCCAGCAACCGAAACGGGAAGAAAGCCGGTCCAGGAATCATCCGCACCACAGCCACAATCATGCCAACGAGAAGGCAAAGAACGAAGGCGACTACGAACACCCGGACGTTCAGCGCAAACCCGCGAATGATGAGCGGAAAGCTCTTACGGAAATGAAATCCCGACAGAAAATTCTTCCGAAACGTCGACCAACCCGGGGCCGCCGTGACCCCGAAAATAATCACGGCAAAGACCGCAACCGACGAGAGCGTCGCAATGACGCCACCCCGCCACGACGAAGAGTCGCGACGGGGCGGAGGGGAGATCTTCACGTTGAAGAACGACGGCTTAGCAAGAGAGCACAGCCGCTGAGCGGCAGGAAATCAGCCGAACACCGGGGCGTTCGTCGCCGTCGAAAGTTGCTCGGTCTGAATGGTTGCGAGCTTGCCCGACGCCTTCAGCACCGCGAGGGCTTCGTTCACGCAGGGAGTAAGCGCACTGGCCTTTTCGAACAGCATGCCGAACTGTTCGGCGCCGCCCTGGCTGGGGAACTGACCAACGAGGATCGATCCCTCGATTTCTACCGACGACACGTAGAACGCCGTCGGAAGGTCGAGCACGATGGCGTCGATCTGTTTGGCCGCGAGGGCCGCCTTGGCGTCGTTGTTCGTGGAGTAGACGAACGGCTCGGCGCGGGGCTTGACCACATCGGTAACGAACTGCAAGGACGTGGTTCCCTGCTGCACGCCAAACTTCAGCTTCGCCAAATCAGCAACCGTCTTGGCCGAAACGGCTGGCGAATCCTTCAGCGCCACGACCGCCTGGTTTACGTCGAAGTATCCATCGGAAAAATCGACGGTGGCCTTGCGCTCATCAGTGATCGAGATCTGGTTGATGTCGAAATCGAAGTCTTTCTTACCCGGAGCAAACGACGAGTTGAACGGCACCTTGATCCACTTCACTTCTTTACCGGTGAAGCCGAGCGTCTCGGCCACGGCCGCCGCCACCGCACCCTCGAAACCCTTGCCGTTCGACGGCGTATCGTCTGAGAACCACGGCGGGAATGCCGGCGAGTCCGTACCAATGGTCATGGTGCCGGGGGTCTTTAGAGCCAGCTTGTCCTTGGTACAGGCGGCGCTAATCGTTCGGACCGCAGTCGCCACCGCAGTCGTGTCCGGGGAAGCCGCTGCGGCGCTGTCGGCCGTCGTCGCCGCGGTCGTCTCAGCGGCCATCGCTGTCGTCGTCTCGGCGGCCGGCGCCGCAGTGGTCTCTGCCGAGGGAGCGGTGGTCTCCACTGCTACTGCGGTGGTGTCTTTCGAGTCGCTGCCGCATGCCGCCAAACCGATGAGGAGGGCAGGGGCGAGGAGGAACGCCGCACGACGTTGCCGAGTGAATGTCCGAATCATGAGCGCAAAGTGTACGGACCCGGCGGGCCCTCGAAGAACCCGGCCAACAACGGCCACCCAGGCGGGTCCTCAGGTGAGGCGGGCCGCCCGGCGGGTCTTGGACGACGACTTCTTGCCGCCCGACCGAACAGTTACGGCCTTGACCGACGGCGTCACCGCAGCACTCGGCGGGGCGACGAGGGCCAACTCCGTGGGTACGGCAGGCGGCGTCGTCACCAAGGGAGCCTTGGTCGTGTCTGCGCGACGGAATTGCTGAGTGACGTAGATCCGCTCACCCCGGACCACCACGGTGATTGCCATAGAGGTGAACTCGGGATCGAGAATGTTCTTTCGGTGTCCCGGACTGGCCTCGAATGCGTCCTGAACCGACTCGGAATCGCCGCCCGTCCCGACATTTTCGCCGAGCTTGCGCCATGATGGCGTGACCTCGCGGGCGAGGTTCGGATTGTGGGAGATCTTGCCGGCGTCGGCCATGGCCAGCGTCCAGTTTTGGGCCACCGTACGAATCTCCGGATCGCTGGCCAGCGGCGCCAAACCTTCGGCGGTGCGGAGCTGGTTCACCCGGTTGACAAACGTCGTTTCCATGGGCGCCGGATCCCGGTCGCCGGCCTGGGCAGATGCGGTGTTCGGACCGGCGAACGTCGCCGCCACCAGGGCGACGGCGGCTCCGCCGATCAGCATCCGAACTCGACGGGCACGTCGCCCGCGCCAGCCTCGAGTCAAGGCGCCAAACTCGGGGACCGAGGGCCGGGGCGGCACCGGAGGGGAAGCGAGGGTGGAGGCGCTAGTCACCTCCAGTTATTCGACCACTTTTCGTGGTTTCTACAGCAAGATAGGTCAAAAATACTACTTAGAGCGGCGAGTTCCCGTGCTTCTTGCCGGCGAGCATCTCCCGCTTTGTCTGGAGGAGATCGAGTGAGCGGGCCACCAGACGACGGGTATCGGACGGCTCAATCACCGCATCCACGTACCCCCGCTCTGCGGCGACGTAGGGATTCAGATAGTTCTCCGCGTACTCCAACTCCCGCGCCAAGCGATCGGCCTCGGATTCTCGACGGTACAAAATCTGCACCGCACCCTTGGCGCCCATGACGGCCAGCTCCGCCACCGGCCAAGCCAGGCACAAATCGTTGCCCATAGTTTTGCAATCCATCACGATAAACGCCCCGCCGTAGGCCTTACGCAGCACCACGCACACCCGAGGTACCGTGGCCTCGGCATAGGCGTAGGCCATCTGCGCGCCGTGGCGGATCATTCCCCGCCACTCGAGGTCCTTGCCAGGAAAGTACCCCGGCGTGTCGACCAACGTAAGAATCGGGAGATTGAACGAATCGCACAGGGCGACAAACCATGCCCCCTTCTGCGCCGCCGGGATATCGAGGGTACCGGCCAGGGAGAGTGGTTGGTTGGCCACGATGCCGATGGCCTGGCCGCCTACCGTGGCGAACGCCGTGACCAGATTCGGCGCCCACCGAGCACGGACTTCGAAGACGGAATCTTCGTCACAAATCGCTCGGGCCACGGCACGTACGTCGTAGCTCCCAGTCGACGACGCCGGAATGATCGTGTTGAGCTCCGGTACGTCTCGTTCCACCGGATCGTCCGACGTAGTCGCTGCGGTGGTGGCGTCCGAATGGTCCGGGAGGTACGAGAGGAGGTTCGCGACCACATCAAGGGCGGCGGGAACGTCATCGACCACGGCCGACGGAAGTCCCGATTGGCGGGCGTGGGTGGCGGCTCCGCCCAACGTGTCGTTGTCGATCACGATACCGGTGAAGTCCGAAACCATCGATGGACCGCTCACAAAGGCATAGGACGTGCTCGTCATCACTACCAGGTCGGCCAGACCAAGGAGCAACGCCGCCCCTGACACGGCGGCACCGTCGACGACCAAAACAATCGGCACGATGCCCGAGCAGTCCGCCATGGCCCGGGCCGCCCTCCCCCAACCATGCAGGGCCGGGAGCCCGGCGTGAACGTCCACGCCGGTCGAATGCAGGACGCCGATGAGCGGCCGACGCAAGGTCAGCGCCAGTGCGGCGGCTTCGGCCAGCACTTCCCCGTCGGCGGCATCGATCGCTCCACCACGCGGTGAGGGCTCAATGACAAAACCGACGACCTCACGTTGGTCTAGGCGGCCGTCAAGAGTGGTGAGACCGGCTCGAACGATTCCTTGGTGACCGGCTCGCACTCGGGACCTGAACGCCAATGCCCCACCTGACCCGAGAACGTTTTCAGCGAGATCGGTGAGGTCGCTCAGCACGGCCCCAACCGTAGGGCCTGCAACCGGCCCCCGCAGCGGCACTGGAGGACTCGACGTGCCGGTCAGACTAGCCCCGCAACCGGAGCGCTCAGCCGGCGCCTGATCCGCCCCAACGCCGCATCAAAACAGGCCCTGAGACCAAGGGCCGGGCCGTCGACGCTAGGCGAGGGCGAGTTCCTGCTCCCGATCGAGACCCTCAGCCTCGGCTCGTTCGGCTCGACGCTCGGCCCGCTGGTTCATCCGTTCCGACGCCCGCTCAAACCGTCCGAGCAACTTCACGGTGCGCTCACGCGATTGCTCGGCCTCAGCCGACAAACCCTCGATCGACTCCAAACCCCAATGTCGAAGAATCACCGGCGCCAGAATCTGGGAGTAATGAATCGGCAGGTTGTAAATGCCAGCGGCGGCAATGGCCCGCGAATGGGCGTCGAATCCGACGATTCCCGTTCCCGGCATTTCGAAATCCGTAACCTGACGCTCGATCGCACAGACCACCGACGACGGATCGACCTCGATGGCCGCCGACGTGATGTCCCGGTAGAAGAGGTAGTGAAAGTTCTCGTCAGCAGCAACTCGCGCCATCACGTCGTAGCCCGCCTTGGCGGCCGGGTGGCTGGACTTCTCCATTTCCAGCTGGAGCAGCTTGCCGGTGTTGCGATGCGAAATTCGGGTCGCCAGTTCCTGCAACGCCACGTAGACGAAGCCGTCGCACGCGGTCTCCGGTTGGGGGACCTCGCCGCCGCTCATTTGCCCCATACGGGCGTCTTCCAGCGCCCACGGATCAATGGCCCGGGTGACCAGCAGGAAGTCACGAATAGCGATGGAGTGCCGGGCTTCCTCGGCCGTCCAGCGGTGCGACCACGTGCCCCAGATCTCGTGGCGACCGAACATCCGGTTGATCGTCTCGAAGTAGTAGGGCAGGTTGTCCTCGGTGAGCAGATTCACAAAAAGGGCGCTGCGCACGGCGCTGGGGAGAGCAACGTCGTCGGGCGACCACGCCTCGCCCGCTACGAAATCTCGACCCATCGACCACGGGATAATTTCGTGGGAGTACCACGGCTTCGAGGTGGCGATGTGGCGTTCGAGCAGTTCCTCGGCTTTGCCCGCCAACTGGGCGAGCAGGGCGGCATCTTCGGGGCGAACGTCGGTCTTCAGGGAGGCCATAATCCCAGCCTACCTACTAGTAGGTAGGCTGGCGCGCACCATCGGTCCCGGGCCCGGCTGGGCCCCAATTTCCCGTCGGTTTGGCCGAGGTTTGGCCCTGGTTTTGGCTCGTTCCCGGCCCGGCTCCGGCCCGGCTCCGGCCCGACTCCGGCCGACTCCGGCCCGGTGGCGGTACCCCCGCTGGCCCGTCAGACTGGAACCATGGCATCTCGCACCGCAGCATTCTTTGACCTCGATAGGACATTGCTCGCCGGGGGAAGCGGTCCGGCCTTCGCTCGGGCCTTCGCCGAGCTTGGCGTAGCCACACCTCACCTTCCCGGCCAGGACTTGTTGTTCAGGTTTTTCGATCTCGTCGGCGAGTCCTACTTCGTGATGCAATTGGCCAAGCGAGCGGCTTCGCGCACCAAAGGAGTGCGTCGAGACGATGTCGCCCGGGCCGCTGAATCAGCCGCCGATGTCCTCATTCCCCGGATTCAGCCCTACGCCCCGGCGCTCTTGCGGTCCCATAGGGAGCAGGGCGATCTGCTTGTTCTCGCCACCACGTCGCCCTACGACCTGGTGGCTCCATTCGCCCGCCGACTCGGGTTCGATGCAGTCGTCGCTACTCGATACGCCGAAATCGAAGGCTTCTATACCGGCGAGCTCGACGAGGGCGGTTTCGTATGGGGCCCCGGCAAGCTGGCGGCGGTCAAGGTGTGGTCGGCGGCCAACGATGTGGATGTCGCCGCCTCGGCCGCCTATTCCGATTCGGTGTTCGACGCTCCCCTGCTCAGCGCTGTCGGACGGCCCACCGCGATCAACCCGGATTACCGCCTTCGGGCCTTGGCTGCGGTACGTCGATGGCCGGTGCGCTCGCTCGACACTCCGGCGGGCGTTCCGTCGGTCAACGGGATTGAGCCGTTTGACTTCGTACGTACGCTTACCAGGCCGGAGTTCTTTCCCGGCATTCGCTTTACGTTCTCCGGGACCGACAACATTCCGCGGACCGGGCCGGCGATTATCGCCGTCAATCACCGCAGCTACTTCGATCCGTTGGTCGTCGCTTTCGCTATCGCCAAGGCCGGGCGTAACGGTCGGTTCATGGGCAAGAAGGAAGTGTTCGACGCTCCCGTCGTCGGCCAGATCGCCACCATGATGGGCGGTATTCGCGTCGATCGGGGGACCGGGTCTGACGCTCCGGTGATCGCCGCGTCGGAGCGCTTGGCCGCCGGCGAGGTGGTGGTGATCCTGCCCCAGGGAACGATTCCTCGCGGTGAGGCGTTCTTCGACCCGATCCTCAGTGGAAAGACCGGAGTGGCCCGGCTGGCGGCGCTGCATCCCGACGTGCCAGTCATCCCGATGGGGCTTTGGGGCACCGAAAACGTGTGGCCCCGTTCGGCCAAAGTCCCGAACCTGTGGCAGATCACCGATCCCCTTGCCGTGACCGTTCGGGTTGGGTCTCCGGTTGTCGGCCTAGCTCTGACGGCGGCTTCTGTGCGCGGCGATACCGAGGCAATCATGGGGGCGATCATGGACGTCCTTCCCCCCGAGTCCCGCGTCGCCCGCGTTGTTTCGGAGGCAGATCTGGCGAAGACAACACCCGACGGCCGCCCTCCGTTGAAGTCCAAGGCCGCACCGGCGGCGGGGACCAAGGTTCGCTCGGATGAGGTGGTCAGCGAAGCCGCCGTGGTGGTGCCGGTGGTTGCCACTTCGCCCATTGCGTCCGCCGAGCGTCCCCCCAAGACTGGTGCTCGCACGAGCTATGCCGCCGCCGGGCTGACTGCGGGGGGCAAGAGAGTAGTGAAGCCAAAGATCGTTGCGAAGGGAAAAATCGTTTCCACGGAAAAGGCGGGCAAGACGACCAAGGCCCCCAAAGCGGTCAAGATCCCGAGGGCGGCTGCTTCGTCGAAGAAGTCAGCGGGTTCCGGTGCGAAAGCGTCAAAGGTCACTATGCGCGCAGATGTTGCCGCTGGATCTCCAGCGAAACGCACCCCTCCGACTCGACGCCTCACCGGTACCCTCGCCGAGCGGTAGCCCAAGCCCGACAGTGAGTTGGCTAGGCGAAGATGTCGGCGACGGAAAGGTCCATCGGCGGACAACTGAGTTTCAAGATCTCGCCGATTCCAACAAGCGCGATCGTCCAGGTGGAGCCGGCGTCCGTTCGTCCGTAGTGCTCCACCTGCTCCTGCTCGGGGTTGATCAACAGGTAGTGACGCAATGACGCCAGCCCCAGGTAGTCAGTGCGCTTACGACCGTGATCAATCCACGCAGTTGACGGCGAAAGCACTTCAGCAATGAGGCCTGGGGCCGCCTCGGCGTAGGGATCGTCGTTATCGTCACAAGCCACCATCACGTCGGGATACACGTGCATCGATTCGCTCAACCGAAGACGCACGCCCTCAATCGATGTCCGGCAACCGTGACGGTCAGCGTGCGGTCGAAGGGCGAGAAGCAAGCTCCCGGCGATTCGATTGTGTCGTTTCGACGCACCGGTCATCGCCACGATTACCCCGTCGAAGAACTCGTGCCGTTCCTCGCTCCCCAGCTCGAACGAGAGGTAGTCCGCTTCGGTCATCGAGTCGTGGGCGGCGTTCGACATGCACAAACGTTACCGGATGATCGCCGAAATCCGCCCGGCGCCCATGAGCCGGGTCATCCAGGCGCTGGTCTTTGCGAGATCGTCGATACCGCCAGCAAACGCCTGGTACCGCAACGTTCCCAGTCCAATATTGAGCATCGAAGCCCGCAAGCGTTCGTCGATATCGGCCGTCCCGGCGCGGCGCGAGGCTTCGGTCAAAAGTTGATCAACATTGATTCCGGCGTGCCACGGCTGACAGAACATCAACATGGCGAGGTCGAACAATGGATCACCCACAATTGAGACACCCCAGTCCAGCAGCGCTGTCACGCTGTTGTCGTCGGCGATGAGAATGTTCCCCCAGAGTGGATCACCGTGGTTCACCGCTCGTTCGTTCGGGCAGTTGGGCGCAAGTAGCTCGACGAACCGTTGCGCTTGGTAAAACGTAGAGTGGGCCGTCGGCATCGCGGCCAGTCGTTCTTGCCATCCTCGCAACCGATCATCGTCAAGAAGCGGCACCGACGTCAGGTACTCGCTCCAGGTTTCGTGGGGGGCATCCCCAGACGGACCGACCCAAATCCCAAACCCCGCACCGGGCAGATCGATCTTCGACAGGGCATCGTAGGCTTTCACCACCGAAGTCTGGGCCTGGGCGAATCGCTCCGCCGGAAGTTCGTCAAAGCCCTCACCTGCTGCGAACTCCGAGATGAGATACCAGCCATCGAAGGCCTCGCCCAGGGCAAACACTTCGGGCGTCGGGGCATCGGGAAGGTTCCATGATCCGGCGAGCGCATCACGTTCATAGTCATCGCGATGACGGCCGAACTTCACGACGAGCGGACGGCCATCCGCATCGAATCGGAAGGCGGTGGACCACGCTCCACCCTTCAGGAGCACGATGCTCGCAACGTTCTCGAACTGTTCGCCGAGAAACATGGCGACTTCCTCCGTTTGCAAGGAAATCTTGTCCACGTCCAATCCTCCCGCGAGTTGGACAGTGATTGCTTGCCTATGAACCAACCCAGTGGCGGAAAAGCGCATCACTGTCGGAAAAACGCAGCGCATTTCCGCCTTTGCTGCGCTTTTCTGCCACTCGATCCTGTCAAAACTATTCACGGGCATATGCAAGGCCGAATGCCCGGCGGTCAGCACGAGCGTGACGATCATCGCCTACGTTCATTTGAGTGACGGTGGTACTGCTCCATCCCCTGCCGTTCGACGGCTCGGTGTGGTCCGACGAGATGCGATCCCTCGGTCAGGGGGTGATTGCGCCAACGTTGTATGACCACGGAGACTCCGTCGAGTCCTGGGCGACCGCGGTTCTCGACGCCGCCGCTCCTGGCCCGCTCGTCGTCGTGGGCAACTCGATCGGGGGATCGTGCGCAATCGAGGTGGCACGCCTCGCCCCGAAGCGAGTGAAGCTCCTGGTTCTGATCGGCGCAAAGGCGGCCCACCGCCGTGACCCCGAATTTCGCGATACGGCCGTCCGGCTCCTTAACGATCACGGGATGGAGTGAGCGTGGCCCGCCTACTGATCGCCACTCTTCGTCCCGAGCACCGAAGAACATGTGATCGATAGTGCTCGCCAGATCGCTTTCGCCTTGCCGATCGAATCAATCAATCGTGGCGTCGTCGCCTTCCCCGACGCAATCGCCAGACTCACCGACTACCCGTGATGCAGCGTGAAGATTTATCGTCAGTGGGAAAGAAAAACGTCGACGAATTTCCTTCACGCTGACGGAATTCCTTCACACTGCGCCACGTGGCCTTGAGAACGTCGCCTCAGGTTCCGTCGCTGACGCACTCCAGGCGGTTGCCGAAGGGATCGTCCACGTGGAAGCGACGGAGGTCGGGTATCTCGGTGTCCCAGCGAACCGGGTGCCCCGCGGCGGCAAACCGAGAAGCCAGCGCGTCGATCGAACCCACTCGGAAGGCCGGGTGGGCCTTGCCGGCCGGCACAAATGGTGACTCCCCGCCAACGTGCACGACGACTGCGCCACCGTCAAACCACGCCCCGCCTCGCGCCGCCAACGACGCGGGCTTGGGCTGCTCGATGAACCCGAGCAACCCCACCCAAAACGCCCTCGCCGCGTCCTCACTACCGACCGGCATGGCCAGTTGCACATGGTCAAAAGAGGACAGCAACGCAGTCATCTGCGTACTTACTTTTTGGCGTTGGCCCGGATGAGGTTAAGCGCCCCACCGGCACGGAACCAACCGAGGTGCTCGTCGTTCATGGTGTGGTTGCAGGCGATCTCTTCGACACTGCCATCGGGTTGATGCAGCAACACCGCAACCGGCTGCTCCGGGGCGATTGATGCCAGTCCGACGACAGAGATGCGGGTGTCCTTGCCGATGCGATCCCAGTCCGCCGGGTTGGCAAACGTGAGCGGCAACACACCCTGCTTCTTCAGGTTGGTCTCATGAATCCGAGCGAAGCTCCGGCAGATAATCGCTGCCGCACCACGGAAGCGGGGCTCCATCGCCGCGTGCTCGCGGGAAGAACCTTCGCCGTAGTTTTGATCACCAATAGCGATCCACCGCTCCCCCGCCGTGCCCCAGTCCTTGGCAATGTCGGGAATCATGGCTTCGGATTTCGTCAATGTGTTCCAACCCAAACCCGGCGTTTCGGTGAACGCGTTGTTCACGCCAATGAACAGGTTCCCGGAGATGTTTTCCAGGTGGCCTCGGTACTTGAGCCACACACCCGCCATCGAAATATGGTCGGTGGTGCATTTGCCTCGGGCCTTCATCAGCACTGGAAGTTTCTCGAAGTCTTTGCCATCCCACGCACTGAACGGTTCGAGCAACTGCAAACGATCCGACGTGGGCGACACGGTGACGGAGATTCCCGAGCCATCGGCCGGTGGCGCCTCAAACATGGTGTCGCCCGACTCGAAACCCCGAGCGGGAAGCTTCTCCCCCACGGGTTCGCGCAGCAGCACCTGCGAACCATCAGCAGCTGTAAGGGTGTCCGTCAGCGGGTTGAAGTCCAACGTGCCCGCCAGTGCGTACGCCATTACCGTTTCCGGCGATGCGACAAAGGCGTTGGTGGATGCGTATCCATCGTTGCGCTTCGGAAAGTTGCGGTTGTACGAGTTGATGATCGAGTTCGGCGTGCCGTCGGCGAGATCATCACGCTTCCACTGGCCGATACACGGACCGCAGGCGTTGGCCAACACCGTGGCCCCAATGGCTTCGAGGTCGGCGAGGATGCCATCTCGTTCGATGGTGGCTCGCACTCGCTCCGAGCCCGGAGTGATGAGCAGCGAAGTGTTGACCCTGAGCCCGGCGGCGGCGGCCTGACGGGCGATCGACGCCACCCGCGTCATGTCTTCGTATGACGAGTTCGTGCACGAACCGATAAGCGCGCTCGATAGTTGCAAAGGCCAGCCAGCGGCCTTCGCATGCTCGCCCATCTTGGACACGGGGTGGGCGAGGTCTGGCGTCATCGGACCGTTGATATGGGGCTCGAGGGTGTCGAGATCGATCTCCACGACACGATCGAAATAGGAAGCAGGATTAGCCGAGACGTCATCGTCAGCGCGCAGAAGTTCTGCGTGCTTATCAGCGAGGTCGGCGATGTCCTCGCGACCGGTGGCCTTCAGGTAGAGCGCCGTCTCGTGGTCATACGGGAACAGCGAGGTGGTGGCACCAATCTCGGCCCCCATGTTGCAAATCGTGGCCCGACCGGTGGCGCTGATGTTGGCCACACCCGAGCCGAAGTACTCCACAATGGCGCCGGTTCCACCTTCCACAGTGAGGATGTCCGCGACCTTGAGAATGATGTCCTTGGCGCTCGTCCAGCCGCTCATGGAGCCGGTGAGCTTCACGCCGATGAGCTTCGGATAACGCACGCCGAACGGCAAACCCACCATGACATCGACGGCGTCGGCGCCACCAACACCGATGGCGATCATGCCGAGGCCACCGGCGTTTGGCGTGTGCGAATCCGTTCCGATCATCATGCCGCCAGGGAAGGCGTATTGCTCGATGACGACCTGGTGAATAATGCCTGACCCAGGCTTCCAGAAACCGATGCCGTACTTGGCAGAAACCGAGCGAAGGAACTCGTAGACCTCATGGTTCGTGTCGTTGGCCACCTCGAGGTCCTTGATCGCACCGACCCGGGCCTGAATGAGGTGGTCGCAGTGGACCGTGGACGGCACGGCGACCTCGGCGAGGCCCGCCGTCATGAACTGGAGGAGAGCCATCTGCGCCGTGGCGTCTTGCATGGCGACTCGATCAGGGAAGAAATCACCGTACGTCTTACCGCGATCGAAACCATCGGTCGCGGCGTTTTGCATATGACCGAACAAGATCTTCTCGGCCAGGGTCATTGACCGACCGAGGCGCCCGCGCCCGACGGCGACATTGGCACCAAGTTTGGCGTAGACCGCCTCCACGAGGTTGAGCGGGGTGTTGGCGGCGACGGCCATGGGAACTCCTTTGATCGAGAGATTCAGGTCAACGCGTTGCGAGCGTCGGAAAACAAGACAAGTATAGGACAAGTGAGCGATCGCGCAGCATTTCGGTATCAAGCAATTGCCGACGCCCTTCGCGTCCGAATCGCCAACGGCGAACTCGCTCCGGGCGCCCTCCTCCCCTCCGAAAGCGAACTGTCCGCGACCTACGATGCCTCGCGCGTCACCGTGCGCAAAGCGTTTGCCGCGCTGCGCGAGGCGGGCCTGGTGGACTCCCGACAAGGTTTTGGTTGGTTCGTCGCCGCCACTCCCCTGCGCCAGACGCTCGGGCGTCTCGGGACCATCGAAGATCAGTTGGCGGCCAACGGCATAACGACAGAGCGCAAGGTGCTGGAGTTCGGTTTTGTCCGTGCTCCCCGCCGGGCCGTCGAGGT
>JAYVSS010000223.1:0-36886 GCA_043775075.1 Acidimicrobiia bacterium
CGAAATCCAAGCCGTCCTCGCCGACCCCGCCAACTGAACTTAACAACTGGCCCAACGACTCAGCCCGACCAAGCCGTGGTGACCGTGGCATCGGCAAGCCCGGCTGGCCTGCGCCAACCAAGCCCGGTCGCCGGTTGATCCTCAGGCCACGGGCAACCACAGCACCGACATCTGGCGCACGCTCACGTCGGTGCGCTCCAGTGAGATCGGGAACTCCGTCACCATCTTGCCGATCTCGTCCCACTTGGCGTCGATGGCGAAGAGATCGTCGTGGAGTTGCGTTTCCAAGGTGTGCATTTCGTCGAGCTTGGCAGCGACGGAAGACTCGGCGGTCTCCAGGCGCCCCGCCTTCGACGACGTGCGTCCGGCCCGAGCGACTGCACTGCCCACAGATCGCGTGATCGAGCGAACGTTGCGCCGTCCCCCCAACAAGGCCCCGAGGAGATCACCTGCTCCGGCGATGAGCTCGCTCGCCCGAGAGGTTTTGGCCGCCGAACGGGTCTCGTCCACTTTGCGCTGAGCACCGTCGATCGACTCGTTGAGCTTGGCCATCTTTATGCTAAGTGTGCTTTGCATCTTGGCGCCCTCTTCATCAGCCTTGGACTGGGCGGCGGCGTCGCAACGAAGCAGGAACGCGTCCTCTGTCTCGCCCACCCGAGCCCACAGCTTGAGCGTTTCATTCCGACGAAGCGGCAGGGCGTGAGTGGCCACCAGGTGGTCGGTGAGCAATTTTGTGACAGCGCGGAACCAGACCGGATCGTCGATCGGAACATTCGGAAGGGCGTAGGCCGCGTTGGCGGGAGCGTCGGCGATAAGGTCACGATCGTCGTAGTCCACGATCGTGGCGCGAGCCGGATCGAAGAGTCGAGCGAGCGGATGGAATACTGCCTCCCATTCCTCCGTCTCCTGCAGCCCGACCTTGGCATCGTCGAAAGTAAGTACGCATCGGGCCACCAGTGCTACCTCAAGCTGAGTCCCTCCGACGATGGCACCTACGGCAGACGCCCAGGGAGCATCCGCAGCGAGATGATACGCGGACGTACCTTTCGCCAGCGTCGGAGCCAATGGCACGTGATCGTCAGAAAGTGGGGCCCGAGCAACGGTGTTCAAAGTCGGCTGATCTGTCGGATTAGTCTCGGTGCTCAGCGGTGGTGTCGCCCCACCTGTTACGACTTGACGCTCCGGCGCGTCTTTCGTAAGCACACGGAGTTGTTCGCCGGTCAGCGGCCCACGGAGATACGACATGGTCCAGCGACTCGTGAACACACTCGGCTTCGGCTGCCCACTGCGATGCAGCACGAACTCGCGCTTGGCGAGGCCGCTAATGGTGGCCGCCAGCAGGTCGATGTCCACGCCACCCGCGGCTGAGCGCATCCCATCGAGGAGGCGATCACGATCGCGTTCGGTCTGCAACCGGCCGATCATCCACGTGGCGGCGTTGGACAGCGCCTTGTAGTCCACATCGACGGGGTTCTGTGTGGCCAGTACGACGCCCACACCAAAGGCCCGCGCCTGCTTGAGGAGCGTGAGGATCGGCTTCTTTGTCGGTGGAGCTGCCGTGGGCGGAACGAAGCCGAACACTTCATCGATGTAAAGAAGCGCGCGTAGGTTCGAGGTGCCGGGCTGCTTGCGCATCCACGACACCAACCGGCTGAGCACGGTGGTGAGGGCAAACTGCCGTTCTTCATCGGTGAGGTGGGCAATCGAAATGATTGATGCCTTTGGCCGTCCGTCTGCGGAATGCAGAAGCGCGTCGATATCCAGTGGCGCGCCCTTCGACCATGCGGCGAACGATGGTGATGCCAATAATCCGTTGAGCTTCAACATCAGCTCCATGCGATCCTTGGCGGGAAAGAAGGTCTCCAACTCGAGGACCCCGAGCTTGCGAAACGGAGGGGTCTGGACCTGGCCGACGAGGGTTGCCACATCGATCGTTTGTCCCGCTGCCCATGCTCGGTCCAACAAATTGGTGAGGAGGATGTGCTCGCGCCCAGACAGTGGATCGCTCTCAATTCCGCACAATGCGAGCAGACCGCTGACGACGGAACCGACCTCGTCAATGCGCAACTCCTCATCGTCGCTCGCTCCGGGTGGGGGAGCGAGCGACCCAACGAGATTGAGGGGGATTCCGTCGGATGATCCGGGCGTATACACCGACACATCGGCGGCGGCTCGGAGGGCGGTGATGCGGGCGCCGTCGAGACCCCATGAGGCCAACCCATCGGACCACTGCTGGGCCACCGCATTCGCCGCGTCAGCGTCGCCGCTCTCGATCCATGGGGCGAACGAGGCGCCGTCAAGCGCCGGGAACGTGAGCGCGAGGTTGGCAAGATCGCCCTTCGGGTCAACGAGGATCACCGGTACCCCCGAGAGCAGCGCCTCTTCGATCATGACGATTCCGAGACCCGTTTTACCGGAACCCGTCTGCCCAACAATCACGCCGTGCGTGGTCAGCGACGCTGGGTCCAACTCCACCCGCATGCCGCTGCGTTGATGTGAAGCGGGATCGACGGATTCTCCAAGAAAAAGACCGGACATATCGATCACGCTATCGGTCGTAGATTGGCGACCCGTGCCCGTCGACGTCACCCTTGCCCGCGGCCTCGCCATCGCCGCCGCTGGATGCGCCGCTGGCTGTATCAACGCCATTGTGGGCTCCGGAACGTTGATCTCGTTTCCCACGCTCGTGGGTGTGGGGTTCGACAAGGTCCCCGCCAACATCGCTAACACGATGGGTCTGACGCCCGGTTCGGGGAGCGCGGTTGCGGCGATGCGACCGGAGTTGGCGGGCCAACGCGATCGGTTGCGCAGACTGGTGCCGTTCTCCATTGCCGGTGCTTTGCTCGGAGCCTCGCTTGTGCTCGTCCTCTCTCCGAAAGTGTTTCAACGCGTTGTGCCGTTTCTCGTGCTCATTGGCGTGGTGCTCGTCGCGGTACAGCCGAAATTACAAGCGCGCTTACGAGCGAGGAAGGCTGAAGCTGCCGCGTCCGCTGACGGTGAGCGCGAGCACCACGGGTGGGGACTGCGAGCGGGCGTGTTGGCCACCGGGATCTACGGCGGGTACTTCGGCGCCGGTCAGGGCGTGATCCTCATGGGAGTGCTCGGCTCGATGGTCGATGACGCGCTTCCGCGGCTCAACGCCACCAAGAATGTTTTGGCCGGATGCGCCAACGGGGCGGCGGCGTTGGTGTTTATCGGACGGGGCATATTTTTCGGTGGTTCGGTCCCTTGGGCGGCGGCGGGGATCGTGGCGGTGTCGTCGATCATCGGCGGACAGCTCGGAGCGCGGGTCAGCCGGCGGATCAAACCCAATTTCCTACGCGCGCTTATTATTGTTGTCGGCGTGACAGTCGCTACCCGGATGTTGCTGGCCAACTAACGGCGCGTAGTAAGCGCTTCTTCAAACCCGATGAGAGTCCGTCGCTCAGCCGTTCGATGGAGGACGCAGGTAAATGGAGCGCTTCGGCTGAGCAAAGACCCTCGAGACCATGGGCACAAAGTGATCGAGGTCAAGGTTTTCGTAGTCAGGATCAAAGCAGTTCTGGTCGTACAGCGCACAAAACTCGATGGTTTCTCGGTAGTGGGGCGCGTCCTTGTGCTGCTCGCGCATGTGCCGGTCGAGGCCGAGATGATGAAAGAAGTAGTACCCCTGAAAAATGCCGTGGTGGGCCACGATCCAGTGGTTCTGCTCGGACACAAACGGCTCAAGAATGGTGGCGGCCATCTCCGAATGATTGCGCGAAGCCAGCGTGTCTCCAATGTCGTGGAGCAAGGCGCAAACGACGAACTCTTCGTCCTTGTCGGCCCGTTCAGCCCGTGTGGCGGACTGCAGGGAGTGGGTTAGACGATCGACGCCGTATCCCCCACTCTCTCCGGCGAGCAACGTGAGATGGGTGAGAACGCGGTCAGCCAGGCCCTTGTTCCAATCGTCGAGTTCACCGGAGATGATCCGGTAGTCATCTCGGGTGGCATCTTGCATCCGAGTAAACGTGGTGGGTCTCGTGTCGGTAGGCATGGTCACAACGTAGCAACGGCGAACACCCGGCGAAAGGGAAACGGCGTACCCCATGGTTTCGTTGGGTACGCGGCCCTTAACGCGGGGGCCAAGTCGGCGCAGAATTGGTCCCGCTGTTCGGCCGTGTCCAATGCCGCCAGCACCGGACGGAGTGCTGTTCCCTTCACCCACTCGAGGATCGGGTCTGACCCCGGCAGTATGTGTACGTACGTTGTTTCCCACACATCGACGGTAGTGCTGAGCGGGGCCAGCGTGTCGAGGTACTGCGAGGCGCGAAATGAGTCGTGGGTACGCTCCGGAAGTTGGGCGAGGCGTCCGACCGATGCCCACTTCTGAGCTGCTCTTAGAGCACGAATCGCCTGGTGATGTGGATCATCGAGGTTTCCTGGCACCTGAAAAGCAAGGGTGCCTCCGGGGGTCAGCATGTCTATCCAGCGGCTGAGCAACTCGCGGTGTCCGGGGACCCACTGGAGGGCGGCGTTGGCGATGATTGCATCTACCGCTCCCGTCGGCTCCCACGTTGCCAAGTCGCCTAACTCGAATCGTACGTTCGCTGACGAATATGCAGCGGCACTTTCGATCCTTGCAACGTCGTTGTCCACGCCAATGATTTGTGCGCCCGGCCAGCGGTGCGCCAACGAAGCAGTCAGCGTCCCGGGTCCGCACCCGAGATCGACGATCGTCTGTGCCCGTTCGTTGGGGACGCGCCCGACGAGTTCGTAAAACGGGCGACTGCGTTCGTCGGTGTAGTGCCGATACTGCGTGGGGTCCCAGGTCATTCGCTGATCGTAAAACTAATACAAGTGAAATACACGTGGATCACGTCAGAATTGGTCGGTGAATCCCACCACGGATGCCTCGCTGATGGTCTGGATCGGCACTACGCCTCACGCCGGTCGTGTCCTCGCCGGGGTCCTCGCCCGTTACGACGAACCGCATCGCCGTTATCACGACGGCCGACACGTCCGACTGGTGGTCGCTCGATGTCTCGCCTTGTTCGACGACATCGCGGTAGCAAATCGCCGCGCAGTGGTATGGGCCTCGCTCTGGCACGACGCCGTATATGACCCTCGCTCGAATACGAACGAGCGCGACAGTGCCGAACTTGCTGACCGCGAGTTGGCGTCGCTCGGTGTCTCGGCCTCGGACCGGGCCGAGGTTGCCCGTTTAATCATGCTCACTGCCGGCCATGCGGTCGGACCCGATGATTCCAATGGTGCCGTTCTTGTGGACGCCGACCTTGCAGTGCTCGGAGCGTCGGCCCGGGACTACTCCGAGTACGTGGTCGCCGTGCGCACTGAGTACTCCTTCGTTGACGATGACGCGTGGCGAATCGGGCGGGCGAAGGTGCTACGGGCGTTGTTGGATATTCCGGAGTTGTTCCACACGTGGCCGATGGCTTCTCAGGAAGTGAACGCTCGCCGCAATCTCGAAGCAGAACTACGTGAGCTTACGAACGAGGCGTGAGCACTGAGGTTCGGGCAACGATGGCCTCGACGGCGCTCGACGTTGATAGCGATCCGGCGAGTACATCCGCCTCCAACTGGCGAACGTAGTCATCTGCGCGCAGTGCGTCGGTGACGCGCTCGGTGACCTCAACCCAGAGCCACGATCGTTCCTGCGCCGCGCGCCGCTCCACCTGCTCGACGGCCCGAGCCGACCGAAGCGCCATCAGGGTCGTCCACACGTCACCGACGCCGACACCGGTGAGAGCAGAGGCGGGTATGGCGACCGGTGTCCAGTTCGTTGACGATGGACGCATGAGGCGCAGGGCGCTGGAATAGTCCGACAGGGTGGCGCGGGCTTGGGCCTGCAGGCCGCCGTCGGATTTGTTGACCACGACGAGGTCGGCCAATTCCATGATCCCCCGCTTCACGCCCTGCAATTCGTCGCCACCGGCCGGGGCCACGAGCAACACGAAGGCGTCGGTGAGATTCGCCACCGCCGTCTCTGACTGTCCGACACCAACGGTTTCCACCAGAACCACGTCGTAGCCGGCGGCTTCGACCAGGCGAACAACTTCGCGGGTGCGCCGAGCGACACCGCCGAGCGTCCCCCCACTTGCCGTCGGACGGATGAACGCATTTGGCTCCCGAGCCAACTCGGCCATGCGGGTCTTGTCGCCGAGGATCGATCCGCCAGTACGCGTCGATGACGGATCCACGGCGAGGACCGCCACTTTCAAACCGTGACTGCGGGTCAGGTGAAGGCCGAACGTTTCGATGAACGTGGACTTCCCCACGCCGGGAGTCCCCGTGATCCCGACTCGAAAGGCCGACGCAATCGGCGGGAGCGCATTGAGCAGGGCGACGGCCTGGGCCCGGTGATCAGTGCGCGTTGATTCCACCAGCGTGATGGCTCGGGCCAGGGCGCGTCGATCGCCCGCAACAATGGCCTCGACCGTTGCGCCGACTCCGGCGTCTCCGAGATCAGTGGGCGCCGCGTATTTGGGCCCAGAGTACGTGGGCGGTGAGTCAGCGGCCGGAGGATTGGTGGGGCCAGGCGTCGACATCGGCTCCGAGGTTACCGATCTGCCGGTCAAGGGCGCCGCGATGGGACGGAGGTACTGGGTGACAAGGCGTTGTTGGGTGGCGTCACGGTCATTTTTGACCGCCTTGCCCCCCAAAACGCCTAGGCCCCCAGAAAGTCACACGGTGCCGAGCCGGGAGGCCGTCTACGGTGATCAACATGTACGTCCCCAGTGCATTTGCCGAGACCGACCCAACAACGATTGCGGCGATTGTTCGTGCTCACCCGCTGGCCCAGTTGGTCGTGCATACGGCCGCCGACGGCCTGTTGGCGACACCGGTGCCCATGCACATCCGGGTTTCCGAAGGGGGCGAGTGGATGTTCGTCGGTCACCTGGCGAAGGGCAATCCGGTGTTGGTGGGCGGCCCCGCCCTGGCCAGCTTCACGGGGGTTGAGGCCTACATTTCGCCGTCGATGTATCCGACGAAGGCTGAACACGGGCGCGTCGTTCCGACGTGGAACTACGAGACCGTCCAGGTGCGGGGCGAGTTGGTCTTGCAGCGTGAGCCAGCATGGATTCTTGAGCTCCTGAATGACCTTACGTCGGAGCACGAATCACCCCGATCGTCACCGTGGTCCGTCGCCGACGCGCCTTCGGACTACGTCGATGGGCTACTTCGAGCCATCGTCGGCATCGAGCTTCGGCCGACGAACATCACGGCGAAACGCAAGCTCTCTCAGAACCAGCCCGAGATCAACCGAGCCTCAGTGAAAGCCATGCTGAGCAGCGGAACCGCCGCCGAGCGGGCCACCGCGGCGGCGATGGCCTGAGAGTCTCGTAGTGATTCTGGGTGGCTGTCCGTTCTTGGGTTGCTCCGCTGTCATCTCTGACGGCGCAACCACCCAGAAACGCCTAGCCACCCAGAAACGCCTAGCCACCCAGAACGTTCTACGCAGGGATGCGGCGTGAACGCAGGAGCCCGAGAATTTCAGCGGCGGCCGAGGGGATATTCGTGCCGGGCCCGTATATGCCGCTGACGCCGGCGGCGCGCAGGAAGTCGTAGTCCTTGGCGGGGATCACCCCGCCGCAGACCACGAGCACGTCGCCCGCGCCCGCCGCCCGTAGCTCGGCGATGAGTTCCGGCACGAGGGTCTTGTGGCCGGCCGCCTGTGACGACACGCCGACCACATGGGCGTCGTTCTCCACGGCATCGCGGGCGACCTCAGCCGGAGTCTGAAAGAGCGGAGCGACGTCGACGTCGAACCCGATATCGGCAAACGCCGTGGCGATGACCTTGGCACCTCGGTCGTGGCCGTCCTGGCCCATCTTGGCCACAAGCATGCGCGGCCTGCGCCCCTCTTCGACGGCGAACGCCGCCACGTCGGCCACGATCTTCTGGAACCCGCCATCGTCGGCATAGGCCGCCCCGTACACGCCGGAAATAGAACGAATCTCGGCCTTGTGACGCCCGAAGACGACCTCCAACGCATCACTGATTTCGCCCACCGTGGCCCGCACGCGCGTGGCATTCACCGCGAGGTCGAGCAGGTTGGCCCCACTCGAAGCGCCCTCAGTAAGCGCGCGTAGTGCATCGGCTACGGCGGCGGCGTCACGGGTGGCCTTGATCTGGGTCAGGCGGGCAATCTGCGACGCTCGCACGGCGGTGTTGTCGATATCGAGGGTTTCGACGGCATCCTCCACATCGAGGCGGTATTTGTTCACTCCGACGATGACCTCCTCACCGCGATCGACGCGCGCCTGGCGTCGAGCTGCGGCCTCTTCGATACGGAGCTTCGGCATGCCGGACTCGACTGCCTTCGTCATGCCGCCGAGCGCCTCGACTTCCTCGATCAGCTTCCATGCCTCGGTGGCGAGCGAGTGGGTGAGGGCCTCCACATAATAAGAACCGCCGAGCGGATCGACGACGTTGGTGACACCGGATTCCTCGGCGATGATCAGCTGGGTGTTACGAGCTATGCGCGCAGAGAATTCGGTGGGGAGGGCGATCGCTTCGTCGAAAGAATTCGTATGCAGACTTTGCGTTCCGCCAAGCACCGCGGCCATCGCTTCAATCGTGGTGCGGACCACGTTGTTCATCGGGTCCTGCTCAGTCAGCGACACGCCGCTGGTCTGACAATGCGTGCGCAGCATCATCGACGACGCCTTCGTTGGCGCGAACTGCTTCACAATGCGCGACCAGAGCAGGCGGGCCGCACGCAGCTTGGCTGCTTCCATGAAGAAGTTCATTCCGATACAGAAAAAGAACGAGAGACGCCCGGCGAACTCGTCAATCGCCAGGCCGGTGTCCTTCGCCGCGCGGATGTACTCAAGGCCGTCGGCCAGCGTGAACGCCAGCTCCTGCACACACGTGGCTCCGGCCTCCTGCATGTGATATCCGGAGATCGAGATCGAGTTGAACTGCGGCATGTTCTTGGCCGTGTACCCAATGATGTCGGCGACGATGCGCATCGACGGCCCGGGAGGGTAAATGTAGGTGTTGCGAACCATGAACTCTTTGAGTACGTCGTTCTGAATGGTCCCGGCCAGCATGTCCCGCGGCACGCCCTGCTCCTCGGCCGCCACGATGTACCCGGCGAGCACGGGGAGCACCGCACCGTTCATCGTCATGGACACGCTCATCTTGTCCAACGGAATGCCATCGAAGAGAATCTTCATGTCCTCGACGGAATCGATGGCCACGCCGGCCGTGCCCACGTCACCGGTGACCCGGGGATGGTCGGAGTCGTATCCGCGATGGGTGGCGAGGTCGAAGGCCACGCTTACTCCCTGCTGACCGGCAGCCAGGTTCTTACGATAGAACGCGTTCGACGCCTCGGCCGTGGAAAAGCCTGCGTACTGACGAATCGTCCAAGGTCGAACGGTGTACATCGTCGCCCGCACGCCCCGCGTATAGGGCGCAAAGCCGGGCAGCGTATCCAGCGTTTCAAGGCCCTCGAGATCGGCGGCGGTGTACAGCGCCCTGACATCGATGCCTTCAGGCGTGTGCCAGGTCAATGCTTCCGGGGAGTCGACCTTGGCCTCTTTCGTGGCAAGGGCATTCCAGGCGTCGAGGGTGGGGGGCTCAAAGTCGTGCAGCACACATCCAATCTATGGGAGGGCGGCCGTTCAGACCCACACAAGTGCCCGACGACCGCGCCAGGGTAGGTACGTTGGTGCATGCGCTCGTGGGCTGACCTTGATGCATTTGATGCCTTCATCGGTGCGGGCGGCATCGTTGAGCCGGGTGATGCAATGCCCGACGAATATCGGATCGAAGTGTTCCGGTTCATCGAAATGCACGCAAACTCGGAACTCTTCGGCGGACTGTGTGAGCGGCATTGGGTCTCACGGGCGCCGGGCCTGCACCGAAAACTGGCGTTCCTGGCCAAGACCCAAGACGAGATTGGCCATGCCCACCTGCTGTACATGGTGGCGGCTGATCTTGGGGTCAAGGATCGCCCGCAGATGCTCGACGATCTCGTGGCCGGACGGACCCGGTTTCATAACGTCTTTCACTACAAGGCCGAAACGTGGGCGGATCAAATCGTCATCGCGTTCCTCGTTGATGCTGCGGCGCTCACGACGCAACAGGCGGTGCTCAAGGAATGCTCGTACGGCCCGTATCGACGCATCCTTCGGCGCATCGTGAGTGAGGAAGGATTCCATATGCGCCACGGCGAGGAGATGCTCCTCACGCTGGCCGAAGGAACCGATATTCAGCGCGCATTGTTTCAGGACGCCCTCAATCGTTGGTGGGAATCGGTCGTTCATTTCTTTGGTCCTCCGAGTAAGCCCGACGACCGGTTGTTGCGGTGGAAGGTCAAGTCCGCGACCAACGAAGAATTACGTGATCGCTTCATCCAAAAGTTCATTCCCCTGTTGCATGACTACGGATTCACGATCCCCGACCCCGATGCCTACCGAGATCACGCCGGACGCTGGGTCCTCGGGCCGATTGACTGGAGCGCACTCGGAGCGACGCAACGCAACGTCGGCCCGGATTCGGCCGCCCGCGTGGCCCAATCCAAGGCGGCGTGGGACGACACGGCGTGGGTCCGGGCGGCGCTTGGCGTCGATCAACCGGGGGTCGCGGCGTGATTGCGTCGGGGTGTGGGGTGGCTGCGTCGCCCGGAGAACGACGCAACCACCCCACACCCGAGGTCAGTGCCGCCGTTCTGAATGTCAGCGATCCGGAGCTGGGGGGCCTCGGTATTGGTGACCTGGGCCTTGTGCATTCGATCGATATGGACGAGGCTGCGGGCGTCCACGTCGTCCTGCTCCCGACGTTCCTCGGTTGTCCGGCCCTGGCATTGATGGCGCATGACATTCAAGCGGCAGCTGTGGCGGCGGGGGCGACGTCGTGTTTGGTCACGTGGGCAACGCAACCGGCGTGGTCATCTGCGCGCATATCACCCCTCGGTGTCGCGCACCTGGCGACGCTCGGTATCGCGGTTGCTACCAAAGGCGATCCGAGCCCGCCCTGCCCGACCTGTGGGGCCGGCATGCTCCGCCAGATCAACCCGGTGGGGGCCACAGCGTGTCGGGCCGTGGCATGGTGCGGAGGTTGTCGTTCCGTCATCGATGTTCTCGGCTTGGAGCGGAGATAGTTGTTATGCCTACGTACGAAGTCTTTCTGCGCGCAGACGGGCGCGATGCCTTCATCCATGCGGGCGCGTTGCAAGCGCCCGACGATGAGATGGCCACCCTGTATACCCGCGAGACGTATATCCGGCGGGGTGAGGGCAGTGAGGCGTGGGTGATTCGCCGCGAGCATGTGCTGACGGTGGACCCCGCTGAGCTTGTTGCGCCGGCGGCGCGGACCCACGGCCTCAATGATGGAAAGACGATTGCTGCGCGACGCAAGAGTCGGCGAACGGCGGGGGAGTCGACATGACGCGGCGAGATCACCATGCTCCCGACATGGAGATCGATCGCACGCTTGGGGCGGTCGTTTTGGCGCTGGCCGACGACGAGTTCGTGCTCGGGCACCGGCACAGCGAGTGGCTCGGACTGTCGCCGTTTCTCGAAGAGGATCTGGCGATGGCGTCAATTGCCCAGGACGAACTCGGGCACGCTCGTGCGCTCTATGGCGTGTTGTGGCCATCGTGGGCCGACCGAGACGCCATACCGACGCTGCGAGCGCCCGATCAATGGCGCTGCTGTGCCTTCGTTGAGTTCGACGCCCGTCCGTGGGAACGCCACCTGATACGTCATGTGTTGTACGACGTGATCGAGCGCCATCGGTGGACCGCTCTCTGCAACACCGATGTGGCCGCCGTCGTGTCCCTAGCCGAGCGTGCCCTGAGCGAAGAGCATTGGCACGAACGTCACGCCGTGGACCTGCTCACTCGCCTCGCGCCGCACGCCTCGCGGCGACTCCAACCTCACGTCGACGACCTCTGGCCACTCGTAGGCGCGCTTACGGACTCATTGACCGACCAGCAGAGGAATGCGGCCTTGGCCGAAGTCATCAGTGTGCTCACAGACGCAGGGCTGGCGGTGCCGAGTTCCGTACTTCTGACCGGGTCAGCGGGGCGCCGTCAACGAAGTGACAAGTTTGGCGACGTGCACGCCTCACTCACCGAAGTGTCTGCCCTCGATCCGTCGGCCACGTGGTGAGCGCCCGCCCCAAGATCGTTGGTTCGGTCTACGGCGTTGTGGGAAGGGCGACAACGAACCGGGCGCCGCCAATCGGAGCATCGCCGACGGTCACCACGCCGTGGTGACGGCGCACCACGTCGGCCACGATCGCTAGTCCCAGCCCCGCCCCTCGGTTAGACGATCGAGCTCGTGATTCGTCCAGCTGGGTGAACCGATCGAAGATGCGTTCGCGCTGCGCTGTCGGTACGCCCGGTCCGTCATCATCGACAACCAATTGCACGGTTCGGTCGTCGGTCATTTGCAATGAAAGTTGCACCCGGGACGCGGCGAAACTCAGCGCGTTTGTCGTGAGGTTGACCACCACACGGCGAAGCTCATCGGAAGACCCCAGCACCCGCCCGGCCGATACTCGGCTCGTGTCGAGGGTGATTGTGCTCATCGTGCGCAAAAACCCCGCCTCCTCGCGAATGAGTTCGTCGAGGTCAACCGGTACGGGCGCGGCGGTGATCGCCGTATCGGTTCTGGCCAAGAGCAACAGGTCGTCCACGAGTCGCTCCATGCGTGAAGCTTGGCGGAGCGACGTCTCGGCCACGGCTGGCCAATCAGTTTTTTCTGGCGATCGGAGCCCCACCTCAAGACGCGTGCGCACGGTGGCCAGAGGACTACGTAGCTCGTGCGAGGCATCGCTCACGAAGCGGGTTTGTCGGGCCGATGCCTCTTCCACTCGACTGAGTAAACCGTTCATGGTTCGCGCCAGTCGGCCAACTTCGTCCTGTGCTTTCGGTTCGGTGACCCGGGCGGAAAGCTCATTCGCCCCAATCCCCTCCACCTGACGACGCAACACATCAACCGGTCGCAGCGCACGATTGGCCGCGAACCACACGCCGAGGCCGGCAAGGAGCACAAGAAGCGGCGCAATGACTCGGAGCTGACGCACGAGCGACGTATCGGCCCGTTGGAGCGCGTTCAAGGGAGCCGCAACAAGGATCCAAGACGCCCCGGATGTCGTCTCCACCCCGGTTTTCGTTATGCGAACATCGACACCGTCGATCACCGTTTTCATCCGCTTGACTTGGCCTTGGCGCATGACCTCGGATTCTGGCGGCACCATGAGATTCATGTCGCTCACGTTGGCCGAAGCGCCGAGGACCTTTCCTGCCCCGGACACGATTTGGCAAAACAACGGCGAGTCGCGAGCCGTCGGTAACTTCACCGGAATAGGGCCGTCGGTGGCGACGATACGCAGGGTCTCGACCTGCCGGTCGATGTCCTGATCAAGCTCGCTGATCTGCGCGTTGCGCAGAGCGGAACGAAAAGCACTGACACCAATACCCAGCGAGATCGCCAGGATGAGAGACGTCACCAGTGCAATGCGAACGGCAACGGGAAGCTTTCTCACGGGACTCATATGCGCACGCGACATCGCTTACTTGTCAACGTCGAAGCGGTACCCGACACCGCGCACGGTCTGAAGACTCGACCGTCCGAACGGGACATCGATTTTCTTGCGCAGGTATCCCACGTACACCTCAATCACATTCGGATCGCCCTCGAAATCGCGGCCCCACACATCCTCAAGCAGTTCTGTTTTGGCCACCGGATCAGGACTCGCTTTCACGATGGCGGCCAAGAGCGACAGCTCGCGAGCGGTGACCACGATCTCGTTCTCCCCTCGCCACACGCGGTGCTGGCGAAGATCGACGGTGGTGTCACCGCGTTGGATGCGACCACTCTCGCCCCCTCCAACGGTCACTGAACGACGTAGCAACGCCCGCACCCGGGCGAGCAGAATCATGAAGGTGAATGGCTTGCCGAGGTAGTCATCGGCCCCCGTTTCGAATGCTTCAGCCTCGTCGAACTCGCCCCGCTTGGCCGTCAACATCAATATCGGCGTGGTGTTCCCCGATTCACGAAGGTCGGAGCACACCCTGTACCCATTGCGCTTGGGGAGCATGATGTCGAGGACGATGAGGTCGAATCCTCCCGACGTTGCCATCGCCAACCCGAGGTCTCCGTCGTGAGCAAGTTCGACCTCAAATCCTTCGTTTCGAAGTCCCTCAGCTATTCCTTCAGCGAGATCCACTTCGTCGTCAACAATAAGTACACGTGCCACTTCCCTGACCTTAGTAAGCGATCGCCGCGTGGTCGGAGGTGGACCTCAGTGGGTGCTCAGCTCCCGGGTCAACTCAAGTTCTGCGGCCAGTGCCCCAAGCCGGTTTTCTCCCTGAACAGTTTGCCCGCCCTGCCGCAGGAATGCCTCCATCGCCTGGCGGGCGTCATCGTTTCCGAGCGTTCGGAAGAACCCACGAATCTCGTCGAGAAGGTCAGCCGGAAGGTCTTTCTCGGCCCGCAACACCGACAGTTTCGCTTCGGCCACTGCGTGGGGTGGGAACGCCGCCGCTCGGGCGGCCAGCCGGGCGGCCTCCGATCGAACTTCAGCGGCGGGTAGTGCCCGATTGATCCATCCCCATTGCTCGGCCGTGGTGGCGTCGATGTCATCGCATCCGAGGATTACCTCAAGCGCCCGCGAACGGCCGATGAGACGGGGAAGGCGCTGTGTGCCGCCACCGCCCGGGAGGATGCCGAGCGCCACCTCGGGCTGATTGAAGATGGCCGTCTCGCGGGCGCCGTACCGAACGTCGAACGACATCGCCAGTTCACTTCCCCCGCCACCAACGCGCCCTTCGATGACGGCGATCGTGAGCTTGGGCATGGTGCGAAAGAGCTCGCATACGCGGGTGAACTGTCCAAGTTCGAACGCGGGCGCCACGTTCTTGGGGAACTGGAGGATGGTGGCTACATCGAAGTGAGCGATCCAGAAACCGGGGGTCGCGCTCTGCACGAGAACGGCCCCAACGTCGATATTGTTGGCGCACCACTGCCCCACGGATTCGAACTCCCGTAGGAGCGCACCGTCGTAGAGATTGATCGGCGGCTTGTCGATGGTCACCGTGGCCACGCGCCCCTCGGTCGCAACGCGGAGGAAATGAAGGTCGGTAGGGACGGGGAGTCCAGGCATGTCGAAACGGTAGGCGAGGGCGATCAATCGGTCCGCATCGTGGACCATTCCAATGGCCCATTTTCCGTATCGTGGACTGTTTCCGAAGGATGGACCATCAGTACGATGAGTGCTCGTCCCGGGCGCCGGGAATCGCCACGGTGAGTTCGGAGCACATCCCATGCAGTTGACATCCCCATGCAGTTGACCTTGCGGTCCCCACTACCGCCGATCACGAGTATCGCCCCATGACCGACGCGCCCGATGCAACCGCTCAGCGTGGCGTAGTCAGCGAAGCAGAGATTGGAACGGTGGCGGCCGAGCCCCGGCGTCGTCGTGGTGGTCGGGCTTCCTCGGAGGGACGGTCAACCCTGCCCGAGCAACGCCCGTTCGGTCAATCACGGCTTCGGTATGCCCCCACCGAGGTCGTGTCCGCCGACGAACTCGACATGATTCACCACGCCTCGCTTGAAATACTTGAGCGCATCGGCATGGATGTGCTCAACCCCGAGGCCCGGGACCTGTTCGTGGCGGCCGGAGCGACGGTCGACGGAGAGCGCATCAGGGTGGGTCGGGACATCATCGACGCAGCGATGAAGTCGGTGCCGGCGGAGTTCACGCTCCATGCCACCAACCCGGCGCATTCGTTGCGTATCGGTGGTAACTGGGTGGCGTTCGGCTCCGTGGCCAGCGCCCCGAACGTGTTCGATCGCGACAACGGTCGTCGGATCGGCAACCGCCTCGACTACCAAAATTTGATCAAGCTCGGTCAAATGCTCAACACCGTCCACTTTTTCGGTGGGTATCCGGTCGAGCCCATTGATCTGCACGCTTCCATTCGCCATCTCGACGCCACGTACGACGCGCTCACACTGGCGGACAAGCCGATCCACGTGTATTCCCTCGGTGCGCAACGCAATCAAGACGTGATCGAGATGATCCGGATCGCCCGCGGCATCGATCACGAGACGTTGGAGCGCGAACCGTCGCTGTTCACGATCATCAACACATCGTCTCCGCTCCGGCTCGACCTTCCGATGGCCACTGGTATTTTGGAGATGTCCAGCCGCAATCAAGCCGTATGCGTCACGCCGTTCACCTTGGCCGGAGCCATGGCCCCGGTGACCGTGGCCGGTGCAGTGGCCCAGCAGAACGCCGAGGCCCTACTCGGAATGTCATTGACGCAACTGGTGCGCCCCGGTGCCCCGGTGATCTACGGAGGGTTCACTTCCAACGTGGACATGCAATCGGGAGCGCCCGCGTTCGGTACTCCGGAATTCATGAAGGCGGCGATGATGGGTGGACAGCTGGCCCGCCGCTATTCGGTTCCGTATCGCTCGTCCAATGTCTGTGCGGCGAATGCTCTCGACGCTCAGTCCGCTTATGAATCCGTATTTTCGTTGTGGGGGGCGCTGATGGGCGGGGTAAACCTGCTCATGCACGGTGCCGGTTGGATGGAGGGTGGCCTGCACGCCAGCTACGAGAAGATGATGCTCGATGCCGAGTTGCTCGGAATGCTCGAATGCTTCCTCGAACCGCCCGTGGTGAACCGGGCGGAGTTAGGGCTCGATGCCATTGCCGATGTCGGTCCCGGCGGTCATTTCTTCGGAACGCAACATACCCAGGATCGCTTCCGTACGGCGTTTCACCATCCAATGCTGAGCGACTGGCGGAACTGGGAAACCTGGGTGGAAGCGGGGTCGCCCACCACCTACGACCGGGCCAACAAAATGTGGAAAGACATGCTGGCGGCCTACGAACCGCCAACAACGCTCGATGATTCGCGCAAAGCTGAACTCCAGGACTTCGTCGACCGTCGGCATGCCGAGGGTGGCGTTCCCACCGATTTCTAAACACTTACGTACACGTATCTCTGAGGATTGCTGATCTCCATGCCTGTTCAAGAAGCACCTGTTCTCCACGATCTCGCCGGACGGGCCGAAGGTGGCATGAAAACCAGTGCCCGGGTGGTCGTTATCGGTGGCGGGGTGGTCGGGGCCAGTGTCCTCTACCACCTGACTAAAGCTGGCTGGACCGATGTAGTGCTGCTGGAACGCAAGGAACTAACCCACGGGTCCACGTGGCATGCCGCCGGTGGCATGCACACCCTCAACGGTGACCCCAATGTGGCCAAGCTACAGCAGTACACGGTGCGGCTCTACAAGACGATTGAGGCTGAGTCGGGCCAGAACTGTTCAATCCACCTCCCTGGTGGCATCATGCTGGCCGATACCCCGGAGCGGTTGGACTGGCTGAAGATGGCGCAAGCCCGTGGTCGGTACCTCGGCATGGATCTCGAAATGATCTCGCTCAAAGAAGCGGCGGAGATCCATCCGCTGCTCGACCCGCAGTATTTCATGGGGTGTCTGTACGACCCCGATGAGGGCCACGTGGACCCGTCCGGCGTCACCCATGCCTACGCCATATGCGCGCGTAACGCCGGGGCCGAGGTATATCGCCACACGATGGTGGAATCGCTGGAGCATCGCGCCGATGGCACATGGACCGTGAACACCAACAAAGGTACAATTCACGCCGAGCATGTGGTCAACGCCGGTGGACTGTGGGCGCGCGAAGTCGGTCGCATGGTCGGAATCGAGCTTCCGGTCTTGGCCTTTGAACACATGTATCTACTCACTGATGACATGCCAGAAATAGTCGAATACCGTGAGAAGAATGGCAAAGAATTACCGATGTCGGTGGACTTTGCCGGTGAGTCATACTTCCGTCAGGAAGGAGACTCGATGCTCTTGGGCAGCTACGAGTACAACTGCGTGCCGTGGTCACCCAAGCAGACCCCGTGGGAGTTCGGGGCACAGCTCCTCACTCCCGATTTGGACCGTTTGGAGAAGCCGCTTTCGATTGCCTTTGAGCACTATCCGAAGCTGCAGGAGATCGGTATCAAGCGGGTTATCAACGGCCCGTTTACCTTTGCTCCAGACGGCAACCCCCTGGTCGGACCCGTCCGCGGTCTGCGGAACTTCTGGACGGCGTGTGGCGTCATGGCCGGACTGTCGCAGGGTGGCGGCGTGGGCTTGGCCCTGGCGGCGTGGATGACCGACGGTGATCCGGGCATGGACATCTGGGGCATGGACGTGGCTCGCTACGGGGACTACGCCACCCTCGGGTACACGGCAGAAAAGGCGAAGGAAAACTACCAGCGCCGCTTCCGTATTCAGTTTCCCAACGAGGAACTCCCGGCCGGCCGGCCGTTGCACATGACGCCGGCTTACGGGCGCCAGAACGACGCCAACGCCGTGTGGGGAGCCTCCTACGGACTCGAATACCCGCTCTGGTTCCAGGAGCCGGGCAAAGTGCCGATGGAAGACGTGACCTTCAAACGCTCGAATGCGTTCAACGTGGTCGGCGATGAATGCCGGGCCGTGCGCACCTCTGTCGGTCTCACCGAGGTCTCAAACTTCGCCAAGTACGAGGTGAGGGGCCCCGGTGCCGAGGCGTGGTTGCTCACGCTGCTGACGAACAAGATGCCCAAGGTCGGCAAAGTCGCACTGACCGCAATGCTGAATCATCACGGTCGTATTGAAGGTGAGTTCACCGTTGCTCGCCTTGGCGATGACCATTTCTTCCTGTTTGGTTCCATGCCGGCCGAGGTCCATCATTCGCGCTGGTTCCTCCATCATCTACCGACCGATGGCTCCGTGTCCTTCACCGTGCGCGGACTCGGGCTGACCGGTCTCTCGATCGCCGGGCCCCATGCCCGGAAGGTGTTGGAAAAGATCACCGATGCCGACGTTTCGAATACCGGATTCCCGTTCATGTCGTTTCGCCAAATCGAGTGCGGCATGATCCCGGCCATGGTCGGCCGCCTCACGTACTCGGGTGATCTTGGATACGAGCTATGGGTCGCTCCCGAATATCAGATCGCCTTATTCGATCGCATCATGGCGGCCGGTGAAGAGTTCGGTATCAAACTCTTTGGTCTGCGCGCATTGCTTTCGCTGCGCTTGGAGAAAAGCTTTGGCACCTGGTTCCGCGAGTACCGCCCGATCTATACTCCGGTCGAAGCGGGCATTACCTCCTACGTCAAGCTCGATCACGATTTCATTGGCCGTGAGGCCTACGAAACCGAGGTGGCGAAAGGCCCGGATCGCCGTCTCGTCACGTTTGTGGTCGACGTTGATCCAACCGATCCCGCTGATGTGATCGGCGACGAACCGGTGTGGCACACCGATGCGTCGGGTGAGTCGAAGGTGGTGGGCTGGATCACTTCAGGCGGCTACGGTCACTTTGTGGATCGTTCGATTGCCCTCGGGTACATCCCGGCGACGCTCGCCGTTGAGGGGTCCACCGGCTTTGAGATCGAAATCATCGGTGAACGGCGCCCGGCCACGTTGCAACACGAACCGCTGCTCGATCCGACCGGTCTACGAATGCGAGGCTGATGGCAATGGGAGTGGTGCGCAAGACTGGCCAGGCAAAGTGCGAAGCGAAGCGGCGCAACGTCGCACAATTGGAAGAGCGAGGCTGACGGGATGAACGCGCGCTTCGTCTTCGATGGTGATCCCGTCGTTTTCGAGTCAGGTGATTCCGTCGCGCTCGCTGTTCTGCGAACCAGGCAAGAGCCCGCCCATGGCGGCGTACTCTGCCTGACCGGTGATTGCGGAAATTGTCTTGGCGTCGTCGATGGGACGGCCTTCGTGCGTACCTGTCAGACCGCTGCCCGCCCCGGTATGGTCGTCGACCGCCATCCTATGGGCATCGCCCCTTCGATGATGACGGCGCGAACGGTTCTCGACGTACCGGTTCGACGCGAGCATCACGACGTCGTGATTGTCGGTACTGGCTCGGCTGGACGGGCCGAGGCTGCCACTCTCCGAGCTGCGGGACGATCAGTACGTGTGCTTAGCGCTGAGTCCGGCGAGGAAGTTGTTGGTGTGTACGACGGTCCGTTTGTCGTCGCTCGTACGGAAACCGGAATGCTCCATATCGAGGCCAACGAGGTCGCTCTGGCCACCGGTCAGGCGGAGCTGGTGCCCGTGTGCGAAGGAAGCAACCTTCGAGGAATTCGCACTGCGGGCGCGGCGCGCCGGATGCTCGCCGCCGGAATCGATCTCGGTAGAGTCGTCGTGGTCGGGCTCGGAGGGCGATCCGACGATCTTCCGGGCCAACACATTGGCGGGCGGATCGTCCGGTTCGGGGGCGCCAATGGTCTCGTGGCCACGGTGACGGTTCGGTATCTCGATGACGTGGAGAAGACCGTCGGCTGTGACACCGCCGTTGTCGATCTCGGTCCGGCCCCGCGTGACGTCCTCGCCCGCATGACCGACGACCCGGCCATACGGGTTGTTGGATCGGCAGGGTCAGCCTGCGCGCTGCCGGATGTTCCTGAATCCGGCGTTGTGTGTCCTTGTTCGGGGACCACGGTCGAGGATCTTCAGGGCGTGTGGGACCGCGGGTTTCGCGAGGTCGAACTGATGAAGCGCTCCTCGTTGTGTGGCACCGGAACGTGCCAGGGCGGGGTGTGCCTACCCCACCTTCGAGCGTTCGTCGCCGACCGCAGTGGGTCCCCGGCGCGGCCGTTCACCGCTCGCCCCGCGGCGCGACAAATCACCATGGGGGAAGCGGCTGCGGGGGTGTTCTACGACGCGTGGCGCAAAACACCGTTGCACGAGGAGCATGTACGTCTCGGAGCCAATATGGACCGCTTCGGTGGTTGGTGGCGCCCGTGGAACTACGGGGATCACGTGGCCGAATATTGGGCGGTGCGTGAGGGAGTGTCTCTCGGAGATGTAAGCACACTGGGGAAAATGATCGTCACCGGGCCGGACAGCGTCGAGTTCTTGGAACGGATCTATCCGACCAACGTTGCCGATATCAAAGCGGGGCGTTCCCGCTATGTGCTCCTACTGAATGAGCGTGGACACCTGTTCGACGACGGCATGATCGTGCGTGAGTCCGAAACCCGTTTTGTCCTCACGTTCACGTCGGGTGGAGCAGGAAACGCCGAGATGTGGATGCGTGACTGGGCCGAGACTTGGGGCCTTGATGTGCGCATCATGGATCAGACGATGTCGCTCGCCGCCATCAATGTGACCGGTCCTCTGGCCTCAGAGTTGCTCCAGCGCGTTGGGCTCGTCGATCCGCCGAAATTCCTCCAGCATCGCCACACCGAGGTGGCTGGAGTCGCCTGTCATGCGATGCGCCTTTCCTTTACCGGCGAGGCATCGTGGGAACTTCACCATCGACCGGACCAGTCCGTGGAGTTGTGGCGGGCCCTTATGCATGCTGGGAGCGATCTCGGTATCAAGCCGCACGGGCTGCAAGCGCTGTTCGGATTGCGATTGGAGAAGGGCCACGTGATCGTGGGGATGGACACCGAGATGGACACCACGCCCCGACGCATCGATCACGACTGGGCCATCAAAATGGGCAAGCCATTTTTCCTTGGCCAGGAAGCGCTCGCCCGGACCGAATCGTTGCCCGACAGTCGGCGGATGATCGCCCTCACGATGGAGTCACCGGCTCCCACCGAAGGCGCGCCGGTCTGGCTTGAGGGGCAGCTCGTGGGCCATGTTGCCACATCGTTCACCTCGCCCCTGCTTGGCCACGCCGTGATGCTCGGGTGGTTGAAGCGAGGGTGGAACCCGCTCGGAGAAATGCCCCCGACGGTGTGGGTTGACAGCCGCCCGGCAACGTTGGCCGAGACGCCGTTCTACGACAAGGACGGTGGCCGTGCTCGCCGCTAACACCGTGCATGCCGTCCGGATCGTGGCGTCGCCCGAAGCGCTCGACGGTTTCGCCGGTCCCGCCCATCGGGTGGTGCTGCGCGTCGCCGCGGATGAGGTGATGGTCCTTCACGCCACCGTGAACGAGGTGGTGCTCGGCGGTGATGAGCACGCCATCATCGAACCCGAACACGGCTTCAGCCTCATTGCTCTGTCTTGGGCCGAGTTCGAACAGTCCGTACGTCCACTTATCGAATGGCGTATCCCGGATACGGGCTTTCCGTGCCTGGCGCAGGGCTTGGTGGGCTTTGTGCCAGCCAAGCTATGGTTCACCGAAGACGGCGTGAGGGTCGTGGTCGCGACCTCGTTCGCTGAAACGCTCCTCGAAAGGATGCGTTCGCGATGAACGAATTTGTCGAGACTCTTCTTGAGATTCCCTGGCACGAACCTAAGCGCGCCTACGACGTGGTGATCATCGGTGGGGGAGGCCACGGCCTTTCGGCGGCGTACCACCTTGCTGCTCGGCATGGCATCACCAATGTTGCCGTGATCGAGGCGAACTACATCGGCTCTGGCAATAGCGGGCGCAACACCACGATCATTCGCTCGAACTACGGCGTCCCGGAGTCGGTTCGCTTCTATCAACACAGCGTGGATCTGTACAAACGGCTTGAAGAGGAGACGGGTTGCTGGATCATGCATTCCACTCGTGGACTCATGTGGTTGGTGCATACCGAGTCCGGCATGCGAGGGGAACGGGCGCGGGCCATGCTCAACACGGCGTGTGGCACGGACACCTACATGATTGGTCCGGAAGAGGCGAAGCAGCATTGCCCGCAACTTGACCTCAGTGGTGGCGGCCGGTATCCGATTCGCGGCGGTTCCTATCACCCGGGAGGATCCACAGCTCGCCATGACCGGGTCAACTGGGCATACGCGCAGGGTGCGGCGCGCGCCGGCGTCCACATCATCCAACACACACCGGTAACAGGGTTGTTGACCACGCCCGACGGTTCGCGAGTTACCGGGGTGACGACGGCCGGTGGTCCCATTTCCGCGGGGACTGTCTTGAGTGCTGTCGGTGGCAACGTGACCAAGGTGATGGACATGGCTGGTGTTCGCATACCGGTGCGAAGCCATCCGCTCCAGGCGTTCGTGACCAATGGATATGCGCCGGAGTTTCCATCGATCGTAAGTTCACTTGAGTTATTGACGTACGTCTCCCAGACCGCTCGAGGGCAGTTGCTCATGGGGGCCGAGTTCGAAGCGCAGCCGTCTTACTCGATGCAAACCTCGTTCTCCACCCTCGCCAGTGTCTCGGCCAAGGTGGCGGCGATCCTGCCTTTCGTGAAAGGGCTACGCATCCTGCGGCAGTGGACCGGCATCTGCGATGTCTCGGCGGACTTCTCGCCGATCATGGGTCCTACCGGGGTGGATGGGCTCGCTGTGACCACCGGCTGGGGAACGTGGGGTTTCAAGGCCATTCCGGCCAGCGGCGAGTCGTTGGCGTCGTACATCGCCACCGGCGAAGTGCCGGACCTCATCAAGCCGTTTGGGTTGGCGCGATTCGCCGCCGACCACCCGCTGGCCGATCAAGGATCGACAGGAACCCGATGATTTCACTGTTCTTGGAGGTTGGCTGTGCGTGATCTCCACTGTCCGAACTGCGGGCCCCGCTCTCGAGATGAGTTTCGTTTCGGCGGGGAGTTGCCGACCGTTCCGGACTCGGTCACTGAACCCGCGGCGCGCAACGTCGATTACGTGTGGTTCTTCGACAACATCGACGGTGTCTCCACTGAACGATGGTTCCACGACGGTGGCTGTCGACGCTGGCTCACCACTAAGCGGAACACATCAACCGATCGCATTGTTGAGATCGACTGAGCAGTGCCCATGACTCGTGAGGTCGTGATCGTCGATGACCGCGATGATCCGCGAATCGCCAACTTTGTTGGTATGCGGGACCCGCTGGTCCGTCGTGATCTGAATTGTTTCATCGCTGAAGGCCCCGATGTTGTGCGCCAATGCGTTGACCTCAATCTTGAATTTGTAAGCGCGCTTGTTGATGGGCGAAGTCCAGTACCCCGCCTTCTTCCGCCGAGCTGCCGGGTGCTGGCAGCGTCACCGACGCTCATCGGTCAGATCACCGGTCTCGGCGTGCATCGCGGGGTACTCGCCCTTGTGCGTCGGCCGTCGGAGCGTGTTCCCTTCGATCTGTTGGCCACGGCCCGGCGTGTGGTTGTCTTGGAGGGCGTGGAGAACCCGGTCAACGTTGGGTTAATCGCCCGTAGTGCTGCAGGTCTCGGGATGGACGCATTGCTCATTGATCCGACATCCGCCGATCCGCTCTACCGTCGAGCGGTAACCGCTTCACGGGGGGCGACCCTGCATCTCCCGTGGGCCCGTATCGACTCCGTTGCTAGTTTCATGACGGACAATCCGTCGGTCACCACCGTGGCACTCACCCCGGAACCGCTGGCTCCATCGCTGCGATCCCTTCGCCTATCGACCGTCGATCGAGTCGCGCTTGTCGTCGGAGCGGAGGGGCCCGGCCTCGACGTCAGCACCATTCGAAGCTGCACGTTCAATGCGCGCATACCAATGACGCCCATCGTGGATTCGCTCAACGTGGCCACCGCCGTCGCCATCGCCTGTTGGGAACTTACGTCCCGCTGAGCTCCCTCCCTCCCTCCCTCCGTCGGCGGTGGTCGGCTGGCCTTCACGGTGGAGTTCGCCGCTGGGCTCGTGCCACCCGGGCCGCTGGTTTAGTTGTCTAGGAACATGGTGCGGTCTGGCCCAGTTGGCCTGTCTGGCTGTCTGTAGTCAGGCTGCGGCTTGGGCGCTGAGGCCGGGTGGTTGGCTCCGAAGCACGGTGCCGGTCGGGGAGATGAACGCGAGTTCGCTATTGGCGTTGCCGGTGATGGTCCATCGGCCTTCGTGGACGTAGTGGTGATGCCTGTTGCATAGTAAGCATCCGTTTGATGTCGTTGTCGAGCCACCGTTGACCCAGTGTTCGATGTGGTGCCCGTCAGTCCAACTCGGCGGAGCGTTGCAGCTGGGGAACCGGCATCCTTGATCCCGCAGGACCAACACTTTTCGGATTGCTCCGGTGAATGTTCGTTGTTCACGGCCAACGTCAACAATCTGGTTTTTGCTGTTCGTGAAGATCGCTGAAACCCCAGCGTCGCAAGCAATCCGCCGCACGGTTTCTGCTGAGAGCGGTAACCCTCGTTCAGTGACGCCGTGTCCGGTCCTGTTGGTGAGATCGTCGAGATTGATGATCACACTCACATGCGGCCGTGCCTTTGGCGAGTGAGCGTTCGGAGACTTCGATGCGTCACCATCGGCGTTGGTTGCCCCGAACCCGTTGAGCCAATCGCGACATATCCCCACCAATGCATCGGCACGCCGCTGCGCCGAAGTCCGGGCGGCGTGTTCCTCCGCCGTTTCGTTTCGCCACTCGGCCTGCACCCTGGCGTCCAACGCCCCAGCAACGACTTCACCCGATTCGGGATCGAGCGAAGCAATGATTTCGGTCATCCCCGTCGAACGCTTCTGCGTTGTCAGTGACCGTTTCGCCCGCAGATCTTCGTTCGTGTCCACACCACGTTCCTCATCGACGCGGCGTCCCCACTGCTCCAACTCCCGGGCCAACTGACTCGGCGCAAGTTCCGCAGCCATTGCCGTGAGTTTCTCGGCGTCACGTTCCGCCGCTTCGGCCCGGTCACGGTTGATCACATCGGCAACCATCCGTGCTTTCGACATCGACACGCCACCTGACTCGATTGCGTCCTGCAACGGTGTCAACGAACCGAGCCGTTCAACCACCTTCTCCAACTGTGCGGCCTCACCGCGGGCCAAACCAAACTCGGCTGACAACGCCGACCGGTCGGTAATCCCCCGCTCCCTCAACAGGCGCATCCGGAAACCTTCCAAGCGGGAAATCGTGCCGGTCAACGCCGCCAGACCGCGATCAACCTCGACGGTGCAGTGGGCATCGACAAACGACTCGGCGCACAACACCAGCGCACCTGCCGTCTCTTCGAGCACTTCCGCGTGAACCATACGATCACTATAGCAAACGTACGTTCGCCCGTCAAGAACAAATCGAGATTAAATCAACAACTCCTCCGTAGTTTGGCCCATTTGGCAGTGCGCTGCTGACGCTGACGACATGCTTTCGGGTGACCGTTCGGGCGAGCAGCGTTCGACAGTGCCCATGCGAAGGCGAAGCGTCCGAGTCGCCGACCCTGATCGACGAGAATGGACGTGTGCGTTCTACTCTCGCTGACCTTCTCGCCACCGGCCGAACTCTTCTGGCCGACGGGGCCACGGGAACGAACTACTTCCAGATGGGGCTCACCTCGGGCGAGCCGCCGGAATTCTGGAACCTCGATCATCCGGACCGCGTGCAGGGTCTGTTTCAGCGCTTCGTCGACGCCGGCTCTGACATCATTCTCACCAACAGTTTTGGTGGAACGGCGCAGCGTCTCAAGCTGCATAAGGCCGAAGGGCGAGTTCGCGAATTGGCGATGATCGCCGCCCAGCTGGCACGGGAGGTTGCCGACCGCGCTGAACGACCAGTTGTCGTAGCCGGTTCTGTCGGCCCGACCGGTGAGTTATTCGTTCCTCTCGGTGCGCTGACCCCCGAGATCGCCATCGCATCGTTCCAGGCGCAGATCGAGGGCCTGCGCGACGGTGGCGCAGACGTCATTTGGATCGAAACGATGTCGGCGGTGGAGGAAGTGCGGGCGGCGGCGCAGGCGGCGATCAACGCCGGCATGCCGTACACCGTCACGGTTTCATTCGACACCGCGGGTCGCACGATGATGGGCGTGTTGCCGAGCGATCTGGTGAGCGTGTTCGACGGTCTCGAGGTACAGCCCCTGGGGATGGGATCCAACTGCGGCGTGGGTGCGTCAGACATTCTCGTGTCGCTGCTCTATATGCACGAGCACGGTCGTGACGGTATTGATCCCACGTTCATTCTTAAAGGCAACTGTGGCATCCCGAAGTTCGTCGGAACCGAGGCCGTGTACACCGGCACGCCTGAGCTGATGGCGAACTATGCGCGCCTAGCAATTGCCGGTGGAGCACGAATCATTGGTGGATGTTGCGGCACTTCGGCCGAACACCTGGCGGCGATGCGAAACGCTATCGACGCATACAAAACGCAGGAACGCCCTACCGTCGAGCAAATCGTTGACACGATCGGGCCGATGGCGAATTCTCTTCCCGGTGCAGCCACCAGCACTCGCGGGGCCGGTCGTCGTCGGGGCGGCAACGCCGAATAGCAGGTCGTTCGGAAGGTCAGGTCGGCGAACTCGATCCCTGATGTACGTCTTTGTACATTGACGTACAATACTTCGGTGACAATAACGATGAGTGTTTCCGACGCGAGGTCGGCGCTGCCTTCCTTGATCGAACGTGTTCTCGGTGGCGAGGAAATCACGCTGACCCGCCATGGAGTACCTGTCGCTGTGCTGGTCCAGCCGGAAGCGCTCCGAGTACGACGGGCAGAAGCTGCTCTCGCCGCCGCCTCGACCGTGCGTGAACTGCTCGACACCGGCCGACGGACAGCGTTGGGCACGAAAACAAAGATGAGCGCAGACCGAGCTGATGAGTTGGTCCGTGATCTCCGGTCCAGCCGGTCGTCGCGGTAGAGCACCCTGGCTCGTATGGATGCGTTCGACGCCGAGGTTCTGATTTATGCCGCGGCGCCCGACCATCGGCTCGGGCGAAGGGTTCGCGCCCTTTTTCGCGCCGATGTGAGCATCGAATGGGATGCCGATTCCGGTGTCGCCGCTGGAGTCGGGTCCGTGCTGCTCGTTCCGGAACTGCTGACGAAACCAACTCGCGAGAAGGCCGCGATTGAACTTGTCGAGCTGGCTGCCCTCCTCGGCCGACTCACCCTTCTGCCCGTTGATATCGCGACGGCGTCCCTCGCCGCGGCGTTGGGAGCCTCCTACAGGTTGCGGGCAGCCGACGCAGTCCATCTCGCCACCGCCGTGCTGGCAGGCGCCGACCGCTTCGTCACAAACAACGCCAAGGACTTCCCGAAGTCGATTTGCGAGATTGAAATTGTGTACCCGCTCGATCTGCCCGATCCAGTAGGTCGGGCCCGCTAGATCTCGGTGAGGAACTCCAGCATGGCGGCGTTGACTTCGTCGGGCCGCTCCTGCTGGGTCCAGTGGCCGGCACCGCTGACCATGGCCATCCGGCGATAACCGGGGACCTGCCGGTTGCGGTCTTCGAACGTTGCGTCCCGAGCGATCACCAGATCCTTCGACCCGCCGATGAAATAGCACGGCATGGTCATCGCTGCGATCGGCGATGACGCCACGCGCGCATAGTTTCTGTCAAGGTTTCGGTACCAGCTCACCGGCCCGAAGAAGCCAGAATCGGTAAACGAATCGATGTAGACGGCGAGATCGTCCTCGGTGCACCAAACGGGAAGTGGCACGGTATCGACGGCCATCACGGCGTCCAGGAAACCCGTCCCTTCCGCTGGCCGCGGAACCGATGGCTCGGTCGGGAAGCCCTCGCCGGAGGCCACCCACAAAATGCCGCGCATACATTTCTCGACCTGCGGATCGAGCTCGGCTTCGGCCACACCGACTTTTTGGAAGTAGAGGATGTAAAAGAAGTTGTCTCCGTTGACCATCTTGAAGATGTCTGTCGGCTTGGCCGGCCAGTCAACAAATGGGACACTCAGATTGATAAGTCCACGTACTCGTTCCGGATGTTCGCGGGCGATATCCCACACGAGGAACGACCCCCAGTCGTGACCGACAAACACCGCTGTAGAGCCCGGTCCGGTGATCTGATCGACGATGCCCAGGAGATCGTTGCCCAGATGCTCGGTCGAGTACTGCTCGACCTCGGTCGGACGATCTGACCGACCGTAGCCGCGTTGGTCGGGAGCGATCACGTGCCAGCCCGCATTGCCAAGCGCGCGTAGTTGATGGCGCCATGACCACGCACACTCAGGAAATCCGTGGGCGAGAACCACGAGTGGTCCGTCGGCCGGTCCGGACTCCAGGACGTCGAGCTCTACGCCATTGGTGGTCATCCTCCGCCGACGGATGCCGTAGCGGTGGTCGAGATCTGACTGCGTTGCCATGGCCACCGACCGTAGGCTGCGGCGATGCGAGATGGCCAGCCGGCAATTCCTCAGTCGGCGTTCAGCGCCTGTTCGATGGCGCTGGCGAACGGGCCAAGACCGACGTGATGATGTTCGAACGCCAGCCCCAAACGAGCCGCGGCCGCGTGCCCGAGTTCGAGCAGCGTCGGATCGTCGCTCTGGGTTAGCAGGAGCACCCGGGTGTAGTGCCCGAAGTACATATCTCGTAGCTCGGGGTGCCGGTCGAGGCCGAGACCGCCGATAACTAGTGCGTCGAAGTGCCGAGCAAGGAAGTCGGTCAGGTAAAACGTACCGAGCTCCGCCTGGTGCCACGCGTTGAAGACCGCCGATGTGGCAAAGAATTCGTAGCAGTGAGCTCCCGGAAGCCTCACGGCACCGGTGCCCACCAGGGCGGCATCAAGCAGACCCCCGGTGCCGCAATCGGCATACCCGACGAGGATGCGATCGAACTCGTGCCCACGCTCGTCGATGATCCGGCGCACGGCGGCCGGAATCAGTTCGGGCCGATTGTGAAGGGGCGCTGGCAGATATTCGGTAGCAAACGTGAGTCCCCCAGCACTCGTCAGTTGATCGAGGACGACCCGCATCTCGCGCACAAGCGCAGCACATGCGATGACGAGGACCCGAGTGGACGACTGCACCGCTCCACTCTCCCAGGTCTTTCAAGTGGGGTCGTACCCTGAACCATACTGGCCTCAGACGGATGGAGCAGCGACTGCTTCGGCGGTGATAATCGCGCTGAGTAGTCCGAGATCGTTTGACTTGTCGAAGCCGGGGAGATGAATTTTTGCGACCCTAACCGACACGACTGGTTCGTCGGCCCCGTGTGAGGCGATCTCATCATGCGCTGCCGTCTCGGCCAGTGTGGCGGCGAGAGCAAGCGCTTCCGACGGATTCGTCAGGAGGTCTCGTCCCGCGGGGGAGTGGACGGTCCAGTACCCGTCGCCGGTCGCCTCGACGCTGACGGTGACAATGCGGCTAACGACGCCCGTGGCCGCTCCCACGGCGTTAGCCACCGACCCGTGCGGTGGGTACACAACCTCGGTGCCGAGCCGCCGAGCGACTTCGTCGTAGAACACCCGAGCCGGACCTCCTACTGCGACGATCGGCACCGTAGGCATGATCTGTACACGTACGAGTCCACGAGCCGCCTCCCCACGACAGACGCCGTCGATCAGATGAGCGTCGGACGCGGTTAAAGTGAGTGGTTCGTCGCCATGGGCCAACGCGGTGTCCAGGACGGCGCACGCGCTGGCCCGGACTGTTTCGTTCCACACGTCGAATGCCAAAGCACGGGCATGTTCGGGCGTGGGTGCGGACATCTCTCGTAGCCGAGCGAGGAGCGCAGCCCCCAATGTGGCGGCATCTCCATCGAACGTTGACTGCCGACCGAGTACGTGGGCGGCGTCGGTGGGCGTGAACGCGCTGACCTGCAGGACTCCCAAGCGTCGCAACCCATCGACGAGGCGGGCTTCACGAGCCGACCCAACGATCGTTCGCCACGCCGCTACGTCCGTCCCGACTCGATCAACGATCGCCTGCTCGGCGTCGCTGAGTGCCAGGGCGGACGACTCCTGCTCATCGATCGTTCCGAGGGAAACGGCCGACGGGGCGAGGATGTAGCGGCCGTGCGATGCTCCGCCTGTGCGTTCGTCGGCGAGGTCGGCGCGCAACAGACTCAGCACGTGTGGGACCCTCGAGGCGAGCAGCGACAGTGGCACGACTCGCTGCGGGCCGACGATGACCCGCCGTCCGTCGAGCGACACATCTGAGTCGCCTCCCAGCCCCACTGTGCGCAGATCCCCGGCCCGGACCATGGTGCGCCACCCGCCCACCGACGCTCCGTCGGTGGAAACGAGCATCCGACCATCCACCACTACGCCCACGTCGGTGGTCGTGCCCCCGATATCGGAGAGTACGAAGTTGCTAAGCCCACTTAGCCATGCCGCCCCGACGAGGCTGGCTGCCGGTCCGGAGAGCACCGTTTCGATTGGGCGAAGCGCCACGGTGGCGGCCAGAGCGCGGGTGCCGTCGCCCTTAACGAGCATCAAGGGCACGTCGAGACCGAGCGTGTGCATCGACCGTTGTACCGACGCGATGAGGGCGTGGGCGCGTCCGATGAGCCGAGCGTTGAGCACCGACGTAAGGGCGCGGCGGGGCGCGTCTAGGCCCGACGACAGTTCGCCTGAGATCGTTACGGGCTTTCCCATCTCGGTCTCGACGATGGCTCGGGCCCGGTGTTCGTGGTCCGGATTACGAACAGCAAACGCCGAACAGATCGCCAGCGCGCGTACGTTCTCGGCAATCGTGAGCAGCGACGACCGGAGCGTCGCTTCGTCGAGTGGCAGGCGTTCGTTGCCCGAGTGATCGTGTCCTCCGGCAACGCGAAGAATGGGCACATCGTTGAACCCCGCCGGGACTCCCGTGCGGGCGACCATGGCATCGTCGAACCCGATGAATATCGCGGCGACTGGGTCACCGTGACCTTCCACTACTGCGTTGGTGGCGAGCGTGGTGGAAACCGAGACCAGCGCAATGTCGGCGGCGGAAAGGCCGTCGGGCAGGGCCGCCAACGCCGCAGTGATCGCCCGGGTGACCCCAACGGCGAGATCGTCCTTCGTGGTAAGCGCCTTGGCGGTGGCGAGCACCTCATGGGTGAACCCATCGAGTACCGCGGCATCGGTAAAGGTGCCCCCCGTGTCCACCCCGAGATGCAACCGACGACCTGCGACAGAATTTCCCACCCCACCATTCTCCGCCATGTCTACGCCGGTCGTGAGTCGTAAGATTGCCCTTCTGTGATTGAGACGGAACCAATCGCACTGGGCCGGATGCGAGACCAGCGCGACCACAACAAAATGCGCAGGGCTCGATTCCGGCTGTTGCTCGGGGTCGCTCTCGTGATGGCCGGCAATGGTGTGCTGCTCTTGGTCTTCGGGGTGCGAGCAACAAGGGCGGGCTTCGGCCCGTCGGTGACGAGTCTGATCATCGGGGCGTATTACGGCGGGTTCATTGCTGGATCGCTGAGTGCACCAGTTCTCGTGCGTCGGCTAGCGACGGCGCGTTCGTTCATGTTGCTCTGCACGATCGTGGCCGCTGCCGCCATTGCCCCGCCGCTGTTCGTCAATGCGTTTTTCTGGACGTTTCTCCGCTTAATGCTGGGCTTCTCGTTCGCCGCAATGTACGTCGTGGTCGAAAGCTGGCTAAATCGCTCCACTCCAAACGACGAGCGTGCCCACGTGCTCGGGGTGTACCTCGCAGTAGTGATGGCGGCATTCGCCGCCGGTTCATTGTTCGTGCCGGTTGTGGGCACAAAAGGACAGGCCCCGTTCCGCCTCGCCTTCGGGCTAGCAATCGCTGGTGCGGTTGCTGCGGTCGGTCTCCCGGAGCCCGGTTTCACGGCGACACGGGCTCACGCCATTGGCTTTCGTCATCTGGTGCAGCGTGCGCGCCTCGGCACCGCCAGCACTGCCGTCACCGGATTCGCTAACGCTGCGTTCATAAGCTCACTTGCTGTTTGGGCCACTCGCAACGGTTACTCAGAGGCTCGAACGTCGGTCTTTTCGACGGTGGCCAGCGCCGGTCCGTTGCTGATTCAGATTCCGCTGGCCCGCTGGTCAGATCGATCGACTCGACCGAAAGTGATGCTCCTAGTCACTTTGGTGGCGGCGGTCGTGTCAATTGGCGGAGCGCTTGGCCCGGTGAATGGGTACACGCCGATGGTCGGCATTTTCGTGCTCGGCGGTCTTACGTACACGTTGTATTCGATCAACGGGGCGGAGACCAACGATCACCTGCGTCTCGACGAGATGCCGAGCGCAGGGGGGTATCTGATCCTGCTCACTGGCCTCGGGGCGATAGCCGGTTCGATCACCGTTGGCGTGGCCACGAGGTGGATCGGCAACAACGCGATGTTCTGGGTTGTGGCCACGGCACATGTCGCAATTGCCGCGCTCGTCCTGACGCTGGGACCAGCGGGAGTCGTACGACGAAGCGTGCGCCCTGCCCATTAATACTCTCGATCGTGAGGGTGCCACCGTGGGCTTCCACGAGCGAACTGGGGATCGCCAGCCCGAGCCCGGCTCCGCCTTCGGTCGTTCCTGCGGTGCGGGTGCGCTCTGAGCTAGTTGCTCGGCACGGCGTCGAGCACCGACCGCAGTGCTTGGGCGGCACCGAGCAGGGCTGAGCTTTCGGCAGGGATGACGATCTTGGTGTTGGGGCTCTCGGCGAACTTGGCCAGGGTGTCGAGCTGAAGAATGGCGACCAATATGGGATCGGGATTAGCCGCCTTGATGGCGTTGTACACCGTCTCGATGGCTAGCGCCCGACCCTGGGCATCGAGAATTGCCGCTTCCCGGTTGCCCTGAGCGCGCAGAATTGCTGACTCGCGCTGACCTTCGGCTTCTTTGATCGCGGCCTGGCGCTGCCCGTCGGCCACGTTGACTGCCGATTGCTGCAGACCCTCTGACTGCAAGATCTTCGCCCGCTTCTCCTGATCGGCCTGCTTCTGCAGGGCGAGCGCTAGGAGGATCTGGGGCGGAGGAGCGACCTCAACGATCTCGATCCGATTGATGCGAATACCCCACTTATCCGTGGCCGACTCCATCTGGCCTTGCACCGCCGTGTTGATGCGTTCACGCTCGGACAGGGCTTCATCGAGGGAAAGAGTGCCGATCACGGACCGCAAAGCTGTTCGGGCGAGCGCGTCGATGGCCACGTCGAAGTTGGCGATGCTGAACAGCGCCTGTTTGGCGTCCACGACTTGCGTGAAGATGGTGGCGTTGACGGTCACCACCACGTTGTCCTTGGTAATTACTTCCTGACGGTCACCCGGACGAGGGACCTCACGAATATCCACGCGTTGAAAGTTGTCGATAAAGGGCGCAATGATTGCCAATCCTGGTTCGCGAGTTGCGTGATATTGGCCGAGGCGCTTGATCACGCCAACCTGCCCCTGCTGCACAATGTTCACCATACGGCGGAGCGTGACGACGAGCAGGAGGATGACTGCCGCGCCGACCGCCAGCGCGGCCGTTGCAATCGTGCTTGTGGCACCAACCAAGAGATACGTAAGCATATGAATTTCCTTTAGCTAGTGACGGCGAGACCTAGGGATGGGTAATGAGACGCACGTGGAGCGTGGTGCCCTGCACCTTGGTGATCACCACGTTGTCGTTCGCGGCGATGACTTCGCCATTTTGCGAGGCCGCCAACCACGATTCGCCTAACAGCAAAACGTGACCGGTACTGGTGATCGTGTCCAGGGCGACCGCATGTTGCCCGACCAGCCCGCCATGGACGCCGATACCGACGGGGCCCCTACTGTCGTGACGATTGAGGCGGGCGATGAACGGCCGGAACAAAACGAGCCCGAGGATAGACACCACGATCGCTGTCGCCACCTGAGCGGCGATCGCCGAAGGCGAGAGCCATGCCACGACAGCAGCTGCGGCCGCACCGACGGCGATGAACATTGCGTAAAACGACGTGTTAAGTAGCTCGATGAAGAGCAATCCGACTGCTAGTGCTGCATAGACATAGACCATCGCGCACCTTTCTGAGACGACGCTACGCCCTTTCTGGCGTGCACGGGTCCGTCGGCTTAGGAGGTTCGACGCCGTTTGATCTCGGCGGTGATGGCGGGGACGACCTGATGGAGGTCGCCGATCACGGCGTAGTCAGCACGAGTGACCATGTTGGCGTCTTTGTCGGTATTGATGGCGAGGATGTTCTTCGATGCCATAGCTCCGACCCAGTGTTGGATGGCCCCGGAGATGCCACAGGCGAAATAGATGTCTGGCGCGATGCGGGTGCCGGTTTGACCGACCTGGTCGGTATGGTTGCGCCACCCGTTGTTGGTAACGGCCCGTGAGCAACCGACGACACCGGCGAGTTCGCCGGCGAGTTCTTCGAGCGGGGCAAAACCTTCAGGGGAGCCGACACCGCGCCCGCCGCCCACCACGACGCGTGCAGTCGTCAGGGTGACGCCGGCGGCCCGTTCAACGCGGTTCGTCACGGTGGTTCGAGCGAGGGCCGGATCGAGCGTGGGGGCAAAGGACGTGCGAACCTCAGTGACCGGAAATGGCACCATGTCGTTGGCGTGATGGGCGACCGTGATGAGTTTGATAGGTGCACGTAGAGTCACGTCTTCGAGCAGCGATCCGCCCCACTGCACTCGAGTGATGGACCACGGCTCCGAATCGTTCGTGGCCGCGATCGTGAGGGCATTGGCGACCATCGGGGCGTCCAGAACGGCGGCGATATGAGCAACGAGTTCGTGGCCACGATCGGTTCCGCAAGCAACTACGACGGCGGGTGTCCTCGCCGTCACGAGTTGGGTGAGTGCGTCGCTCCACGCCTCTGGGCCGTAATCGCTCAACATCTGATGAGTCACGGCGACGACTTCGCCGGCTCCGTAGCCCGCACACGTGGCCGCCAATGCATCCGTGCTGTCGCACACGGCGGCCACAAGCGGCAAATTGAGTGACTCGGCCACCGCACGGGCGGCGGTGAGGGCCTCGAGCGACCCGCTGGCGATAGCCCCGCGATCATGTTCGATGATCGTAAGTACACAGCTCATCTACAGCACTCCTAACTCGGCCAGCAGATCAACAACGGCAGATGCGGCTTCGGGCCCATGGCCAAGCACGATCGTGGAGCTGGCCTTTTCCTCAGGGCGCCTCAATGCGAGACGCACCTGGCCGCCCGCGTCAGCAGTGGCCAGGGTGACTTCGACGCCGACCTTCTTTGACGCCAACCGTCCCTTCATCGTTGGGTACCGCGGCAGATTGATGCCTTCCTTCACGCCCACGACGGAGGGGCGAGGGAGTTCGTAGACCTCGAAACCACTGTCGATCGGTCGACGCAGCGTGACCCCGGCATCGGTGATGTCGATGCCTTTCACTCCATTTACGATCGGCCGACCCAGTGTCCGGGCAACTCGTATGCCCACTTGAAAACCGCCGGCGTCGGCCGATTCGTTGCCGAACAACACCAGATCAAACGCGCCATCTCGCGTTTCGACCGAGGCGATTGCTTGGGCCAGTGCCGAAGCCGTTCGTTGGGGATCCCAATTGAGTCCATCGGCTGCGCTCACGAGAACGGCAGCGTGCATACCAACAGACGCGGCGTACCGAAGTTGTTCCTCCGCCTCGGCCGGACCGAGGGTGAATACCGTTGCCGTTCCACCATGTAGATCAGCAAGCTGAACGGCCGCTTCGACGGCGCACTCCTCGTGCGGCGAGGTGGTGAAACCGAGGTTGGCGGCGTCGACCGATTGCCCGTCTGCGGTCACGTTGATGCGCGAGCCGGGTGCCGGTACCCGCTTCACGCATACGGCAATCCGCAATGCTGGCACGGGTCGTCAGCCCTTCATCCGGGCGTCGGTCGGATCGAATAGCGGCGTGCTGCCGGCCCGCTCGACCGTCACCGGATAGAGCTCGTTCATGTACATGACTCGGAGGTTCTTGCTGCCTTCGACCGCGTACTCAGGCGGAAGGTACGCGAGCATAAGATACTTGCCGACAGACGGACCCATGCCGGCAGTCGTCACCCGGGACACTCGGCCGTGCGAGTCCACAATGCGCTTACCGTCAGCGGTGCAGATGGGCTCGTTTCCACCAACCGGATAGCGCTTGATCCCACTAGCCGACGTGTGATCGTCGATACTAAGAGTGCACATGACCGTGGAGGCCCCAACAGAGCGAGCGGCAACGTATGCCTCCTTTCCAATGAAGTCAATGGACTTCACCTTTGGTCGGTCCAGTCCCGCCTCGTGAGGCATGTACTCGCTTTCGAGTTCCGACCCCATAAGTCGGTAACCCTTCTCGATACGGCCGGTCACGGCGTAGACCCCGATGCCCACCGGAATCACCCCAAGGTCTTTTCCTGCCGCGCTGAGGGCGTCCCACAGCTTGAGACCGTGTTCCATCTTCGTGGTGATTTCCCAGCCGAATTCGCCCACGTAAGAGAT
>JAYVSS010000224.1:0-40926 GCA_043775075.1 Acidimicrobiia bacterium
CCCGGCAGTCGAGATGGCGCTTCCTACTTGGGGCTTCTCACCCGCCTCGTCCGCGGAGGCCCCGTCCTTCCTTGACGAGCCGACCTACGCTTCGTGGACATCAGCGGCGCCCGACCTCCCCATTCCAGCGGCCAACCTCGAAACCCTCGAAACCCTCGAAACCCTCGAACCATCTGTTGATCAGCCGGCGTCATTGATCGAAGGTGACAACTGGTTCGAGCTGCCAGACGCCCCTGACATCTCCGAAGCAGTGGACAAAACCGAGACGGCTGACACCCCTGACTTTCTCGAGGCTGTTGACAGCCCGGACATCGTCGAAGTCCCCGAACGACGTGAAACCGTCGAGGTTCCCCCGGTTCTCCAAGTCCCGGCGTTGGCGACGCAATTGGCGACGCGGCCCCCGGTCGTGGCCGCCGATGCCCCGATCGTTGTCCGTTGCCAGAATTTGGTGGCGTCGCAAATGGCGGGCGGGCGTCGAGTGGCCGTGTTGCAAGGAATCAACCTGACGGCGCGGGCCGGTGAATTTGTGGTGATCACGGGCCGGTCCGGTTCAGGAAAGTCGACGCTGCTAGAAAGCCTCGCCGGACTGCATCGGATCGACAGCGGTGAGGCGTTCGTCGACGGAACAGCCCTCGCCCAGGCCCGTGAAGCCGAGGTCGCCGAGCTGCGGTCGACTCGAATCGGTTTCGTCCATCAGGACCTTGAACTCATCGATGACCTCTCCACGGTGGAGAACGTGGAGCTTCCGCTGTTGCTCAACGGCTGGGATGCGGCCGAAGCCAGGACTGAGGCCGAGGCGGCATTGTCGTTGGTTGGCCTCAAGCGGGGTAACCATCGCCCCAAGGAACTCTCTGGAGGAGAGCGCCGACGGGCGGCGATCGCCCGGGCGCTGGTGGGTGAGCCTGCGGTCCTTTGGGCCGACGAACCGACCAGCGGGGTCGATCCAGAAACTGCGGCGGGGATTTTTGAGTTGCTGTTTGAACTTTGCCACGACGGTTTGACGGTGATCGCCGCCACCCACGATCCGACCCTGCTGCAATACGCGACCGCTCGGTATCACCTTCGTGACGGTCAACTCGAAGCGAACTGAGTTCATGTTTCGGCGAGTCCCGGCGCCGTCGGAAACTGACAGTGTGCACTCGGAGGACTCGACTCTCCGGCCCGCTCTGACCGTCCCCGAGAGCCTGTCTGATCCCCCTTCGAATCCCCGCTCGCCCGCTCTGGCCGCTGCTGGAGTCGACGCGAACGCGCTCGACACCGAACTTCGTCGGAGCCTGCTGTTGGTCCTGATGGTTGACCTTGTGGCGCTGTTGGCCTGGTTGGCCTGGTCCCGGCGAACCACCGAGTTGGCGGCGCTGGCGGTCCTGTGTCTCGGGCTGCCCGTTGGTGTGGCGGTGGCCGTACGCCCGGCGCTACGACGAACGGTGTGGCTGTTGTTTCGACGCCAAACTCATCGGCGCCAATTCGTTGTTCCCGTGGCGGCCTGCGTGGTGCTTGTGGCGTTGGCTATGCAGCTCAACGAACGGGCCCGCAATCTTGCGGGAGAGTCCGCCGCCCGTCACCTCGGTCCGATAGATGAACTCATCGTTAGTCCCAACGCTGCCGCCCGCAACGCTGCGCTGGATACGCTCACCCAAGCCAAGCAGGACGATCGCCGGGTGTTGGCGACGATTGACGATGTCCTGGCACTGGTGGCCGTCGACGGTTCCCTGCGCATTGACGACCGACGACTTCGGGTCACTGTGGTCGAGTTGGATGGGGCCACGGCGCAGGGGTTTGGCGGCGTGCCCGGAGATACCGGAATTGCTGGCATGGCGCCGCTGGTCGCAGGTGAAGTGGGCATTGCTCCAAACGTCGTTCGTACCGGTAAACAACCACGTGTCGTCGAGCTGTCGATCGCCGGAACCCGGCCGACAACAACGGTTCGTCTCCTTCCCCATGCGGTCGGTTTTGGTGCCCTTGATCTGCTTGGCCTGGGCGATCCGGCGTTGGGCGGGTCCAGCGCCACGCCTGTTGTTTACGTTGCCCCCGGCGCCATATCGACAGCTGTTGCCGGCCTCGGTGATGGCGGCGAGAGTGCCAACCTTCGCTACCTCATCGCCGTATCGAACGTCGGCAACGCTCGAACCGGGAGTCGTCGGTCGGCGGCGGCCACCGTGCTGCTGCAGTCGGTCCTTGCCTCGCCTCGGCCTGCCCCTGCGGCCGAAGATCCCCTCGGCCTGGGTGGCACCGTCGTTCACGTGCCTGCCCCCATCGACGCCACCGTCGTATCGGTCAAGGCTAATCACCAACGCCGTGTCGCCGGTGATGCATCATCGGCTTCTGCGGCCCGACACGTGGCTCGAGGAGCGCTGTACGGGGCGGCGTTGGCGGTAGTTGCGCTGGCCCATCTGCGCCGCCGCCGATCCCGAGCCGCACAGGCCCGGGCCCTACATCTCATGGGTGTTCGAGCGCGCACCGCGGCCGTGGTGCGGGCGGCGGTGGCGGCAGCCGACACGGCCCTCGGCCTCCTGCTCGGCGGATTCGCCACCGCTGTGGTCGGCGCGCTTGTCGGGCCGATCTCGGGGCTCGACCGTCCGCTCTTCGCGTCGTGGACGACACTGTCGCGAGCATGGAGTTTCACCCTCCTGCTTGCCGCCATTCCGACGCTGATGAGCTTTCTCGTTCTCACCATCCCGAAGCGAGTGCGGAATAATGAACTCGTTGGTTGGGTGCGGGTGCAGTTGGATCGGGGGCGCCGATGGCGCCAGACGCGACGCTCACGACCGTTCCTTGTGGTCCTGGGCGTGGCCGTGATCTTGGTGGGGATTGGCGTGGCCCGGCGTCAGGCGAGCGAGCTGTCCGTGGTCTTCGGGATTGGTGCCGCAGTGATGGGCGGCGCAGTGGCATTGGGGACGTCGTTGCTGCGGTCGGCGGGGTTTGGTCCGCGAGCCACGAGTGTTCCGGCGCTCCGTGCTCGCCGTGCATCGTTCGCCGCCGTTGCCGCCGGTAGCGGCCTGGTTCTGCTTCCCATTGTGGCGGCCCAAAGTTTGCAGGGAATCACGGCGGCCCATGCGGTCGGATCGTGGCGGACGGTCGTGACCGTCGACGATCAGTCCGACGCCGTCGGGTTGCTCCGCCAACTGGTGCAAACCGTTGACGGAAGGGTCCTGCATCGCACCGCTCTCCTGCTCGAAGGCGGCCGCGACGCCGAGGCGTCGATGGCGGTGACGGTAAGCGCTGCGGCTGATGGTCGGGGCGACGGTTGGATCGCCCGTAACGGCACTGCGATCACGGAAAACGGGGACCGGCGCGACGGGACCGTGGTTGTGAGTTCCCGGTTGTCCGCCTTCTACCGGGGGGGCGTCGCCGCCGGGGACCGGGTGGTTCTACGCGACTCAGTGTCCGGACGCTCCGTGGGGGTGAGCGTGGCCGCAGTGTCTGAGCTACCGGTTTGGGCCGGCGACGTGGTGACGTCGGCCGGAGTGTTCACCGCCGTGCAAACCGAACGCCGTGTCGCCACGTCCCGCTCGGCCATCGCCATCTCCACCACGGCGCCAGCGAGCGTCGCCGGCACCGTCAATTCCCTCGCCCCGTTGGCGACCACGACGGTGCGATCGGCGTCTGACGTGGCGACCAGCGTGAGTTCGGCGATGATCGCCTGGCTACGACGCGTGGCGTTGGTGATTTTGGCGACGGGAGTGACCGTGGCGGTGGCCCTGCGTTCTTCTGCGTGGAAACCCGTCCGAGCCCCCGTTATCGGAGCGGCGGTGCTCTTCGGCTCACTGCTGGCGTTTGTTGTCGGGCGCGCGGGCCTGTCACCGGCCGGTCCGCTGGTCCTCGGTGTCGCTCTGGCGCTGGCCTGTGCCGGGTGTGCGTTCGCCGTGCTCGCCGCCAACGCGCCGTCTCGGTCCCGCCAGGGTTAATTTCGCCCGCTCGCTAGCTGGCGACGGGTACCGGTCCGAGGGCGTCCTCGATCGCCCCGAGCAGACGGGCGGTGCATCCCGACATTTCCACCGGCGGCAGAATATCGGTGGCGATCCTCTCGGCCAGGGTGGCGAACGCCCGACCGACGACGGAGCCCGCATCGGCCAGGGCCGCCGGCTCCCCGATGTCGCCACCCTCGGACACCGACGGGGCCAGGGGCAGCTCTGCCAGCAGCGGCGCTCCGGTTTCCGCGGCTAGCCGGGCGCCCCCACCGACACCGAACAGGTGGTGTTCGACCCCCACGGAGTCGGTGAACACGCTCATGTTTTCCACCACTCCGGCCACCTTGAGGTAGCTCCGGCGGGCCATGTCCGCCACCCGGACCGCGACCTTCTGGGCGGCCAGGGCGGGTGTCGTCACGATGAGCAACTCGGTTCGGGGCAGCAAACGACCCAGGGCCATCTGTACATCGCCCGTACCCGGGGGCATGTCGATCAGCAGGTAGTCGATCTTGCCCCAGCGGACCTTGGTGAGGAACTCCTCCACCGCCTTGGCCAGCATGAGGCCTCGCCACATGATCGCCTTATCCTCGTCGTCGACAACGAGGCCCATCGAAACCACTTTGATCTCGCCTTCGCCGACGGGGCGCGACGACGGTTCGATGAGGCCATCGGTACCGCCGAGCCGCCCTTCGAGACCGAGCATGCGGGGCACCGAAAATCCCCAGATGTCGGCATCAAGCACACCGACGATGAACCCCCGGGCGGCGAGGGCGGCGGCCAGATTGCACGTGACCGACGATTTTCCGACTCCGCCCTTGCCCGAGGCGATGGCCAAAATGCGGGCGGTGGCTGGTACCTCGGTGGTGGGGGCGTTTTCCCTGGCCTTCCACCGGGCGCGCTGCATGACCTGGCTGCGCTGCTCGGCGCTGAGTTCACCGAAGCTGATGTGCACGTCCGTCACAGCCTGCAGCCCGCGAATCTTGGAGCGGGCGTCGTCGCGGATTTGGGTCCGAAGCGGGCATCCGGCGATCGTCAGCGCAATGACAACTTCGACGGCGCCGTCGGGGCTCACGTCGATGCGCTCCACCATGCCCAGCTCGACGATGTCGGCGCCGAGTTCGGGATCCATGACGCCTCGCAGGACGTGGCGAACGTCGTCGACGGTGACGTTCGGTCCCGGGGAATGAGCCATGTCACTCACAGTACTGGCACCCCCGGTGGAGGTCCCCGGGAGTGCCAGCCCCCGGGAAGGCCGCGTGACGGCGGGGCGTGGCGGAATTGCGCAATGGTGTCGAAAATACGCAGCGGTTTTCTGCCTTTGATGCGCTTTTCCGCCAGCGGCGCCGGCTGGCGGAGCGGCCGGGGGGTAACCCGCCGGGGGCGGGTAGACTTTAAAGAACATGCGCCGAGGTTTTATGCCTCAGCACCAAATCCGCAGGAGGACATCACATGAGCGTGCAAGACGCCCCCACCGCCGTGAAGATCGGCATCGGCCGCAAGTCCGACACCATTCTTGTCACCGCTGCTGCCGCCGCCAAAGTGGCGTCGCTCCTCGAAGCCGAAGGCGATACCTCGCTGGCCCTGCGCGTGGCTGTCCGTCCCGGCGGCTGCTCCGGCTTCTCGTACGAAATGTTCTTCGACGGCGATGTTGCCGACGATGACGTGGTGAAGGAATTCGGCACCATCAAGGTCATCACCGACGCCACCAGCGCCGGCATGCTCAAGGGCGCCACCCTCGATTACAAGGACAGCCTGCAGGGCGGCGGTTTCGCCATCGATAACCCCAACGCCTCGCGCACCTGCGGCTGCGGGAACTCGTTCAGCTGACCTGACCAGCTGCCGATTTTGGCGGCCTTTCTCGCTTGTCGAAGCGGAGTCTCCGGGCTCCGTTTTTTCGTTCCCCTACGCTAAGCCCAATGGAACTGAGAGATCGCGTCGTTGTCGTCACCGGTGGGGGATCAGGCATCGGTGAGGCGTTTGCCCGCGCCGCCAAATCCGGCGGAGCCCGCCACGTTGTCGTGGCCGATCTGAATGGGCCCGACGCCGCTCGCGTAGCGGCGGCCATTGGAGGTACCGCCGTCACCCTGGACGTGCGTGACGAGGCGGCCATCATTGCCATGGTCTCGTTGATCGAGGAGACCCAGGGTCCCATCGACGTGTTCATGTCCAACGCCGGTTTCGTCACCACCGGCGGACTAGAAGACAGCAATGAGCGTATTCAGAACATGTGGGAGGTCCACGTGCTGGCCCATATCTATGCCGCTCGGGCCGTGCTTCCGTCGATGATTGCGCGGGGCGAGGGATATCTGCTGAACACCGCCTCGGCCGCCGGGCTGCTGTCCCAGATCGGTTCGATGTCGTATTCGATCACCAAGCATGCAGCTGTTGCTCTGGCTGAGTGGCTCTCGATTACTCATCATCACCAGGGCATTCGTGTGTCGGTGCTGTGCCCGCAGGCGGTGGCCACCAACATCGTGGCCAACAGTCCGGACGCGATGGGTAGGGCTTCGGGTGACGACACTTCCCTCGACGGGGGGGTCGCCGCGGGCGACGGCGTGCGCACGTCGGCCGAGGTCGCCCACGCCTGTATCGACGCCATCAGGGCCGAGCGTTTCCATGTGCTGCCCCACCCCGAGGTCCAGACCTACATGGAGCGCAAGGCCACGGACGTCGATCGCTGGCTCACCGGGATGCGTCGCTTCCAGACCATCCTCGCCGCCGGTGGCCCACTTCCCGGCGACGCCATGGCCCCGAAGCTCTAGCCCGCCACTCAATGGCGATTCGGGGTCTGTCTGGCCATTCAAAGACCAATCGGGGCGTCAAAGACCGGAAAACAGTGTTCCCGTTTGGTCTTTCATGCCCAGATTGGTCTTCAGTTGCAGAGAAACCGGCGAGTAGGTTCTCTGCCATGTCGAAACCTGTCGGGCCCTACTCACCCATTCTCCGCGCCGGGGACTGGGTCATTGCGTCCGGCCAGCTCGGTTTGGCGGACGGCGCATTGGTGGAAGGTGGGGTGGACGCCCAGACTCGCCAGATCTTTCGCAACGCCGAGGCCCTCCTCGCCACCGCCGGAGCGAGGCTGACGGACGTGGCGAAGTGCACGGTGTTCCTGGCGTCGATGGACGATTTCGCCACGATGAACGCGGCATACGTGGACGGATTCGCTGGACACCGCCCGACGCGCTCCACCGTTGGCAACGTCACGATGGCCCTCGGCGCCACCGTGGAGATCGAGTTCTGGGCCTACACCGGCGCTGCCGGCGTTACCGCCCCTTAGCCGACGGAGTTCTCTGATGCTCGGAGCGATCGCCCTCATTGTCTTCATGGTTGCCATCTTTCCGGTGGGGTTCTTCCTCACCGGCGCCATCGTTTCCGCTATCCACGGTGCGCTATTCACGGCCTACGTCGAAGCGGCTTACGAGGGCAACGAGCTCATCGCCCTCAACGCATAACGCTGATCCTTCGGCACCAGCCGGATGATGGTGCGGTAAATCGATGAGACTCACTGCCCTAATGCGTCGACGGTTGTCCGTCCACGTCGGTGAAGTTCTTGGCGTTGGCGCGGGCACTGCCGTCGTGGTTTGGGCGATCGGGCGGGGCGCGGCTATTCGTCGAAATCCCGACGTCAAGCTCGAAGCGGCACCACTGGTTGGACATTGGGACTGGGCGCCCACGGTCCGTATTGTGCCGGCGGTCTTCGTCGGCGTCCTTGCCGTGATGCTGACCACCGCCGCGGCGCGTCGCTTCTCCGCTCGGGTCGTTTTGGCCACGGTCGGAATGCTCAGCGCGCTCTGGACCGTTTTCCTGGCCTGGTCGCAGGGCACGACCGTCATGATCGATCCGGTCGTCCATCCGAGCGAGTACTGGTCCCGGCTGCCACAACTACCTCCTGCCGCCCGACTGTTGCGGGTGTGGGCCGACCCGCTGTGGATGCGCAATCAGCCGGTTCATATCAAGGGTCACCCACCGGGATACGTCTTGCTTCTCAAGGCCATGACCCACGTCGGTCTGGGCAGCAAATGGGCGGTCGCGGTTCTGAGCTGGGCCTGCGCGGGCGGTGTGGCCGTGGCCGTGGTGGTGGCCGTTCATCTGCTCATTCCCCGGTCATCAGAGTCGCGCGGGAAGTCGACCGTTCCCGGAGTTGTGCCCCAACAGACGGCAGCGTGGCGCGTTGTTGCCCCCTTTGCTGTCGTCGCTCCCTACGCCGTGTGGATGGGCACCTCGGCCGATGCCGTGTTCAGTTTGGGGGGAGCGGGGGGAGTGGTCGCCGTTCTCGCCGCCCTGAGGATGCGTCGGTCGAAACACACGGTGATCGCCGCCGCCGGTGGGGGTCTGCTGCTCGGCCTCGCCCTCTTTCTTTCCTACGGCATGGTGACGTTTCTCGCTGTCCCGGCCATGGCGGTGCTGTTTCTCCACGGCCCGACGGCGCGCCGCCGCGTTCTGGTGGCGCTCAGCGTGGGCGCCGGGATCGTCATCGTGTTCACGGCGTTCGCGTTGGCCCACTTCTCGTGGTTTGCCGGACTCAAAACGACCCGCGCGTTCTACTGGAAGGGCACGGCTCAATTTCGTCCGTGGGCATACTTCTTCGTTTCCAACCTCGCGGTGGTGGTCATTGCCACCGGCCCGGCGATCGTCGCCGGTGCCGGGCGACTTATCGCTCGACATCGGAGGCCCGGCCAGATTTGGCTGCTCGCGCTCGGCGCGGTAATCGCCATTACGGCGGCCAACATTTCACAATTATCCAAGGGCGAGACGGAGCGAATTTGGCTGCCGTTTTTCGTTTTTCTCGTCCCGCTGGCGGTCGTGGGCGAACCCTCGATCGGCCGCCAGCGGTTTTGGCTCGCTACCCAGATCTGCCTCACGCTGGTACTGCAGATGGGCCTGACGTCGAAGTGGTGAACAACGCCGGGTCTACGAAGTGGCGGCGACGGCGGGGGAGCGTCGAGCAAACACTCCGAGCACGGCGAAGGTGCCAACGCCAAGCGCTGCCCAGAACGCCATCGTGCCACCGGTGGCGCCGATGAACCCGCCCGTCCATCCCGATTTCCCGTCGCGCCACAGCACGATCACCAGGAATGCGAGCACGGCGAACCCGGCGGCGCCGATCAACGAGAGGACGCGCTGACCCAAGATGGCCCCGGCGGCGATGGCGGCGCCCAAGGCGATCGTCAGAAGGGCCGACAGCGGGTTGAACCACAGCACCTTCAGCTCACCGAACTTCCAGCCAAGCAGCGCGCCCTGTTTGGCGGTGAAATCGGTGGACCGGGCGACGAACAAGCCGAGGGCACCGACCACGACGCCCACTGTCCCGAACACGATCTGCGCCCTCTGAGCGGCGGCGGGGCCGGCTCGGCGCACGCCGTCCACCCCCAGGTGCTGGCCCGCTGCGGCGGCGAACAGGAGGAGGTGAATGGCGAACATCAGGTAGTACGACCACGGCCATTCGTAGGCCTTGTCGTAGGTCAGCACGGACATGGCGATGGACACGCTGAGTCCGGCCCCGATCAGCGTGGCGATACGGGTGAAGTAACCGGTGAGGAGCAACACCGCCACGGTCGCCTCGGTGAGTAGCGTGAACCATCCGAACAAGCTGAACTGCTTAAGCACGACGTGTTCGGCGAACCATGAGTACGGCGGAAACACCGGATGGCGAACGGCGGAATCGACGTACTTAAACAGACCGTTGCCCTTGACGCGACCGAAATCCCCGGGCCGTTTCCATTCCAGGTTGGCCAGCCACAGCAGGCCGACGACGACCCGCATGGCGCCGATGATCACCGGCCTCGCGCGGTCCTCGATCGAAGAAACGCGGGACGACACGGCGGAGGTGGCGGACATGGCCTGGACCTTAGGCCGCAGCCCCTACGCCGTGCCGGTTAGGTGCTCAGTTCACACTCAGCGCCTTTCAGCCTCAGCGCCGCCTGGTCAGCGCATCACCGGCCGACGCAGCGTCGCGGTGGCGAACTCGGCCAGGCCATCGGCGAACGTGACGGTGGAACGGAACCCGAGGACGCGTTCGGCTCGCCCGGTGGCGGCAAACACGTGGCGGACATCGCCCAGCCGGAACCCGCCTGTGACCCGTGGCCACAGGGCATCAGCCGGCGTCGACCCGAACGCTCGGGCCAGTTCGTTGGCCATCTCGCCGACGGTACGCGACTGCGTCGACGCCACGTTGCACGCCACGAATGAACCCATCGCCAAGTCCGGCACAAAGAGCGCGGCCAGGTTGGCGGCGGCCACATCACGAACGTGGACGAAGTTGCGGCGCTGGTGACCATCCTCGGTGACGAGCGGTGCCCGGCCGTCCTCGAACGCTGATCGAAAGATGCTGGCGACCCCGGCGTAGGGCGTATTGCGGGGCATCCGTGGGCCGTAGACGTTGTGATAGCGGAGGGCGACCGCGGAGACGTGATGCTCGCGGGAAAATGGCGCCAGGAGATGTTCCTGATGCAACTTGGTGGCGGCGTAGACGTTGCGGGGATCGAGGGCGGCGTCCTCGGGCACTTCCTCACTCGTCAGATCGGCGCCGCACATTGGGCACGGCGGCTCGAATCGTCCCTTCGTCATATCGTCGGCTCGACGCGGTCCCGGCGCCACGATGCCGTGGGTCGCACATCGGTAGCGTCCCTCGCCGTAGACCACCATGCTCGACGCCAGCACGATGCGCCCGACAAAGTTTCGGTCGTGAAGGGCGCGTATTCCGACGGCCCAGCCGACGTCGTTCTGTCTCACGTAGTCGTCCACGTCGCCGAAGTCGACGCCGAGCCCTACCTTGCCGGCCTGATGACATACGGCCGTGATCCCGTCGAGAGCCCCGGCCCACGCATCCGGATCCCGGCAGTCACCCCACCGGTACGTCGCCCCGGCGTTTAGGTAGTCAGGCTTCTCGGCGTGGGCCTGCGGGTCGAGGTTGTCGAGCACGGTTACGGCCACGCCGCCGGCGACCAACGCGTCAACAATGTGTGAACCGATGAACCCAGCTCCACCGGTGACGAGCACATGGGCCCCGTGCATCGCCGGCGGGATTGGATGGTTGGTCATTGACAGTGTCTATCCGGTGGATGAACGCTGGCGTGCTCGGTCATGGAGCGGAGGGATTGCGCCAGTACGCCGACATCGCCAGATGGGGATGGGCGCTGGCCACCGCTTCCACGTCGAAGAAGTGATCAATATCGCGTAAAGAATTGGTGGTCCGCACGCGCCATCCCATCGCCTCGAGTCGCTCCCGCTGGGCTGCGCCGGTCTCGTCGGTGCTCATCGGAACACCGTGGAACAGCGGCCCATACGTCGTCTCGTCCGTCGATCCATGCAGCTGACGGAGCGGACGCAGACCGATCAGCCAGTAGCCGCCGTCTTCGGCCGGCCCGATGACCGCGTCGCAATCGTCAGCTTCGAGGTGTGCGATGGCGTCGTCGATCATCGTCGGTGTGACCTGGGGGGTATCCATGGCAACGAGCACCATGGGGGCGCGGTAGTCAGCGTGGACACGGTCAAACGCATCGGCCAGGCGAACGTCGAGTCCGCCTGAACACTGCGGGATCGTCGCCAGGTCGGCGGGGATCCATGGGCTCGGATCTCCGTCGAACACGACCACGACGGCCGTCGGCCGCGTGGCTTGACGGGCCGCGGTAATGGTGTCGTGCAATGCCGCGGCGGCCAGCCCGGCGGCGGCGGTGAGGGTCAGCGGCGGGCTCAGCCTCGTCTTCGCCAACCCCGCGAGGGGTGCCTTCGCCAGAATGATCACTACGGCCATGTGACCTGCGAGGTTACCCAACCCCCGACCGCTTGCCCGGAAACGCTCAGCCCGTCCTCAGGGCGATACCCAGGTCGTAGGGCCAATCGCTAGGGTGGTTCCCATGTTGGTTCATGCCTTGGAGGCTGCCGAGGCCCCGCTTTTGATGCAGCCGTATTTTGCCGGAGGCGATCCCGGCCCGATTCTCGCCACGATGGCCAATGTGCCCGAACTGGCCGAAGTGGCGATGCCGTTTCTCGGCGCCGCGCTGGGCGCCTCGTCGGTCAATTTCCGCACCAAAGAAATCGTCATCGTGCGCACGTCGGCGCTGCTCGGTTGCCGGTACTGCATCGATAGTCACACCACTGTTGCGCTGGATGCTGGCCTCAGCACCGAAGCCGTCCGCGTCCTTCGGGATGCCGAAGCCATGGCCCCCGCAGACGCCTTTGCCCCGGTCTTTCCCTCAACTCGCGAGCAAGCCCTCATCGGTTGGATTGATGCCGTGGCCTATGGCCGAGGGGCCATTGCTGAGACGGTGAACACCACGGTCAAAGCGAACTTCGCTGATCACGAAATCGTCGAAATCACTGTCCTTGTGGGCGCCACCATGTTGCTGAATCGCTACGCCACTGCGCTGCAGCTGCCGGTCGGCGCATCCACGATCGAACGTCTCGCTCAAGAAGGATTTTCTGCATGAGTGCTGTTGCCGAAGCAATCGAATCGGGTGTTCTCGGTGAACGGGTGTGGTTCTACGCCAACTATCACTGCAACCTCGAGTGCACGTACTGCCTCACCGAATCAGGGCCCAACGTTGACCGTCGTCTGCTGGATGGGGACTGGATGGTGGCCCGGGCCGAGGAGGCGAGGGAGCTCGGATTTCGTTCGCTCGGGGTAACGGGCGGCGAGCCGTTCATGGTGTCGTCGATGCCGTCCACCATCGCCCGGCTTTCGGAAATTCTGCCCACGGTCGTGCTTTCCAACGGCTCACTCTTTCATGGTCCTCGTCTCGAACGCGTGGTCGAAGCGCTCTCGGGGAAGAACGTGCACATACAGATCTCGCTCGATGCCCCAGACGCCATCGCCAACGACACGAAGCGCGGTGAGGAGAATTTTTCCGACGTTTGTTCGGCCATTCCTCGCCTCGTTGCTCGTGGGCTGAACGTGCGTATCGCCACGACCACCGAAGACCTTAGCGACGCCGATCGCGACCGGTTGTGTGCCTTGCATCGCCAGTGGGGTGTTCCCGACGAAGATCACGTCGTTCGTCCCATCGTCGCCCGTGGTCGCGCCGCACTCGACGGCATCGGGGTGATTGCGACGCAAGCCGACCTCCCGCCGGAGTTGTGCATCACGTCCGAGGGGGCCTTCTGGAGTGCGTTTGGTCCCACGGTCCGCAACGGTCGAACCGACACCGACATGCTCGTGACCCGCGTCACCGAACCCCTCTTCCGTCCGGCCGAGGCGATGATCCGCGCCGCCGGTGGCCGCGTGGCCGGGGCCGACGCCACGCTCGGCATCAGATGAGCGTGATCCGCTCGGGTCCGGTCGGACCCACGTATGTGTACGTAGCGACGAAACGGCATCGAATCTCTCGCTGAGCGAACGATGCCGACCCGGTCGGGTCGACCCGTCGCCGACGTTGTAGAGGTTCGGACGACCGCCGTTGTGCGAGTGGTCCATCGGCGTGCTCTCGCCCGAGCCAACGGTGGTGAGCGCGCCGTCTGCGGCGAGTGGCGCGGCACGGTCGTACGAGCGTCACATCGTGCCGTTTGCCCGCCCGTTCGCCCAATCAACGGTGCGCCTCGCTCTGGAGTCGCTTGCTGGCGCTGAGCGAGATCCCGTCGTGCTCGATCACGGGGCGGGGACTGGTTTGGTCAGCAACCTCGTGCTCGACGCTTGTCCTTCGGCGTGGATTGTCGCCCTTGATCCCAACGCCGAGTTGCTCGACGTGCTTCGCCCCCGTGCCCACTGCGAGTGCCTAGTCGGGACAGCGGCCGACCTCGCGGCGGGTGAGCGTTTTGATCTTGTCGTGAGCAATCTCGTGCTCCCTTTTTGTCCCGACGCCGCCGGTGATTTGGGAGCCCTTCGAGAGGCGGCTCGCCCCGGAGCCGCCCTGGTGATCACCACCCTGGGAACAGCAGAGAGCGTCACCCCGTTTCACCGCTTCTGGTCATCGGTTCAGGCCGTGGTCCCGGGTGCGTGGTCCCCAAAGCGCTATCCCCATCATCGTTTCGGTACGCGATCCGATTTCGTCGGCGCAGTGGAAGCCGGAGGGTGGGCGATAGAGGTGGTTCGGCCCGTTCGGGCGGTTCGCCGCATATCCGCAACTGGAGCGTGGGCCTGGCTATCGGCAGTGCTCCCCGTCGGCACTGGCGACAGTTATCGATCGCTCAGCGATGGCGAGCGAGCCGACGTGGAGCGCGACTTTCTTGGCCAATGGTCACGCGAGAACCGTTGGGTCAGCGAAGGCTGGACGATCGTTGCCCGCAACCAGTTACGGTAAGTACGCCTATTAGTTGCCCCAGCGGCCGGTGCCGAAGCGATAGCCAACGGAACGAACGGTGTGAATGAGGTTGTGTTCGTCGCCGAGCTTGGCCCGCAGCCGACGGATGTGAACATCAACGGTGCGGGCCCCGCCGTAGTACTCGTACCCCCACACCCGTGAGAGCAACGTCTCGCGGGTAAAGACCTTGCCGGGATGGGTGGCGAGGAACTTGAGGAGTTCGTATTCCATGTAGGTCAGGTCAAGGGGCTTCTTCTCGATGGCCGCCTGATAGGTCTCCAGGTTCAGCACGAGCGGACCGTATTCAACGACCTCGGGTCGGCTGCCCTTGCCTGCTCGCCACAGGAGATGTCGTATGCGCGCTTCTAGTTCGCGTGGATGAAAGGGGGACAGGCAGAAGTCGTCAAAGAGGTCTTCACGCAACTCCAGGTCGTTGAGCTGCGACCCGCTCACCAGGAGTAGTAACGGCTCCACCGGGACGTCTCGCTTGCGAAGGGCCCGGCATAAAGCCCAAGCGCCATCGGGGTCAACGTCTGCGGTGACGATGACGCCCGACCATCCATCATCGGGCTCCAGACGCTCGGCGGTGGCTGGCGTGGACGCACTCACCCAGCGGTAGCCGGCGAGGTCGAGTGTCTGGACCAGTACCGCCGGTGGCGGGTCCGGATAGATGAGGATCGGGGGAAGGGCCATCGCTGTTCTCATGTCAGACCGCCCGAGTCACAGTGCCGGTAGTTAGGACGTGGGATCCCCAAGTCATAGCGCCGGCAAATATCGGTCGAGTTCAAACTGTGAAACGTGCGTTTTATATCCCGACCATTCGGCCCGTTTGTTCCGGATAAACCACGAAAACACGTGCTCGCCCAGGCAATCCCGGACCAGTTCGCTGGCTTCCATTACGTCGACCGCCTCGTTGAGTGAGCCCGGGAGTTGTTCGATTCCCGACTTCAACATCTCGGCCGCGGTCATCTCCTGGTTATCAAGTTCTGGAGGTAGTACGTACTGCTGCTCGATGCCTCGCAACCCAGCAGCGAGCAGTACGGCGTAGGCCAGGTACGGATTACACGCCGGGTCGGGGGCCCGGTATTCGATACGGGTCGACGATTCGCGATTGCGCTTTGGGGTCGGAACACGAATTAGGGCCGACCGATTGTACCGGGCCCAGGTGACCGAGGTCGGTGCCTCGTAGCCAGGTACTAAGCGCTTATATGAGTTGACCCACTGGTTAGTGATTGCCGTTATTTCGCGAGCATGGTGAAGCACGCCGGCGAGGAATTGCTTGGCCGTGATCGACAAAAAGTACGGATCACTGGCATCATAAAACGCGTTTCGTTCGCCGTGAAAGAGCGACAGATGCGTGTGCATCCCACTGCCCTGCACGCCAGCAATCGGCTTGGGCATAAACGTGGCGTAGACACCACGTTCGATCGCCACCTCTTTCACGACGAGGCGCGAGGTCATAATCGAATCAGCCATGGTGAGGGCGTCGGTATAGCGAAGGTCGATCTCCTGCTGGCTCGGGGCCTCCTCGTGGTGGCTGTAGCGAACCGGAATACCAAGGGCTTCAAGGTAGGAGATGGTTTTACGGCGAAGGTCGCCGGCGGCGTCGGCCGCCGAGAGATCGAAGAACGAGGATGTGTCCAGCGGCTTCGGTGGTCTACTCGGGTCGTTGTCTGCGAAATAGAAATACTCAAGATCAGAACTGGCAAAGAACTGGTAACCCAGGGCACCGGCCTTGTCGAGACTGCGGCGCAGCACCTGACGGGGATCACCGAGGAATGGCGCGCCATCAAACTCGGTCACGTTGCAGAACATGCGGGCAACGGGTTCTTCGTTGCGCCACGGGACGATCTCGAAGGTGTCCGGATCAGGGTTGGCGAGCATGTCGGACTCGATGTGGCGGCTGAATCCATCAATGGCCGACCCATCGAAAGAGATACCTTCCTCAAGAGCGTTTTCCAACTCAGCGGGGGTAATGACCAGGCTCTTGAGCGAGCCGAGCACATCGGTAAACCACAGCTGAACGAAGCGCACCCGGCGCTCCTCCACCGAGCGCATGACGTAATCATTTTGATCGGCCGTCCGATCACGTTCGTCGCGCTGCGGGGCGGAAGGTTCGTCGGTGGACACGCGTACATCGTGCCCCACGCCCGCCCAGAAGGGAAACGTCGGGAACGTCTCGTTCACACACCCGTAACGCGATCCCTGGATCAAACATGAAATGCTGTGTCCGTTCATAGAACCGTCACCAATGAGCAATGGTCGAGAAACGACTTGGTGCAATCGTGTGTGCTTCGTTCTTGACTTCCGGAAATCACCGCGCTTCGCCCGCCGCTGCGCTTTGGTCTCGGCAATACCAGCACCCGAAACTCACGTCCTCACGTGACCAACGAAAGGCCCCCCGTGGCGTACCAAGCCGAATACATCTGGATCGACGGCACCACGCCGAGTCCGCTCCTGCGCAACAAGACCAAGATCGTCACCGATGGTGCCGAGCCGGGTATCTGGGGCTTCGACGGTTCCTCGACCAACCAGGCCCCCGGCGACAAGAGCGACTGTGTGCTGCGTCCCGTGTGGTCCTGCCCGGATCCAATCCGCGGCGGCAACAACATTTTGGTGATGTGCGACGTCCTTCTCAACGACATGACGCCCCATGCGACCAATACCCGCGCCGCGGCCGCCAAGGTGGCCAAGAAGTTCGCCAAGCAAGAGCCGTGGTTCGGCATCGAGCAGGAATACACGATGCTCACCGCCGAAGGTCGCCCGCTCGGCTTCCCGAAGAGCGGCTTCCCCGGACCACAGGGTCCGTACTACTGCGGCGTTGGCACCGGCCGCGTTGTCGGCCGCGACATCGTTGAGGCCCATACCCAGGCCTGCCTCGACGCCGGCATCTCGATCTCCGGTACCAACGCCGAAGTGATGCCCGGCCAGTGGGAATTCCAGGTTGGCCCCCTGGGCACCCTGGAGGTCGCTGACCAACTGTGGGTCGCTCGCTGGTTGCTGCACCGCATCGCTGAAGACTTCGACGTCGTCATCTCCCTTGATGCCAAGCCGGAAAAGGGCGATTGGAACGGGGCTGGCGCGCACACCAACTTCTCCACCAAGGCCATGCGCGAAGACGGTGGCTACAAGGTCATCGAAAAGGCGTGCATCGCCCTCGGCAAGAAGGTCGACCTGCACGTAGCCAACTACGGCCACGACATCGAGAGCCGCCTCACCGGCAAACACGAGACCGCTCCGTACAATAAGTACTCCTACGGTGTGTCCAACCGTGGCGCTTCGGTTCGTATCCCGTGGCAGGTTCCGATCGACGGAAAGGGCTATATGGAGGATCGTCGTCCGAACGCCAACATGGACCCGTACCTCGTGGCCCGCCTGATGACCGACACGATCTGCTCAGCGCTTACCTGATCCTTCTCGTCGTCCAGCTGTGCCCAGTGGGGCGGTCTTCGGACCGCCCCACCGTCGCATTCGGGATGCAATCGGCTCAGCCGGTGAGCTCGTCGGGCAGACGGAGATCGCCCCGAGGCGACACGCTGACCGAGCCAACCTTCGGGCCGGGGGGAAGGGTGGTGCGTTTGAACTGCTGAGTGTGGAATCTTCGCCAGAAGACCTCCAACCACCGGTCGATGACGTCCGCCGAGTACGTGTCGGCATAAGCCGCATTGGTAAGCGCGCAGATTTTAGCCTTCGACGCTCCGTTGCGAAGGAAGTGGAAGAGGAAGAAGTCGTGAAGTTCGTAGGGGCCGATCACGTCTTCGGTTTCCTGCACGATGTTACCGCTAGCGTCTGGCGGGAGAAGCTCCGGTGACACCGGCGTGTCCGCCACGAGATGCAGCACTTCGCGAAGGGACGGTGCGGTGGACGGGCGATCGGCGAACCAACGCACCAGGTGCCGAACAAGGGTTTTTGGAATTGAGGAATTCACCGCGTAGTTGGCCATATGATCGCCGTTATACGTGCACCATCCGAGCGCGAGTTCGCTCAGATCACCGGTGCCAACGACGATCCCGCCGACCTGGTTGGCGACGTCGAAGAGGATCTGGGTGCGCTCGCGCGCTTGAGCGTTCTCGAACACTACGGAGTGATCGGCCGGATCGTGACTGATGTCGGCAAAGTGTTGCGCCACGGCATCGCCTATGGGAATTGTCCGGGCGGTCACCCCGATCAGTTCCATCAGCTGGTCAGCAGCCGTACGTGTGCGTATGGTTGTTCCGAGACCGGGCATCGTGATGGCGACGATGCAATCGTGAGATCGGTCGAGGCGTCGCATCGCCTCGGCGCAAACAAGAAGCGCCAGCGTGGAATCCAGTCCACCGCTCACTCCGATGACGACTTTCTCTGTTCGAGCGGCCAGCAACCGACGAGCCAGTCCGACGGACTGAATGGCGAGGATTTCCTCCGCCCGTTCGTCGCGGGTTCGAGGATCGTCGGGCACGAATGGATTCCGCGCCAGGTTTCGTCGAAGAGTGGTGAGAGCACGTAGTGGTGAGTCCAGATCGACGAGCAGAGGACCGGCGGTCGATCGCGGTGCAGTGGACCAAGTGATGTCTCGGGCTCGTTCGTTCTCCAGGCGGGCGACGTCGATATCGATCATCGTGTGGGTGCCGCTCAAAGCGAATCGCTCGCCCTCCGCGAGGAGCATGCCGTTCTCGGCGATCAACGTGTGGCCACCGAATACCAAGTCCTTGGTGGACTCAGTGGGTCCGGCTCCGGCGTAAATATATGCACACCTAGTACGTGCCGATTGCTGGCGAACAAGATCGCGCCGATACTCCGCTTTAGCCACCAACTCGTTGCTTCCAGACGGATTCACGATCACGTTCGCCCCGCTCAAAGCGAGGGCCGTGGACGGAGGATCGGGAGCCCACAGGTCTTCACAGATCTCCACGCCGAGGCGCACGGAGCCGAAGGAGAAGATCAGGTCAGCAGACACCGGAAACGCCGCCAAACCCGGTACCCGGGCGGTGCTCGATAGCCCAAAGCCGGGTGTGAACCAGCGACGCTCGTAGAACTCCCCGGCGTTGGGAAGGTGCTGCTTTGGAATCGCACCGCATACCACCCCCTGATGAATCACCAAGGCTGCATTGACCCGCCTGCCATCAATGATGACGAGGGGCGCTCCGACGATGATCACGGCGTCGAGATCAATCGTCTGTGCACATAGCGACGCGATGCCGGCTTCGGTTTTGTACCGAAGGCCGTCCGTGAGAAAGAGGTCTTCACACGTGTAACCGGTCAGGGAGAGCTCGGGAAACACCAGGATCGACGCCCCGCCGCTATGCAGCTGGGTGGACCAGCGCGCAATCTCGTCGGCGTTCGCTTCCGGGTTCCCCAAATGAACGGGCGGTGAGACGGCGGCGACGCGAACAAATCCATAGGCCGACCAATCAACAGTGGCTCGCTCTACTCCGAAATCACCTTGCTCCATGGTGTTGACCTGGCCGGATGCGCTGAGCGGAACAGCTTCCATGGGTCTCGACGCTAATCTCCGCTCGCCATCGCCCGTAACCTCGGAAGCAATGAGTGTTGTGCCTTCCCCGCTTGACCCGTACGACGGCATTCTCTTGGTCTCCTTCGGCGGCCCCGAGGGCCCCGATGACGTTCTGCCATTTATGGGAAATGTCACCCGGGGCCGGGGGATTCCAAGAGAACGTCTCCTCGAAGTCAGCGCTCATTACCAACGCTTCGGCGGCATCAGTCCAATCAACGAACAAAACCGGGCGTTGCTGGCAGCGATGGGCGAAGTGTTCTCGCGCCATGGGGTGAGCGTGCCGATTGCCTGGGGGAACCGCAACTGGGACCCGACGATTCCGGCGGCCTTGCGGGAACTACGAGCCCACGGTTGTCATCGCGTTCTCGCCCTAGTGACGAGCGCGTTCTCTTCGGCCAGTGGATGTCGGCAATACCGTGAAGACGTCGCCCGAGCAGTGGAGGCGTTGGCAGCTGAACCAGAAGGCTCGCCCACAGTGGACAAGATTCGAGTGTTTTACAACCACGCCGGGTTTGTGGAGCCGATGATCGATAACACCATCGCCGCCGTCGCGCAGCTGGAGATGGGCGGCCCTACTGCTGATGACGTGGAGCTGGCCTTTACCGCCCACTCGATACCGATGGCCATGGCTGATACGAGTGACTACGTGGTGCAGCTCCGGGAGGCGTGCCGCCTGATCGCCGAAGGGGCATCACTGAGGATCGGCCGGCTGTTGCCGTGGGATTTGGTCTTCCAGAGTCGGTCTGGTGCCCCGGGGCAACCATGGCTGGAGCCAGATATCTCCGACCATTTGCGGGTGCGACGGAGTGCCGGGGTGTCGCGAGTGGCCGTGGTCCCGGTCGGCTTCATAAGCGATCATATGGAAGTGGTGTGGGATCTCGACACCCAAGCGCGAGAGACGGCGAACGAAATTGGCCTGGCTATGTCCCGGGCGGCCACGGTTGGAGTCGACTCGCGTTTTGTGGACATGATTTTCGACCTGGCTGTCGAACGGGCGGCGTCGGTTCGCGGGGAGGACCCGATTCGTGCTGCCCTCGGTATCAGAGGTCCGAACCACGACGTTTGTCCCGTTGACTGTTGCCCCATGCCCGCTCGCCCGGTCGGCGGGTCGCCCGGCTCGGCCGGTCGCCCGGGAACCGGCGGACGCTCGTGAGCGGGTCAATCGGCCCCGGGGTCCCCATCGCCGAGATGATTCGGTTCGTCACCGTTGCCCGACGGCTGTGCGTTGCCGCCTTCGAGACGCTCGGTCAGCGGTCCGTCAATGCCGAGAACTCGGCGGATCGCCTCGGCGTGGCGGAGGCGTCGCGCCAGTTGGGTGAGACGCTCGTCCTGTGGGAATCGCTGCTGCCCGACGCAGTTGGACTGAAGACGCTGGCCGACGATCTGGCCGCCGGGTTCGAAGCGAGCAAGGCCCTCGAGACATTCCGCCAGGACCTGGTCGACCGACCCCTTGGCCCGGTGACTCGCTCTGTGGTTGCGGCGCTCAGCCGCGACGTGGCCACGGTGTCGACGGAGTGTTCGCCGATAGCTGACCGGGAATTCATCGCTGTTCTGGCGGTAATCGCCGTCAGGCTTGGCTATGCCCAGGCCGCAGCCGGCTCCGCGGTTGGTGACCAACCGTCAGGGGCGCTCGACCATGGTTTCCTCCCGCTGTTGCTCCCAGGAACAAGGAACAATTTCAGTTCGCTAACGCCTGTGCCGAATTAATGAGCATCAACCACTGGACGTGGCAGGAACCGGCCGAGGCATCCGCTGCGAGCCGGTAGACTACCGGGTCCCAGAGTCACCTCTGAGCATTTGCGCGACCCCGCGGGAATGTTCGGTGTTGATTGCGGGTTCGTAATCGTAGCGAATGCCGCGAACGAACGCTCCAGAAGAACCGAGGATGAGCTGTGGCGAAAGAACGTGGTGAGCGCGAAGAGGAAGACCTCGTTCGGCTCTATCTCACTGATATTGGGCAGTACCCGCTGCTGACCAAAGACGACGAAGTACGCCTGGCCCAGGCCATCGAAGAGGGCAAGAAAGCGGGCATCCAGATAGAGGCTGGAGGCAAAGACCTCACAACGGCTAAGAAGCGTGAGCTGAAGAAAATTCATCGTTCCGGTGAAGACGCGGAGCGCACATTCGTGCAGTCCAACCTTCGCCTCGTGGTCTCCATTGCCAAGAAGTACCAGGCCTCCGGACTCCCGCTGCTCGACCTGATCCAGGAAGGCAACCTTGGCCTCATGCATGCCGTCGAGAAATTCGACTGGCGCAAGGGCTTCAAGTTCTCCACCTATGCCACCTGGTGGATTCGCCAGGCCATCACGCGCGGCATCGCCAACACCGGTCGCACGATTCGTCTCCCAGTGCACGCCGGAGACACGCTCGCCCGGTTGCAGAAGGCCCGGTCGCGTTTGGAACTGAAGCTGGGTCGCCAAGCCACCTTGTCTGAGCTGGCCATCGAAGTTGAAATGCCCGAAGATAAGGTGACTGAGGCCCTGCGGTTTGCCGCCGAGCCGCTGTCATTGTCTGAGCCACTGCGCGAAGACGGCGACGCCGAACTGGGCGATGTGGTCGAAGACCGCGGCGCCGAGTCGCCCCTGGAAATGGCGGCCACGGCCCTGCTGCCCCAGGAAATCGCCAAGCTGCTCGGTCCCCTGGACGAGCGCGAGCGCGAGATCCTGCGCCTTCGTTTCGGCCTTGACCGAGGTGAGCCCCGCACGCTCGAAGAGGTGGGCGAACACTTCAACCTCACCCGCGAGCGGATTCGCCAAATTGAAGCACGAGCAATGTCGAAGCTGCGTCACCCGTCGTCAGACACCGGCGCGCGAGACCTGCTCGCCGTCTAGCTCGTCCTCAGTGGGGCCGCCCCCCGCCGCCGCTGTCGAATGCCCGTCCCACTCTCGGTGGGGCGGGCACCTTGCGTTTCTGGGTGGTGCTGGGTTTTCGGGGGGTGTGGCGTTTCTGGGTGCTTGAGCGGTCATTCTGGCGGTCGGGCCACCCAACAACGCCGCGGCGGGAGAACAGCCGAACCGCTACGACACGGTTGGAGGCGCCGTCGCTGAGGATTCGTCGATGGTGACGGCCTTCATGAGGAGCGTGGCGAGAGCGACCCGATCGTCGTCAGTCAGCGTTTCGAATCCGGGCAGACCGGTGCACATGCCCACGTGAAGTTGCTCGCGTACGTCGGAGCCGGCCGGGGTCAGCGCGATCAGCTTGACCCGACGATCGGTCGGGTCGGCTCGCCGTTCGGCCAAGCCTTTCGACTCCAACGCGTCCACCAGCGAAGTTACGTAGCTCGGGTCGAACAGCAGCTCGTCGGCGAGATAACGCATCGGCCGCGGTTGATCGAGCAGCTTGAGGACAAAGACCAGGGGCGGCGTCAGACCAAATGCCTGCAGACGTCGAGCGAAAATGGAGCGCATGACGTCGCTCATTCGCCACATGGCGTCATCGAGGAATTCGGTCGGGGTCACGGTAAGGATTGGTCCTAAGGTTTGGTAGTGTCAACTATCGAAGATGATCAATGATGGTCTTCGGACAAGGAGTGTATATGGCAAACGCTACATCTGGCGGCGCAAACATGGTCGAGGTCAGGGGCATTCACAAGGCCTTTGGTGACACGAGGGCACTTGACGGCGTTGACCTGACCGTTCCCACCGGGACGGTCCTCGGTCTGCTGGGCCCGAACGGCGCGGGAAAAACTACCCTGGTGCGGGTCCTCGCCACCCTGCTGCGGCCAGACAAAGGGACGGCCAAAGTGGACGGCGTGGACGTGATGGCCGACCCCCAGGGCGTTCGCTCTCGCATTGGGTTGGCCGGGCAGTTCGCCGCCGTCGACGAAGTGCTCACCGGCCGCGAGAACCTGGAGATGGTTGGTCGCCTGTACGGACTTTCGAAAGCTGAGGCTCGTGCCGGCGCCACCGAAACGCTTGAACGTCTTTCGTTGACCGACGCCGCCAACCGGCCGGTGAAGACGTATTCCGGCGGCATGCGGCGTCGCCTCGACCTCGGCGCATCGCTGCTCGGTCGGCCTCGGTTGCTGATCCTCGACGAACCGACCACCGGCCTCGATCCCCGAACTCGCATCGAGCTGTGGCAGTTCATTCGTGACCTCGTACGTGGGGGCACCACGCTGCTGCTCACCACCCAGTACCTCGAGGAGGCCGACGAACTCGCCGACCGCATCGTGGTGATCGACCATGGCAAGGTCATCGCCGAGGGAACTTCGGACGAACTGAAAAAGCGACTCGGTGGCGATGTGCTCGACCTTAAGGTGCGGAACGCCGCCGATCTCGATCGGGCAGCGGCGGCGGTCGAAGGGCTTGGCTCGGAGAAGGCAAAGATCGATGCCCGCAACGGTCGCCTGACGATCGCCGTGGGCGATCAACCCGGCGTTGATGTGTTGCTCGCCGCGGCGCGCCGCGTCGACGAAGCCGGAATCATGCTCGACGATCTCGGCGTCCGCCGCCCGTCGCTCGACGATGTGTTCCTGTCGCTCACCGGCCGCGTGGCCGAAGAGCAAACCGACGACGCCGCCCCGGCCCCGTCGGGTCGTGGAAGAAAAGCAAAGCGCGCATAGGTAAGGACGAAAAACATGACTGCAATAAACGCCACCACCGCAACCCCCATTGTAAATTCGCCGATTCCAGCCACGAGGGCGCATGGGAACAGCGTCACCGACACGCTGATCATTGCCAAGCGCAATTTGTTGCGCATCATCCGGACCCCGCAGTACCTTGTCTTTTCCTCGATTCAGCCGGTGATGTTTGTCCTGCTGTTCCGGTACGTCTTTGGCGGCGCCATTCAACCGCCCGGGTACGCCGGTCGCTACGCCGACTATCTCCTTCCCGGCCTCCTCGTCCAGCTCACGTTGTTTGGAGGGGCGGCCACGGCCGTGGGCTTGAGCGAAGACATGCAAAAGGGAATGGTCGATCGATTCCGATCGCTGCCTATGAGCCGTAGTGCGGTACTGGCAGGGCGAACAATTGCTGATATCGCTCGAAGTCTTTTTGTGCTTCTGCTGCTTCTTGCAGTGGGTAGCGCCGTTGGGTTTCGCTTTCACAACGGCATCCTCGGTGCTCTCGGCGCCATCGCCCTTGCGCTCACGGTCGGCTTCGCTTTCTCGTGGTTCTTTGCCTTTATCGGCATGAAGGTCAAAGACCCGGAAACCGCCCAGGTCGCAGGTTTTCTCCCCATCTTTCCGTTGGTCTTCGCCGCCTCCACGTTCACGCCGATCGAGAGCTTCCCCGGCTGGTTGCAGGCGTTTGCCCGGGCCAACCCGATCACCAACGCGGTCAACGCGATCCGCGGACTCACACAGGGCGACGCGCCGTTGCGTCGATTCATCGCCAGCGGTCAGCGAGTCATGCCCGGAACTGATGCGAAGAAGGTGCTGGCCACGCTGCAAGATCACGCCAACTACGGGCGCTACGTAATCTTCACCCTCCTGTGGTGTGCGGGCCTTATCACCGTCTTTGCCACGCTATCCATTCGCGCATATCGCAATAGCAACCGGTAGTTCTACTCGAACTATCGGCCAGGCGGCGTGACGACGAACCGCGGGTGATTAGTGATCCCGTCGCAGAGACATCCAGGGCGTCGTCGGTCAATAGTCGGAACGTGGAACGATGGGGTTCATGGTCCGCGTTCGCACCGAAGAATTGCTTCTTGGCGAATGGGCCTGCCTTGGCGTTCTTGAGCAGCGCCGGGCCCATGGGTACGACGTGGCGATGCGCCTGGCCCCGGAGGGGGACATCGGCCGGGTGTGGTCGATGAGTCGCCCGATGACCTACCGTTCGCTCGATCAGCTCGAGCAGCGGGGAGCGATCAAATCGGTGAGCGAAGAACCTGGGTTGGCCGGTGGCAATCGGAACGTTCTGGCGCCTACCAAGGGTGGTCGAACGATGCTCCGCCGCTGGTTGGTCGAGCCAGCCGAACACCTGCGTGACGTTCGCACCGAACTCTTGCTCAAGTTGGTGCTCTGCGATCTCCTTGGCGTTCAGACGGGAGCATTGTTGGCCGAACAACGCGAACGGTTCGAGCCCCTCGCCGCCGCGCTAAGGCGTAGTACGAGGCGAGTCCAATCGATCGATCCGGTGGAAGTTTGGCGAGACGAGTCCTCACGCGCCGTCTTGCGATTCATCGACCGTTTGTCTGCGCGCTGACGGCCTAATACTCAGTGGCTGAATATCAACCGTCAATCATTGACTAACTTAGGCGGAGCTGCTTCGGACGAGGAGTGTCATGAGTCAGATCCGCTACCGGATCATCGCTGTGGTTGCTGTCATGATTGCCCTGCTCGTTTCTGCGCCAGTCGTCGCTGCTACGAAAACGACGAAAGCGACAAAAACGACGAAAGCAACCAAGGCCAGGACAACAACGGCTAAGACGCGTCAAGGGCCGACGAGCACGAAGGCCCCGTTGGCCACAGCCGCTGCGCCGGCCACCACACCGCCAAGAATAGTTGCCGCATCGCCCGGCAGAGTTCCCTTGTCGGGGTCGATCAACGTCTTCGCCGCCTCGTCGCTGACGGCGTCGTTTCCCGACATCGCCGTGGCCTTCGAGAAGTCCAATCCCGGCGTCAGGATCACCCTCAACTTCGCCGGTTCATCAACTCTGGTCACCCAGATCCAGAACGGGGCACCGGCCGACGTTTTTGCGTCGGCCGACGCGACGAACATGGATAGGTTGACGAACGCCAAGCTCGTCGAAGGAACGCCGGCGGTCTTCACCCGCAATCGTCCGATGATCGTGGTGCCTCGAGGAAACCCGTTGCGCATTACGTCGCTCTCTGACCTCGCTCGCCCGGAGGTCGTCGTTGCCCTTGGCGCGGTCGGCGTGCCAGTCGGTGATTATGCGCGTGAAATCCTTGGTCGGGCGGGTATCGAGGTGAAGCCCAAGACGCTCGAATCGAGCGTGGCCGCAATCGTCAACAAGGCGGCGCTGCGCGAGATCGACGCCGGCATCGTCTACGTCACCGATGTGGCCATCGACGACTACCGCGTCGACGGTGTGGCGATCCCGGACGAGCAGAACATCGTGGCGACCTATCCGGTGGTGGCGTTGGCATCGAGCAAGAACAAGGCCACCGCGGCAGGCTTCGTGGCCTTCACCCAATTACCGGTGGCGCAGGCGATACTGGCCAAATACAAGTTCGTGTCCCTGAAGTGACGTCGGCGCCGCCGGGTATGGGAAGGCTTCGTCGCGGCCGGATCCGCCCGCCTGTCCTCACACTCGGCCTTGCGGTCCTTGGTGCGGCGCTGTTCGCCGTTCCGTTAGCGGCCATGTTGATTCGAGCTCCGTGGGCTGACGCGTGGTCGATCGTCACGGACTCGCAGGTCCGCACCGCCCTTCGATTGTCACTGGTCTGCTCGTTGTCGGCCACGGCCATCAGTTTCGTGTTGGGGGTGCCCCTGGCGTGGATTCAGGCGCGATTCGAGTTCCCGGGTCGGTCTTTGCTGCGGGCCATAACAACGCTTCCGGTGGTGTTGCCGCCCGTTGTTGGGGGTGTTGCTCTGCTGCTCGCGTTGGGGCGAAATGGCATCGTCGGCCGGTATTTGTACGAGTGGTTTTCGATTCGCCTTCCCTTCTCGATAGCCGGGGCGATTGTGGCGGAGACGTTCGTGTCGATGCCGTTCTTGGTCCTATCGATGGAAGGTGCTTTCGCTACTGCCGACCAGCGTTTCGAGGAGGCCGCAGCCACCCTCGGGGCCTCTCGCTGGACGATCCTTACCAAAGTGACGTTCCCTGCGCTGCGCCCCGCCCTGGTCGCCGCGGGAGTGCTGTGTTGGGCTCGAGCGCTGGGCGAGTTCGGCGCCACGATTACGTTCGCCGGCAATTTTCCCGGCACCACGCAAACCGTTCCGCTCGCCGTGTATCAGGCGTTCGAAACCGATCCTCCGGCGGCCATCATGCTCAGTCTCGTGCTCGTTGCCATCTCGCTGACCATTCTGCTGACCCTGCGGAACCGGCTCGTCGTTCGCCCGTGATCGCCAGCTCGGCCGCCCCATACTTCCTGGACGCGCACGTGGTCGTCCGGTTCCCTCGGGTCAGGATCGATGCCCATCTCCAGGCTCAGCGGCGCGACGTCATCGGCGTGGTTGGTGCCAATGGTGCTGGCAAGACCACTGTGATCCGCGCGATCGCGGGTTTGGAGCAGATCGACGAGGGCCGGATCGTAGTCAATGCCGTGGTTGTGGACGACCCCATTGCCCATGTACTTGTGTCCCCTCAGCAACGACGTGTCGGAGTGGTATTCCAGGACTACCGCCTGTTTTCTCATCTCAGTGCGCTCGACAACGTTGCATTTGCCCTTCGATGTCGGTCGGTGAATCGCAAAATGGCCAGGGCGACGGCCATGCAATGGCTTGAGCGATTCGATCTTGCGATGCATCGAGACAATATGCCGGCAACACTTTCGGGGGGCCAGTCGCAACGTGTAGCCCTTGCTCGCGCCCTCGCAATGGAGCCCGACGTACTTCTGCTCGATGAGCCATTGGCGGCAATAGACCCCGATTCAAGAAGCCGCATTCGTGACGATTTATCTCGCTATCTCGCCGACTTCGATGGCGCCACGGTGCTCATTTCTCATCAGCACGACGACATCGCCGGACTGGCGACCACGGCGATTGTCCTCGACGCAGGCGTCGTTCGTTGGCGTGGTCCGGCCGAGCAGTTGGGGGGAGCGTGCTCAGCGACGACAGCATTTCAGCAATCAAATGAAGGTCTCTGAGCTGGGGTTGTCTCGTTGCACATTGCGACGGTCTGCGACGACCGCCAGCGCGTAGCCAACGAGCGCTCTGAGCGATAGAACGTTGGTCGTGGACATCATCGAGTTCTCCAACCAGACGATCGACACGGAGACCGTCACCGCGCCGGTCAACCGGGTTACCAACGAACTTACTGAGGTGGCCGATGGGGTGGCCATCATTGAGTCGTTCTCGCACGTGTGGGCGGTGAAGACGGGTGACGGTTTGGTGCTGTTCGACGCCACCGGGGTGCGAACCGGCGCCAAAGTCGTCGAGGCGTTGCGGGGCTGGAGTACCGACCCGGTCCACACGATCGTCTACACCCACGGCCATATGGATCACGTCGGAGGGGCTCACGCGTTTGTCGACGACGCCGCTTCGCGTGGATTCAACGCTCCACGTTTCGTCGGCCATGCCAACGTCGCCTCCCGCCTCGCTCGGTACGAACGAACGAATGGCTATAACCAGGCCATCAACACTCGCCAATTCGCCCCCGGACGCAAGGCGGGCATGGTCATTGCCGACGAAGCGCGTTTCGTTCCGACCGGTCTCCCCCGTCCCGACGTGGAGTTCCATGACGACCTCACCCTTGACATCGGCGGTGAGCAATTCGTCCTCCGCCACGACAAGGGCGAGACCGATGATCATGCCTGGACGGAGTGGGTCGGGCACAGCACCTTGTTCGTCGGCGACTTCCTCATCTGGAACTTTCCGAACTGCGGCAACCCGCAGAAGGTTTTGCGGTTCCCTGTGGAGTGGGCCCACGCCATGCGCAAAATGGCCGGCACCAACCCGGAGCTCGTCGCTCCCGCTCACGGGCTTCCGGTCTCCAGCGGTCCGCGTAGCCAGAAGGTTCTGATCTCGGTCGCCGACGCCCTGGAATCACTCGTGGCGCAGGTGATCGATCTCCTCAACGCCGACGCCCGGCTCGAGGATGCAATCCACACGGTGCAGGTGCCCGAAGCCTTCCTTGCGCTCCCCTGGCTGCGCCCGATGTACGACGAGCCGGAGTTCGTCGTCCGCAATATTTGGCGCACGTACGGTGGTTGGTGGGACGGCAATCCTTCGCATCTCCATCCGGCCAACCCGCAGGTCTTGGCTGAAGAGATCGTTGCCCTTACGGGTGGAGTGGAACGCCTGATGTTTAGAGCCGCCGAACTGGGCAGCACCGGTGACTTCCGCACGGCGTGCGAGTTGATCGAATTCGCTGCTCGGGCCACGCCTACAAACGCCGACGTCCATCGCGTCCGCGCTGATCTCTATGCGCGCCGACGGTTCGCGGCGTCGTCATTGATGGCCAAGGGGATCTACCTGGCGACGGCGCGGAGCTCGGCCGACGTTGCCGGCATCGACATTCCAGCGATGCCTCAAACGAACGTGCTCGGGTAGCGCCGTGAAACACCGATCGACGGGTCAGACCGGCGCTTCGATACGTGAAAGGGGGGACTTCATCGGCCGTTGGTGATCCCACAGGTCAGCGAGCAGGTCACTGCGGAGCGACGCAAGCGCCGGGTCGGTCCAGCGGTTCACGAACTGTCGCGGGTCTTCGGCGAGGTTGTAGAGCTCGCCTTCGGTCCCGTCGTGGGAGTAGCCCGGTTGATAGGTCGAGCAAACCCAACCGTCGCGGGTGATGGTGCGTAGGTGCACGTCCACACCAAAAAGCACGCTGTCCCATTCGGTAAGTACACGTTCGAAGCCCCGGGCATCGGCGTCGGAATTGTTGACCGGGAGCGCCTTGCCTTCCATCCAGTCGGGTGCGGCCAGGCCGGCGATCTGGCAGAACGTTGGGGCCAGATCGACCTGGCCAACCGGTCGGGAAATACTCGACGGTGTCACCTTCGCCGATGGTGCCGGTCGCCAGACAAGCGGTAGCCGCATCAGCGCGTCGACGTGGTACGGGCCCTTGAACATCAGGCCGAAGTCGCCACCCAGCTCGCCGTGGTCGGTCGTGAAGATCACATCGACATCAGCGTCCCAGCCTCGTGCGGCGATGGTGTGCATGACCCGCCCGAGCGCCTCATCGATAAGTTCACATTCGATGGCATTGCGCGCCGTGATCTCGCGGATCTGGTCGGGCGTGAGCGTCGCCGGGATCCAACTGGCGGGCGCCTCGAAGTTTGACACCAGAGTGCCGTCGTACCAAGAACGCCAGTGTCGGGGCTTGTTATCAAGCACCGCCTCGCGCTTCGAGGAATCTTCGAGATACGCCGACGGAAGTGGAAGATCGCGCCAGTCGATTCGACCCAGTTCAGACTGCGGCGGGTCCCAGGGATGATGCGGGTCGGGAAAACTCATCCAGCAGAACCAGTCGTCGGTCGCATCGAGGGAGTTCAGCCAGCTGATCGTGCGGTCGGCGACCCAGTCGGTGTGATACCACCCGCGGGGCACGGCATTGTCGTGGACCTGCGGTGCACCGGTGTCTCCACCTCCGGCGCTGTTGACTTCGAGGCTGGCATCGAGATTCGGGTAGAACCATCCAATTGCTTCGGGATGGTTCGCCATTATCCAGCGCGCGTAGGAAAGCGGCCCGATCGGAGCATGAGAGGCGGACACGAAGTGTTCGAACCCTCGGTGTAAACCAACGAGTCCCTTCGTGGCGAAGGTGTTCTCCGGAAACCGGGCGAAGGGGTCGAGGAACGGCTCGAAATGCGGCTTGCCGACCAGGGCGGTGCGGTATCCAGCGTCGTGAAGAACTTGGGCGACGGACGGAGCGTCTTGGGGAAGCGGGATTCCGTTCATCCACACCCCATGGGTGCTTGGATGCTGACCGGTGATGATGGTGGACCTGGCCGGCATGCAGACAACCGACTGGGCGTGCGCTCGGTCGTAGCGCTGTCCTTGCTGAGCAAGCGAATCGATCACGGGTGTGCGAGCGATTGTTCCCCCATTACAACCAAGCGTGTCGAAGCGCTGTTGATCGGTGGTGACGAAAAGGATCTTGCGTCCCATCAGTGGTCTCCGTTCCTGGTGTTCGTGCTCGTCGGTGGTGACTCCAATTGTCGTTTGAGTTCATCGAGAGCGCCGGCGGTCGCGCCGGCGATCGTGAGGGCCATGGCCCGAGGGTCGGCTTCGGTCGAGTACACGACCAAGGTTGTTTCGTCGCCCAGATCGATGGCATCGATCGTGCCCCGATGAAATTTGAAGATGGGCAGCGTGAGGCGGTATTGGAATCGGCGCTGGACGGCGTCGTTGACGAGAATCTCCTCGGGCATGGCGAAGCCCGCATCGGTCACGATCGTTCGGGTCGTGCCAACCACCGTGCACGAAGTGACTCCGGGGAACCACTCATGCAGTCGCGCCGGGTCGCCGGCCAATGTCCACACGTCGTCGACCGGCTTGTGGATTCGGATCTGATGACGAAGGGAGCCGAGCGTCATTGGGTTCCTCGCAACGGCCCGTCGGTTTCGGGAATCTCGTAGGAAGTGAGGTCGTCGCCAAGCACCGCCGTGCCGGCGTAGATCGGGGGGACGAGGTCTCGCCATTGTTCGATCATGGCCGAAGGCATCGGTGGCACGTAGTGGGTGAGCACGAGAGCGCCAACGCCAGCCCGTGTTGCGGTGGCCGCCGCCTGCTCGACGGATGAGTGGTAGTCCAAGTGATCTTGGCGATACTTCACATCGTGGGCGAGCGCGGCGAGCGTTGCTTCGACCACCGCCGCCGTGGTGGACGGCCCATAGATGGTGGCCGGGCCAGCACCCATGATCCAATGCGTCGTGATCACGTCGTTGAGTGCGGGGCCCGGCCCGGTTCGGAATCGTGGTCGACCGCTCATGGCGTAGGTCCTGTCGATGTTGCGGTCGGGTTTGCGTTGATGAATTCGAGAATCACGTTCGCCAACTCCGGCCCGCGGTCCTCTTGCAGGAAGTGGCCACCTCCAACAATGGTGGTGTGGGGCTGGCCTTGCGCGCCGGGGATACGTTCGCGAAAGGGCTTGTCGCCGCCTTTGGTCACGGCGTCTTGGTCGCTGAAGGCACAGAGCACGGGTTTGGTGAACTCACTCAACACCTTCCAGGCGGCCTGATTGGCAGGACTTGCCGGGTCGTCCGGTGAGGTGGGAACCAAGGTCGGGAAGATCCGGGCACCTGCTTTGTAGGTATCGTCGGGGAACGGTGCGTCGTAGGCGGCAATCACCTCAGCCGAGAGGTCGGTGGCGCTGCCACCGTTGACGATGCCCCCAATCGGGAACACCGGTGACTCTTGCGAGAACTTCTGCCATGCCATGAACGCGTCGGAGGGTTTCGCGCTGCCGTCAGGAAGTCCGGTGTTCCCGACCACCACGCGCGCATATCGATCCGGTTGGGCGCCGACGAGCCGAAGGCCGATGAGCCCGCCCCAGTCTTGACCAAAGAACGTGATGTTCCGAAGGTTCAGGGTGTCAAACAGCAACTCACTCATCCAGCCAACGTGACGGGCGTAGCTGTAATCGGCTTTCTCTGTGGGCTTATCACTTCGGCCGAACCCCACGAGGTCGGGGGCGATCACTCGATGCCCGGCCGCCACGAACAGCGGGATCATGTGGCGATACAGGTAACACCACGACGGCTCACCGTGCATGAGCAACAACGGGTCGGCATCGGCGGGCCCAACATCGAGGTAGTGGACACGAAGAGTTCCGCCATCACCATCGGAGATCTCGGCGTAGTGGGGCGCAAAGTCGAAATCGGGGAGACTGGTAAATCGACTGTCTGAGGTTCGTACTGTTTTCATAGGTGTACTTTCGAGTGCAGTGTTCGGTTGATCGCAAAACGAGCTACTGCCGACTCATCTCGGCAGCGTATTCCGACGCCGCCGTGTCGGCATACTTCTCCGGGCTTGATTGGATGACCACTTCGTGGAGGGTGCCAGTGAATCGAAACGGCGCGCCATAGCGTTGCGACACCGCCGATCCGTGGTCGTACCCAACGCTCGGGCCGATCGATGACATCATTCGCATGAGCAGTTGAAGCGGGGCGTCACCGACAACGGCACCGTTGATTTCGATGCTCGCCGACCCAAGCCGTCCTTCGTGGCGTCGCACCTTGACGGCGACCGAGGACGTTCCGGTGGGGACGGGAATCGATGACTCGATGATCGTGTGGTCGTCGAACGCGTTGTAGTCAAAAACAAGTTGCTCGTTCTGCACGAAAAACGAGAACCCGGAGTTCTGCGTACCCGTGGCATAGAGCACGCCTTCGTCTCCAGCGACTCGGGTGATGCGTGCCGTGAGGTCGAAGTTGCGTCCGCCGACGAGCGCGGATGCTTGGCCGGGCATCGGCGACATCGGAGGACGATACACATAACGCCGGTTTTCTGGATGCGGTGAGTTGGAGCGGTTCCGGACCCCAAAGAGTTCGATCCCGCGATCGTCGAGGGGCAGCACTTCGTGTCGCTCAGCTTCGTTCCACCACAACTCGATAAGTGCACGAAGTTTCTCTGGTTCTGCCTCGGCGAGGTTGGTGCACTCCGACATGTCCACGGACAGGTGGTAGAGCTCCCATCTCTCGGTGAAGTAGTCGGCGTCCTTGTCGTGCTTGCAGACCGCTTTCCAACCATCGCTCACCAGGGCGCGGCTTCCTCCGTTTTCGAAATACTGCAGGGTGTTCGCGGTTGGAGCATCGGCATCGGAAAGCGTCCGTGCGAACGAATGGCCGGTGACTGGCTTTTGCTCGACTCCTCGGTAGGTCGTCGGGGCAGTGATCCCGAGCAGGTCATAGAGCGTGGCGGCGATATCGGAGGCGAAGGCGAACTGGTTTCGTTTGGCCCCCCGCTGCGTTTTGGGAATTCCGTTGGGCCAGTGCACGATCATCGGCACGTGGACACCACCCTCGTGGGTGTTCTGCTTGTACCACTTGAACGGCGAGTTTCCACACTGTGCCCATCCCCACGGATAGTTGGTATGGCTATGCGGTCCGCCGATTTCGTCGATTCGACCGATCGCCTGGTCGGGGGTTTCCAGCAGAAGGTTGAAAAACTTCATCTCGTGCATCACCCCGAACGGCCCGCCCTCTTGGCTTGCGCCGTTGTCGGTCAGGAGAATGAACACGGTGTTGTCGAGCTGCTCCATGTGGCGCAAACCCTCGACTAGGCGCCCGATCTGGACGTCGGTGTGGTCGAGAAATGCCGCGAAGGCTTCCTGCAGCCGACATGCCAGCCGCTGCTGATTCTCTGGGAGTCCGTCCCATGCATCGACGCCAGGGTTACGCGGAGCAAGCTGCGTGTCTGCCGCGATGACGCCGGTGGCGATCTGCTTGTCGAACCAACGTTGGCGGACGACGTCCCATCCTTCGTCGTAACGGCCGCGGTATTTCTCGAGGAACGCAGCGGGCGCTTGGTGCGGAGCGTGGCACGCACCAAAGGCGACGTAGGAGAACACCGGTCGATCAGGGCGCACACCTTTGGAGTCGGCGATCATCTTCAACATCTGATCGACGATGTCCTCCGATACGTGGTAGCCATCCTCGGGCCCGCCAGGCGGTTCGATGGGGTGGTTGTCGCACACCAACTCCGGGTGAAACTGATCGGTCTCGCCGTCAAGAAAGCCGTAGAACCGGTCAAAGCCTCGGCCGAGCGGCCATTGGTCGTGCGGGCCGGCCGCCGAACACTCTTCCATTGGAGCGAGGTGCCACTTCCCCACCGCATAGGTCGCATACCCCTGATCCCGGAGTACTTCGGCAATCGTGGCCGTCTTGGTGGAGATATGTCCGAGCATGTGGGGAAATCCGGTGCGAAAGTTCGAGATCCCGCGCATGCCAGCCGTGTGCTGCGAGCGCCCAGTGAGCAGCGCCGCGCGGGTCGGCGAACAAAGCGGCGTCACGTGAAAGTTGGTGAACTGCAGTCCGCCGTGGGCGAGCGCATCAATGTTCGGCGTATCGATATCGGAACCGAAGCACCCGACCTGAGCGAAACCGACATCATCAAGCAACACCAAGACCACGTTGGGAGCGCCTGGCCCGGGGTGGGGCAACTCCTCAAAATGCGGCGTTGACTCTGCCAGCGTTCGGCCGATCGTTCCCTGGAACTGTTCTCTGCGCATCGTGGTCTCCGTGTTCAGAATCAACTGTCAGCGTATGTGCCAAAAGGTCGCAACCGCCAATTGCGGGTTGGGGTCACCTCGATTGGCAGCCCGACAGGGCGAAGAACGTGGACGCCGTTCTCATAGGTCGCAACGACGACGATCGGGGTCTGCGGAGCTCAAAGGTTTCAGGTCAGGGATCTTTCGGCATATGACTGCCACATCTTGAAGTGTCGATTACGGTGCTTCGGTGTCTTCCGTATCGGCTGATGAAAAGGCTGACCGCCAAGACGGCCGCTCGGCTCGACGGGACCGCAACAAACACGCTGTGGTCGATGCGTACCTCGACTTCATCCGAGAGGGCATCTCCCGACCGAGTGTCGCCCAGGTAGCGGAGCGATCCGGTGTCTCTCACCGATCCGTGTTTCGCTACTTCGCCGATCGCGACGAAATGGCCAGGGTGTCGATACAACGCCAACAGCTCCGTCTGACTCCGCTCTTTCGTGAGCCGACTGATCGCTCGCTGTCGTTGCCGGAACGAATTGATCAACTACTGCGGCACCGCTCGGACATCTTCACGGAGGTTGCCGCGACGGCGCGACTTGTTCGATCGTTGGCTCCCAACCAACCAATTTTGCAAGCTGAACTTGATACCAACCGCTCACGGTTTCGATCCGCGCTCAAACGAACGTTTGCATCCGAGTTCGACCGGATGGCGAAGCCCGAGGCGGCCGATACATTGGCGGCCCTTGATGTGCTCACCAGCTTCGAGTGCTTCGAGTTGTTGCGCCACGATCAATCGCTGACCGAGAGTCGAACGCTCCGGGTACTGCGATCATCGATGCTAACGCTGCTCGATCGGCCAGAGACCGGCGTCACTCGACGACGGGTGGTATCGAGAAGATGACATGCCCGGCGAGCACATCGTCGACAACGACCGCATGGGTCGGACTCGCCTCGCCCCCTCGAGCGATCCTATGTACGCGTATATGGAACGCATCGAGTGAGCGGGAAAACGCGTGGTCGATATGGGCGGCGTGGTGAGGACCGATTCGGCGAGCGCAATGCGGGCACGTGCGGGCGTCAGGTCCTGCTCGCACGGACCAGCCGCTGGCACAGCGCCGGGACGTCAGGTGGTTGCACGGTGGCGGTGCGAACGAGCGCATCGAAGTGTTGGGCCATCGCGAGAACGTGCTCGTCGGATGTGAAGACCAGGTACGTCTGCCCGACGTACAGCGCGGCGCGGCGAAGGCCGAACACCGTGACCGGGGCGGCGTAGCGCGAGCGTCCGTCGTAGAGGAACCACCGGAACGTGGGGTAAAGCTCGTCGGTCAGCTCGGCGATGTGCTCGAGTTGCTCGCGACGCGACGCCAAGGTGAGTCGGTTCCAGATCCCCTCCCCCCGGGCGAAGCTCTCGAGCGACTGCACCGAGCTGCAGCACTCCATGTCGGCGTCGGGCCGCCGTTGCCAGTTGAGTCCGGTTGTCGTCGTGCCGAGGTCGCGCTGCAGGGTCCCGGCCGGTGTTCCGGCGGCTTCGTAACGGATCACCTCCTCGGTCTTCAAGAGGTCAGGGAGCGTCGTGGGGATGTAGCGGATCTTCGACCCCCGAGCGTCGGCGAGCCATTCGAACAGTCGGGCGTCGTCGGGGGCGCCTGCGTCGCGCTCGATCATCGGCTGGCGGTCGAGCACGTCTGTCTGGCCCGGGTTATCCGAGCGCAGCCCAAGGAGCCAGTCGACGGACACGTGGGCATGTCGGGCGATGGCGACCAGGGTCTCGACCCGAGGGAGGCGCCGGTTCGTCGGCGAGAGGAGCTGGGTCAGGGTGGTGCGGTCTATCTCGAGTTGGCGGGCCAGGGCGACGCGTGAGCCGTGCACGTTAGAGACGAGTTCGCCCAGCCGTTCTCGGAAGATGTTAAGGGTCGATTGCCGTTCCTGCATGGTGGTGTTTCTACCGCAAACGAGGTGGATTCGCAACGATTGCGGTGTTTTGTGCGCTTGTGATGCGCTCCGTGCGCAAACGCCTCTGGACGCGCGCAGCGTGATCAGCGATGGTGATTAGTGACCGATCGTCCATCTACCGTTCATCCAGGCCACATGTCGAAGACAACACGAGCACTACCCCCTCGCGACACCACCTATTCGGGGCGCGTCGCCGGGGTCGAGTGGCCGACGGTCGCCCTTGGTGTGCTCATTCTCTTTCTTTACGGCGCCGTGACCCTGGGCCACCGGCACCTGCCGGCGGTGACGGTGGTCGTGGCGCTCGGGCTGATCTCTGGATGGTGGTCGTCGCTGCAGCATGAGGTCATTCACGGGCATCCGTTCCCATCGGAGCGGGTCAACGAAGTTTTTGGGGCATTTGCCATGAGCCTGTGGATTCCGTTTCGGGTGTATAAAACGCTGCACCTTCGCCACCACCGCGACTCGTTGCTCACGGATCCGTTTGAGGATCCCGAGAGCTTCTACTGCGATGCCGAGCGATGGCGTCGGGCGAACGCCGTGGTGCGGGCGGTCCTGTGGGGCAACCGCACGTTCATCGGCCGGATGTTGATTGGCCCGCCGATAGGAATCGTCCGGTTCCTCGGAGCCGAGTACGCCCGGCTGCGTCGTCGTGAAGCGACCGCGTGGAGTGATTGGTCGTCCCACGTAATCTGGATGGCGATCACCCTCATCTGGGCGTTCGGGGTCGCCGGCGTGCCGGTGTGGGAGTACCTCCTCGGTACCGTGTGGCTCGGCACCTCAGTGATTCAGATCCGGTCGTTCGCCGAGCATCTCTGGCAGCCGGAGAGCGCATCACGGACGGCTTTCGTGGACGGGATCTTCCCTTTCGGCCTGTTGTTCCTGTTCAACAACATGCACAACACTCACCACGCCCGGCCCGCCGTGCCGTGGTACCAGCTCCCCCGACTCGCTGACCAGCTCGGTTCGCGGGCCGCTGCGGATCTCGGAGCCGGGTACTACAAGGGCTACCGCGAGATCATCAAGCTCTACGGGGTGAAGCCGTTCTGTGTTCCGGTGCATCCGTCCACGCCTGAAGGTTCGGCGCTGCTGGTGGCCCGGTACGGTGTCGCCGCCGGCGTGGCGGTCGGCTCGGTCAACCTGAGCTCCATAATCGTCATCCCTGGAGCCGGGAAATGACCGGTAGCTGGCCTGTCGAACCGACGGGTCGGTGTTGAGTTTATAGCACGGTCGAATACGAACTGCTGTAGGACACTCTGCCCGTTGGGCCGATGACGATGACGACGTCGTTGGCATACCGGAATAGATGGCTGAATCGCCGCTGTTCCACCGTCAGTTTGTGCTCCACGGTGATGTCGGCAAATGCTGCCAGGACCGATGTGGTGTTGCCCGCCTCGTCGTGGACGGGCGGTGCGTTGACCCGCATCCACGCTCGTCCACTGCCGACGCTTTCGTTCAGGTTCGAATCGGTCGTTGTCGGGCCGTTCGCAGCCGGTGTGGCTTGGCCGCGTGGGTTCAGTGCTCCAACCACGCTGGTCGCGTCCGGAAACGTCAGGACCGGACTTGGGACGCCCTGTTCGGGAGCGAAATTTCTGTCACCAATCCCTGGTCAGAGACCACCCGAAAGTGGCTCTGCGCAGGCATTATCTGGCGGAGGTGGACGGGAATCGAACCCGCCGAACGGAGATCATCCGTTCCACTCGCTTTGAAGGCGAGGGAGCCCACCAGGTACCCGGACACCTCCGGGGTCGACTTTAGCCGGGCGCTAAGGCGTCGTTTGGCTCCGGGTTCGGCCGACGCCCCGCCGTGCTTGGCGGATTGGCGCGACTCCTTGCCGGAACTGTCCTACCCCTCCCGTACTGTTATCTCACCGCTTCCCCCAGCGCTCGAATGTCTTCATGCCCGGTCCCCTTTTCGGGGCGACGCTGGGCGTTTCCTTGCGGGAGAGGTTGGCAATGGTCACGGTCTGCTGGTCGGTCAAAGGGGGAAGTGGGGTATCGGTCACGAGCACCGCTCTGGCATTGCTCACAGCGCGGCGCTCCGAAGAGCCGGTCCTCCTTGTCGATCTCACCGGCGGGGCCGCACTGGTACTCGGCTGCTTGGCGGCCAGCGAGGTATCAGGGGTCCACGATTGGCTCGCTGCGGACGAGTCCGTAGCATCGTCGCTGATTCATCAGCTCGTGGTGGGGGGAGAAACCGGGGTACACGTCCTTCCTGTCGGCCGCGCCCTGTGCCACACTCCGGCTCCGGCTCGCGTAGCCGAACTCGCTACCTGGCTGGGCGAGTGGCCCGGTCATGTCGTGGTCGATCTCGGCACCAACACCGCGGTGCGTGGTGCCCTCCTGTCGAGTGCCGATCTTTCGGTCCTGGTGCTACGCCTTTGTTACCTGGCCGGTCGCGCTGCGGTGGCGGCCGAGCGCGCCGATGCGCTTGTCATCGTTGAGGAGCCCGACCGCACGCTGACGTGTCGCGACCTGGTTCGTGCGCTCGATGTCTCGGTGGTGGCTCGGGTGCCATGGAATGCAGCGATCGCCAAATCCGTCGATGCCGCATCACTGGCGCATCGGATGCCCCGGGTGCTCGCTCGGTCGCTGCGACCGTTGCTCCGTCCGCTCGTCCACTCGAGCTCAATCACTCGCCATCGTCCACTGAAGGTGGCGTGATGACGCTGATGCACGCCGCCGCGCCAGCGGTCACGTCGAGACACGTCCTCGATGAATTGGCCAGGCGAGGCGTCCTCCGGTCCGGTGCTGATCCAACCGCCCCACCGAGCCGAGACATCGTTTCCACGGTGGCCAGCGGACTTCTCGCCGAGCGGTCACCCCTTCTGCCCAGGTCGGATGTCGATCAACTGGTCGCCGAACTGGTCGCCGACATCTCCGGATTCGGCGCGCTTGAGGTCCTCCTCCGAGACCCGGAGATCACCGAAATTATGGTGAACGGTCCTGGATCAGTCTGGATTGAACGTTGTGGCGTCCTCATCCGCTCGCCCGTTTCGCTGTCGGCCGAAGCACTCCAACGAGCGATTGATCGCATGTTGCTACCGCTCGGCCTGCGCCTCGATCGCCTCAGCCCCATGGTCGACGCCCGCCTTTCGGACGGTTCGCGCGTCCATGCCGTCCTGCCGCCGCTCGCCGTCGATGGGCCTTACCTCACCATCCGTCGTTTCCGCTCCCTTCCGCTCACCTTGTCCGATTTGGCGTCGCCACCCATCGAGGAACTCCTGGTAGCCGCGGTGACGGAGCGTTCGTCGGTCCTGGTCTTTGGGCCAACGGGTTCGGGTAAGACCACGCTCTTGAACGCACTGGCGGCGTCTATCCCGGCAGATGAGCGGTTGATATCGATTGAAGACACGGCGGAACTTCGCCTGCCCGGCGAGCACGTTGTCCGCCTCGAGTGTCGTCCGGCGACGGCGGAAGGCCACGGGGCGGTGGACCTCCGGGCTCTGGTGCGGACCGCATTGCGGATGCGACCCGATCGGCTCATCGTCGGCGAGGTCCGGGGTCCCGAGGCGTTCGACCTCGTACAGGCGCTTCTCACCGGCCACCGTGGCGGCCTTGCCACGATTCACGCCCGCGGGGCCGTCGACGCGCTTCGTCGCCTGGAAACG